>CAZUVW010000178.1:2673-5180 GCA_964623875.1 uncultured Gaiellales bacterium
TCACCACCCTCGTCGTGACCGTCGGCGCGGCGCTCGCGCTGGTCGCCACGGCGAGCGGCTCGCGGTCGTCCGTCGCCGCGATCCCCGGCTGCTCGCCTGCCTCGCTGAACCTCCTGAAGGAGGGCAAGCTGACGGTCGGCGCCGACAATCCCGCCTTCCCGCCGTGGTTCGGTGGCGCGGAGAAGAAGCCCTGGAAGGTCTCGAACCCCTACAGCGGCAAGGGCTACGAGTCGGCGGTCGTGTACGCGATCGCGAAGGAGCTCGGGCTCGCGAGGTCCGCCGTCGAGTGGACGTACGTGCCGTTCAACAACTCGTACCGGCCGGGCAAGAAGCCGTTCGACTTCTACGTCACCCAGGTCTCCGTCACACCCGAGCGCGCGAAGGCCGTCGACTTCTCGCGCGGCTACTACTTCGTCAACCAGTCCGTGGTGGCGCGCAAGGGCACGCCCATCGCCAAGGTCAAGACGATCGCCGGCCTGAAGAAGTACAAGCTGGGCGCGCAGGTCGGGACGACGAGCTACACGTACATCACGCGCAACATCAAGCCCAGCCAGAGCCCGAGCGTGTTCGACACGAACGACGCCGCGATCCAGGCGCTCAAGAACGGCCAGATCGACGGGATCGTCGTCGACCTGCCGACGGCCTTCTACGTCGTCGCCGTCCAGCTCGACGACGGAACCATCGTCGGCAAGCTGCCGACGAAGGGGACGAGGGAGCGCTTCGGCCTCGTGTTCCAGAAGGGCAACGCGCTGCGCAGCTGCGTCGACCGCGCGATCGGCAACCTCTGGGCGAACGGCACGATCGCGAAGATCCAGAACCAGTACCTCGCCCGAGCCGGCGCGCCCGACCTGAAGTAGCGCGCCACGGGCGACCGCAGCTCACGGATCCTCGGCGGCCCGACCGTCCGCGTCTCGAAGGAGGCGCGGACGGTCGGGATCGCCGTGCTCTCGACCGTCGTCTTCGCGGCGGTCATCGTGGTGCTCATCACGCGCTCGCCCGGCTGGGGCGAGTTCAAGGCCTACTTCTTCGACTGGGAGCTGTACCGGGAGTCGTTCCCTGCGATCCTCGACGCGTTCTGGGTCAACGTGAAGCTCTTCCTCACCGCCGAGGTCTTCATCCTCCCGGCGGCGCTGTTCCTCGCCGTGCTGCGGAGCCTCCCGGGCCCCGTGTTCTTCCCGCTCCGAGCGCTCGCCGTCGTCTACTCCGATCTCTTCCGCGGGATCCCGACGATCCTCGTCGTGATGATGCTCGGCTTCGGGATGCCCGCTCTGGGCGTCGAGGGCATCCCGACCTCGGCGTTCTTCTGGGCCGTCGTGGCCCTCGTGCTCGTGTACACCGCGTACGTGTCCGAGGTCTACCGCGCCGGCATCGAGTCGGTTCACCCGAGCCAGGAGGCCGCCGCCCGCTCGCTCGGGCTCTCGCGCCACCAGGCACTCCGCCACGTCGTGCTCCCGCAGGCGGTGCGCCGCGTGATCCCGCCGCTGCTCAACGACTTCATCGGGCTGCAGAAGGACACCGCGCTCGTCGCCACGCTCGGCGTCGTCGAGGCGTTCCGCCAGGCGCAGATCGAGAACGCGGCGACGTTCAACGGGACGCCGTTCCTCGTCGCGGCGACGCTGTTCGTGCTGCTGACGATCCCGCTCGCGAGGTTCACCGACTGGCTGGTCGCACGCGACCGCAGGCGCCAGCAGGCAGGCAGGGCGGCATGACCGAGCGCGGCGCCGCGCTGCTCCGCGTCGAGGGCGTCCACAAGAGCTTCGGCAAGCTCGAGGTGCTCCGCGGCATCGACCTTTCGCTCGCAGAGCACGAGGTCGTCTGCCTGATCGGGGCGTCGGGCTCGGGGAAGTCGACGCTGCTGCGCTGCGTGAACCTGCTCGAGCCGATCGCCGCAGGTCGCATCGTGCTCGGCGGCGAGGAGATCACGGCCCGCGGCACCGACGTCGACGCGGTGCGGCGCCGCATCGGCATCGTGTTCCAGTCCTTCAACCTCTTCCCGCACATGAGCGTGCTCGACAACGTCACGCTCGGACCCCGCAAGGTGCTGAAGCTCGGGCGGGCAGACGCGAACGCGCGGGCCGACGCCCTGCTCGAGCGGTTCGGGCTGGCGGAGAAGCGCGACGAGTACCCCGACCGGCTGTCGGGGGGCCAGCAGCAGCGCGTCGCGATCGTGCGCGCGCTGGCGATGCAGCCCGACCTGCTGCTGCTCGACGAGATCACGAGCGCGCTCGACCCGGAGCTCGTGGCCGAGGTGCTGGACGTGATCCGCGAGCTCGCCGCGGCCGGGATGACCATGCTGATCGCGACCCACGAGATGGGCTTCGCGCGCGACGTCGCGCACCGCGTGTGCTTCCTCGACGCGGGCGCGATCCTCGAGCAGGGCCCGCCGGACCAGCTCCTCGGCGCACCGCGCGAGGAGCGCACGCAGCAGTTCCTCGCCCGCATCGTCGCCGCCGGGCGCCTGTAGGGGCGGGGCTTGCCCCGCCCGGCCCGCCCGGCCCCGCCCGGCC
>CAZUVW010000179.1:0-1671 GCA_964623875.1 uncultured Gaiellales bacterium
GACGCGTGCTCGCCCTCGTAGACCATCTCCGAGTAGACCTCGTCCGAGAGGATCCAGCAGTCGTGCTCGGCGAGCACGTCGGCCAGCTCGTCCACGACGTCTCCCGGCACGACGCCGCCGGTGGGATTGGCCGGGGAGTTGAGGATGATCAGCCGGGTGCGAGCGGTGAGCCGGTCGGCGACGTCCTGCGCGGTGAACGCGAACCCGCGATCCTCGGTGATGGGCAGGGGCACGGGCGTCGCGCCCGACCAGCGGATCACGGACTCGTAGATCGGGAAGCCCGGATTCGGGTAGATGACCTCGTCGCCCGGGTCACAGGTCGCGAGCACGCCGAAGAAGAGGAACGGCTTGGCGCCGGGCGTGACGAGCACTCGCCCGGGCTCGATCGCGAGCCCGCGGGTGCGGGAGAGGTACGCGGCGGCCGCTTCCCGCAGCTCCGGGATCCCCGGCGCCGGGCAGTAGTGGGTGTGCCCGTCGCGCAGCGCCTGCGCGGCGGCCTCGACGACGTGCGGCGGGGTGTCGAAGTCGGGCTCGCCGATCTGGAGGTGGATGATCCTCCGGCCGTCCGCTTCCAGCGCCTTGGCGCGCGCCAGCACCTCGAACGCCGACTCCGTCCCGAGCCGCGCCAGGCTCTGCGCGAGCGCCCTCACGTCGCCTCCGGGGCGGTCGAGGAGCGGGATCCCGCTGGCACCGCCGCAGGCAGGGCCTCGGCGAGGAGCGTCGCCACGTCTGCGACCCGCAGCCCGCCACCGACCTGGCGCATCCCGTCGTCGAGCATCACCGTGCAGAACGGGCACGCGACCGCGAGCGTGTCCGCGCCGGATCCGACCGCCTCGCGCGCACGCTCCTCGTTGATCGCGGTGCCGCGCTCCTCCATCCACATGTGCGCGCCCCCGGCGCCGCAGCAGAACGTGCGCTTGCCGCTGCGCGCCAGCTCGAGGGGGCGGGCGATCGAGCCGAGCACGGCGCGCGGCGCCGCGATCACGTCGTTGTGGCGGGCGAGGTAGCACGAGTCGTGGTACGCGATCGCCTCGCTCCCGGCGACCGGCGCCAGGCGGCCCTCGCGAAGGAGCTCGGCGAGCAGCTCCGTGTGGTGCACGACCTCGTAGCGCCCGCCGAAGTCGGGGTACTCGTTCGCCAGGGTGTTGAAGCAGTGGGGGCAGGTGGCGACGATGCGCGTCACCCCGGCCTCGCCGAGCGTGCCGACGTTCTGCTCCGCGTAGGCCTGGAAGGTGTACTCGTTCCCCATCCGGCGAGCCGGGTCGCCGGTGCAGCACTCGCGGGGGCCGAGGATCGCCCAGTCGAGCCCGGCGGCGTTCAGCAGCGTCGCGAGCGAGCGAGCGGTCTCGCGGGCGCGCTCGTCGTAGGACGCGGCGCAGCCGACCCAGTAGAGGAGCTCGGGTGGCGGCTCCCCCGGCTGCAGCACCCGGACGTCGAGCCCTTCCGCCCAGTCGGCGCGCTCGGTCTGCGGCTTGCCCCAGGGGTTCTGCGCTCGCTCGAGGTCGCGCATCATCGTCCCGGCCTCGGCCGGGAAGCGCGAGTCGACCATCACGAGGCTGCGGCGCAGGTCGACGATGTGGTCGACGTGCTCGATCGCGACCGGGCACTCCCGGACACAGGCGCCGCAGGTGACGCAGTCCCAGACGACGTCGTCCGAGACCGCGGCCGGGA
>CAZUVW010000179.1:1681-5172 GCA_964623875.1 uncultured Gaiellales bacterium
CGTGCCGATCGCCGGTGCCAAGGGTGTGACCGTGCGCCCGCTCATCAAGATGACGGGGCAGACCGGGTTCAACGAAGTCCTGTTCGAGGACGTCGTGGTGCCGGCCGCGCTGCGCCTCGACGAGGTCGGCAACGGTTGGAAAGTGGCGATGACCACGCTGCTCCACGAGCGCGGTGCCGCCGAAGGGCTCCCCGGATGCGCGGCTCGCCAGGAGCTGCGATCCCTCCGCGAAGAGCTGGTCGCGGATGCCCATGATCAGGAGCTTCGGGCTCAGCTCCTTGCCCGTCGCGTACGCGGGGCAGACGTCTTGGCAGCGCCCGCACTCGGTGCACGACATCGTGTCGATCATCTGCTTCCACGTCAGGTCGGCGATCGTGGCGGTGCCGAAGCGCATCGCCGTCTCGTCCTCGACGGTGAAGTCGAGCGGCTCGAGCCGCCCCCGCGCGCCCGTGCGCCCGAACCAGACGTTGATCGCGGCGGTGGCGATGTGGAGGTGCTTCGAGTGCGGCAGGTAGGCGAGGAACCCCAGGATCAGCAGGACGTGGGCCCAGACGAAGACGCGCTCGAGGACCTCGGTCGTCTCGCCGCCCGCGAACAGGTTCGAGAGCGCGTCCGACACGGGTGACCACTCGGCCGGCCACTCGTTGACGCCGAGGGCGATCCGCGTCGCGTGCCAGAGCAGCAGCGTGGTGACGATGCCCGCGATCCAGGCGAGGATCAGGTCAGCCTCGCCGAGGTGGCTGCCCTCGAACCGCCGCGGGCGCTGCACCTTGCGGATCCACACGGCGATCCCGATCCCGACCAGCACGAGCACCGCGAACACGTCCACCAGGAGGAAGAACCAGCCCTGGTGGCCGAGCCACGGGATCGTCCAGTCACGATCGACCGCCCCCAGCAGCGCCATCACGATCGTCGGGCCGAGCACGAGGAAGCCCCAGAAGATGAAGGCGTGCATCAGCCCGGGGACGAGCCGCTGGAAGAGCTTGCGCTGCCCGAGCACGACGACCGCTTCGTTCCGGGCCCGCTGGGGCACCTGGCCGGAGCGATCCGTCGGCTTGCCGGCGCGGACGAGGCGGCCCAGGTAGAGCGCGCGCCGCGCGAACACGCCACCGGCGAGCGCCACCGCGGTGAGGAGCGCGAGGGCGGAGACGGCAGTCACGACGGACAGGCCCTCGAGGCGGATGCGTGCCCCGGCTGGAGCCTGGCTGAAGCCAGGCACCAGCTGAACCAGCCGCGGCTTGGATCTCGGTGCCTGGCTTCAGCCAGGCTCCCGGCGACCCGCGCGGCGGTCACGTCCCGCGCACCCGCCGGAGCTCGGCCGAGATCGCGGGCAGCACCTCGTGCAGGTCGCCGATGACCGCGTAGTCCGCGCTCGCGAGGATCGGCGCGTCGCGATCGGTGTTCACCGCGAGGATGCGCTTCGCGCCCCTGCACCCGGCCAGGTGCTGCGTCGCGCCGCTGACCCCACAGGCGATGTAGAGGTCGGGCGCGATCTTCGTCCCGGTCTGCCCCACCTGGTCGGTGTGCGGCCGCCAGCCCGCCATGGTCACCGCCCGCGAGCAGCCGACCGCGCCCTCGAGCAGCCCGGCGAGCTCCTCGACCGGCGCGAACCCCTCCGCCGACCCGACCCCGCGCCCACCCGTGACGACGACCTTCGCGTCCGCGAGCGAGACCCCGCCCGCCGAGGCCTCGAGCCGGTCGACCACCCGCACGGCGCGGTCGAGCTCGGTGAGCTCGACCTCCAGCCGACGCAGCTCTGCCTCGCCCTGACCCGCCTCCAGGCTCGGAACCGCGTGCGGCTGCACGCTCAGCACGGCCGGCACGCCGTGCACGCGTGCCTCCTCGAGGAGGCTGCCGCCCCAGCGGACCCGCGTCACGGTCGCGCCGCCCTCGTGGATCGTCCCGTCGATGCAGTTCGCGGCGAACGGCACGTCGAGGATCGCCGCGACGTGCGCGAGCACCTCGTTGCCCGACTCGGTCCCGGGTCCGACGACGAGCGTCGCGCCGGTGACCTCGACAGCGGCGACGACCGCCCGCGCGAGCGCGAGCGGCGCGTGCGTCGCGAACACCTCGTCCTCCGCGACGTGCAGCACACCGGAGCCGTGGGCTCCGACGGCCGCAGCGAGGGCAAGTGACAAGTTGTCACTTGCAAGAACAGCGTCGATCGCTCCGGTGCCGGCCGGTGAGAGGGTGCGTATGAAGGCGAGCGCCTGCGTGGAGACGTCGGTGAGCCCGCCGTCGGCGTGCTCGAGGTAGACGAGGCTCGCCATCACGCCACCCCCAGCTGCCGCAGCACCTCGACGACCCGTGGCGCCGCCGCCGTGCCCTCGCCGAGGATCTCCGCCTGCTTCGCCTGGCCCTCCGGGTGGACGAGCCGGAGCTTCTCGAGCCTCGACTCGACACGCGTGACCTCGCTCGACGCGACCGGCTTCGACTTGGCGCGGATCTTCGCCGGCACGGACGGGTAGCGGGGAAGGTTGAGCCCTTCCTTGACGCTCACCACGGCGGGGAGCGGCAGCGCGTAGACGTCCCGGCCTGCGCCCTCCTCGCGCTCGCAGCGCACCGACCCGCCGTCCACGCCGATGCCCTTGAGCCCGGTCGCGATCGGGCGGTCGAGCGCGTGCGCGATCCGGATCCCCACCTGGTAGCCGCCGCTGTCCGCGGACTCGTTGCCGAGCACGATCAGGTCGAAGGCCCCGTTGGCCTGCTCGTCCGCACGGATCGCCTCGACGATCGCGGCAGCGGTGGCCTGCGGGTCCCACTCCTCCGGCCCGGTGACGAGGTGGATCGCGCGGTCGATCCCCAGCGCGAGCGTCTCGCGCAGCTGCTCGACGGCCTCGCCCGGGCCGAGGCAGAGCGCGACCGACTCGCCGCCGTGTGCCTCCACGAGCCGCACGGCCTCCTCGACGCCGCACTCCTCGTGCGGGCTGATCGTGAAGCCGAGGTGCATCGTGTCGAGCTCCGTCGCGTCGTCGCTGAGCATGATCCGCCCACCCGTCAGCGGCACCCGCTTGACGCAGACCAGCACCCTCATCGCTCGCCATCCTTCCCTGGCGCATTGCGCCAGCAATGCGCCCGCCCCGCACCGAGCGCCCCGAGCCCGTTCACGCCCGGATCCTCGCGTTCTCGGGGTCGAACAGCGGCGTCGCCCCGACCCGGGCGACCGTGACCGGGAAGCGCTCGTTCATGGTGAGCACCGCGAGCTCGGTCGAGCCCTCGACCGCGTGCTCGGGGGGGAGGTATGCCATCAGGAGGTACTGCCCGAGCGACGGCCCGGCGCCGGCGCTCGTGACGTACGACCGCCGCCCCTTCGCGTCGGTGAGCGGCGTCCCGTCGCGCAGGACGATCGGCTCACGGCCGAGCGGATAGCGCTTCACGCCGCTCGCCGAGGTGTGATCGTCGACGGTGAGCGTGCAGAGATGCGCGGCGGGCTCCTCCTCGCGGTGGCGCAGGTGCGCCTCCTTGCCGACGAAGTCCTGCTCCTTCACCTT
>CAZUVW010000180.1:0-262 GCA_964623875.1 uncultured Gaiellales bacterium
GGGTCGTCGCCACCGGGCCGACCGGGGCGTCCCACGACGCCGCGAGCGCCCGGGCGACCTGCACGTCGAGCTTCGTCTCCGAGACGATGCGCGATGGCTGGTGGTACTACCGCCAGCGCCCCGGAGGCACCGTGCAGGGGGAGGGAGGGATCGAGACGGGGCCGTGCTCGACGAGACCCGAGCTCGTGATGCGGATCAGGCGGGCCGGCGCCAAGCTGAAGGTCGAGTTCGGGATCCGCACCCGCGGTGGCGCCGAGTCGTT
>CAZUVW010000180.1:272-5145 GCA_964623875.1 uncultured Gaiellales bacterium
GGCGCTGCGACTGTCCAGCGCGACGCGGGTCGCGGCGCCTCGGCGCTCAGCGGTCGGCTGGGTACTGTCGGCCGCGCCAGACGACGCCACCCCGGAGTCGGTCGAGCGAGCTGACGAGCGAGAGCAGCGAGAGGATCAGGGCGCCGAGAGGGAAGAGCGCCCAGGATCGACGCGGCGTGGGAGCGACCTCCTGCGATCCGGCCCGCGCGGCGAGCTGGAGGGCGAGCCCGGCTGCGCCGACCGCGCGCGGGCCCCGCCAGAGCGCGACCGTCGGAGCGATCGAGGCCACGGCCCCCGTGAGCGCGAACGCGCTCGCAACGGCGACGGAGCCACCGCCGAGTCCCGCGGAGGTGTTCTTCCGCCAGCCACGCAGCGTCTCGTGCGCGCCGACGTACATCCGGACGTGCACGCGGCCGGCCGAGGAGGCGAGCAGCAGCGGCGTGCCCGCCCGCTTGAGGCGGATCGCGAGCATCTGGTCGTCGACGAGCTCGTGGCGCATCGCCTCGTGTCCACCGACCGCCTCGTAGGCGGCACGCGAGACGAGGATGAAGCCACCGGCCGCGATCGCGACAGACGAGCGTGGCGAGCGGACGAGCGGCCCGGGCGCGACGAAGGAGCGGATGAGCACCGCTGCGGCCGGCTGCACGGCCCGCTCGGCGAGGCTTCCCGTCTCCAGCACCGGCAGGAGCGTGAGGCCGTCGTGGTTCGTGCGCTCGACGAGCGCCAGCGCGCGCCCGACCGTGTCCGGAGCGTGGCGGACGTCCGCGTCGGTGAACAGCAGCCAGTCACCGCGGGCGAGCGCATAGCCCTGGTGGCAGGCCCACGACTTGCCGACCCAGCCGGCGGGCACCGGCTCCCCTCCCACGACCCGCACACGATGGGTGGCGACCTCCCGCGCCGCGGCCGCCGTCCCGTCGGAGGACTCGTCGTCGACGACGATCACCTCGAGCGCGGTGTGGTGCTGGGAGGCCAGCGACGCCACCGCCGGGCGGATGCCACGCGCCTCGTCGCGAGCCGGGACGATCACCGACACGAGGGCGTCGCCCGTCGTCGGCTCGACGTCGTCGAGCGAGACGCGATGACGGCGGTCGAGGAGCGCGACGAGGACGCACCATGCCCACGGCACGACGGCGAGCAACGAGATGACCCGGGACACCGTCCGACCGTAGCCGACCGCGGACGGTGAGCCGCGAGGAGGCCTCGACCGGGACGGCGACGAGCCCCGGCGTCGCGCTCATCGCCGTGCCGGCCGCTCGCCGCAGCCGCTCAGCCCGCAGGCGGGAGCGGGCCGCGGAGGATCAGCTGATCCGGGATCGGGACGTACGGGAAGCGGGCGTTGACCGCCCGCGCCGCCGCGTTGCGGTCCTCGTTCGCCGTGCGGAGCTCGGTGAGCCCGTGCTCGATCGCCCAGGCGATCTGATGGGCCTTGAGCGCAGCGGCGATCCCGCGTCCGCGATGCGACCGGCGGACGGCGAGCATCCGGTGCACGGCGATCCCGCGCCCCGGGTCGTCCCAGGCGAGTTGGGCGTAGCCGACCGCGACGCCGTCCTCGAGCGCGACGAACGTCGCGTCGGGGAGCGCCCTGGGGTCGGCGAGGTCCGACGCCCGGAACTCGTCGAGCGTCCCCGGGTGCAGCGGCACGTCCCCGTCGAACGGGATGTCCGGGATCGACTCGCATGCGATCTCCCACAGCGCGACGTCGAGCTCCGGGCGCTCGCCCAGGGTCGTGACGCTCACGTCGGCAGGGAGGGCCACGTCGGGCACCCGGCAGTCCGAGAGATCGAGGCGGAGCGAGCGGTTGCGCGCGATCACGACGAATCCACGGCGCTCGGCGAACGCGATGCCCTCGGGATCGTCGGCGAACGCGATCGTCTCGAGATCCTGCTTCCCGAGCGAGCGGGCATGGTCGACGACGTGGGCGAAGAGCGCGTTCCCGAGCCCCCGTCGGCGCTCGTCGGGGAGCACGGACACCCCGCCGAGGCAGGCGGTGCTCTCCTTCATGTCGGGCAGCTCCACGCACCAGCCGGCTCCGACCGCGCGATCGTCGTCCAGCGCCAGCCAGTCGGCGTAGGAGGGGAGTGTCGCTCGCTCGTGGTCGATGCTCTCCGGGAGCACGGTGAACCAGCGCATCACCTCGGTGAGGACACCGGCGACCGCACGCGAGTCCGTGGCCCCGTCGACGAGGTCGGCCATCTCGTCGGCCTCCGCTAGCTCCCGCGGGCAGCGTCGCCGAGCAGGTCGCGGGCGATCACGAGCTTCTGGATCTCGCTCGTCCCCTCGTACAGCTGCGTCACCCGCGCGTCGCGGTACAGGCGAGCCGCGGGGTACTCCTCGGCGTAGCCGTACCCGCCCAGCACCTGCACAGCGGCGTCGGCTGCCTTGACGGCGACGGCGCTGGCGACGAGCTTGGCCTTCGCGCCCTCGATGCCGTGCGGCCGACCCTCGTCGCGCAGCGCCGCCGCCCGGTAGGTGAGCAGGCGGGCGGCGTCGAGCTCGGCGGCCACCTCGGCGAGCGGGAACTGCACCCCCTGAAAGCGCGCGATCGGTCCGCCGAAGGCGGGGCGCGAGCGTGCGTATTCGACCGCGACGTCGAGCGCCGCACGGGCGATGCCGCAGGCCTGGGCGGCGATCGAGATGCGTCCGGCGTCGAGCGTCGAGAGCCCGATCCGCAGACCGTCGCCCTCGGCGCCGAGGCGTGCGTCGGCCTCGACCGGCAGACCGTCGAAGACGAGCTCTCGGGTGGACGACGTGTGCAGCCCGAGCTTGGGGATCTCGGTGCCCCGCTCGAGCCCTGGCCCCGCCGTGGCGACGACCGCGCCCACCTTCCCGTGCGCCGCGTCGCGGGCGAACACGACGAGCACGTCGGCGAACCCGCCGTTCGTGATCCACGTCTTCGTCCCGTGCAGGCTCGTCACGTCGCCGTCACGACGGAGCTCCGCGCGCAGCGCTGCGACGTCGGAGCCGCAGTCGGGCTCGGTGAGGCAGTACGCGCCAAGCGACGCGCCGCTCGCGATCCCCGGGAGCACGCGCTCCTTGACCGACTCGCTGCCCCAGCCACCGACCGCAACGGGGATGAGGCCCGCGTGGACGGCCACGGCCACCGATACGCCCGCGTCCCGCCGAGCGAGCTCCTCGACGACCGCGCAGAGCTCGGATGCCCCGAGGCCGGCTCCGCCGAACGCCTCGGGCACGACCGTCCCGAGCACGCCGACCGCACCGAGCTTGCGCAGCGCCTCGACCGGGACGGCGTGAGCGGCGTTCCAGGCCGCGCTGTGGGGGGCGATCACCTCGTCGGCGAGCTCCGCCACGAGTGCGCGGATCTCGGTCTGGGTGGGTGACTCGTCGAGCACGCCGACGCGGACCCTAGCGTGGCGCGGGGCGGTGATCGGTCGCCGGCTCGTCGATCAGCCGGAGGAGCGCCTCGGCGATCGCCTCGGGCGTGGGCGGGCAGCCGGGAATGCGCAGATCGACCGGCAGGACGTCCTCGACCGGGCCGACGAGCTCGCTCGCGGTCGCGATCACCCCACAGCCGAGCGCGCAGTCACCGAGCGCGGCGACCCGGCGCGGCTCGGGCATCGCTGCGTACGCGGTCAGCAGCGGCTCGCGCATGCGCGTCGTGACCGTGCCGCTGACGAGCAGGACATCCGCGTGACGGGGCGAGGCGACGACGCCCAACCCGAAGCGCTGGAGGTCGACGTACGGTCCGGAGGCGAGGATCAGCTCGTGCTCGCAGCCGTTGCACGAGCCCGCGTCGACGTGTCGCAGCGCGAGCGAGCGACCGCGGTCGGGCGCTGGGAGGCCGATCGAGCGGCGCAGCCGTCGGAGGTCGCGGAGGAGGGTCAGCACGTCGTCACCGGTCGGCGCACGCGTAGCAGAGCTCGAAGCTCTTGTTGATCAGGGGGAAGTCGGGCAGCAGCTCGTTCGCCGCTGCAAAGGCGACCGAGGGCCAGTTCGCGTACGACCCCGTGCGCAGCCGCAGCCGCGCGACACGGTCGCCGTCGGGCTCGACGATGCACGTCGTCGCTCCGCGGGGACTCTCCACACGGCCGATGCCGATCGGCTCCGGCGGAGCGGAGGGCGCCGCTGCCGAGGGCCGGATGGGCCCGTCGAGGAGCCCGTCGAGGACGTCGAGGCACTGGACGAGCTCCAGCGCGCGCTGCTCGAGCCTGGACTGCACGTCGCCGGCAGTGCGCCGGAGCATCGCGGGGACGAACCCGTCGTACGCCAGCCGCGGGCTGGTCGCCCGCACGTCGGCAGCCCGGCCGGCGGCGCGTGCCGCAGGCCCGACCGTCCCGAGGGATGCGGCATCGTCCGCCGTCACGACGCCGATGTCCGGCATGCGGTCCATGAACGACGCGTTGAACAGCAGCTCGCGCCAGGCGACCGTGCCGTCTGCCCGGATGCGCTCGAGCCCGGCGCGAAGGGTCGAGACCTCGGCGGCGTCGAGCGCGAGCGCGCTGCCGCCCACCTGCACCGACCCGAACGCGAAGCGGTGGCCGGTGACGCTCGCGTTGAGCCTGCGCGCGTCCTCGGTGAGAGCCGCGAAGCGCTGCGTGCCCGCGGCCAGCCCGACCCCGGCGCACACCGCGCCGATGTCGTTGAAGTGGCTCCAGAGCCGCTCGAGCTCGAGGAGCACGGTGCGCACCCGTGCCAGCTCCTCCGTCGGCCCGAGCCCACGGATCGCCTCGCAGGCGTGCGCATACGCGACGGCGTTCGTCACCCAGCACGCGGCGCAGGCCCGTGCGGCGACCGTCAGACCGTCGTCCAGTGGCCGACCGACTGCTGCCGCCTCGAGCCCGCGGTGCTTGTAGAACAGCCGAGCGTCGAGCAGCAGCACGCGATCGCCGACGACGTGGAACCGGAAGTGCCCCGA
>CAZUVW010000181.1:0-5087 GCA_964623875.1 uncultured Gaiellales bacterium
GACCGAGACCGAGACGACCGAGACCGAGACGACCGAGACCGAGACGACCGAGACCGAGACGACCGAGACCAAGCCGGCGTCGCCCGCCGAGTGAGCTCCTCCGGACGCCCTGTAGCCTTGCGCGCGTGGCACCCCTGACGCCCGTCGACCAGGCGCGCGCGCTCGTGCTCGAACGGGCGGCGGCGCTGGATCCGGAGGACGTCGCGGTCGAGCTGTCCGCCGGCCGCGTCCTCGCCGAGGATGTCCGCTCGCCGGTCGACCTACCGCTCTTCCCGAGCTCGGCGATGGACGGCTTCGCCGTGCGGGCGGCCGACACCCCGGGGACGCTCCCCGTCGTCGCTCGCTCGGCTGCCGGCCGGCCGGCCGAGCGCCCGCTCGCGTCCGGTGAGGCGATCGCGATCGCCACGGGTGCCGTCGTGCCGGACGGCGCCGACGCCGTGATCCCGCTCGAGGACGTCGTGGAGCGCGCGGGCGCGATCGAGGTGCCTGCAGCCGCCGCCGGCGCGAACGTCCGCCCTCGGGGTGGCGACGTCACGGCCGGTGCGCTCGTCCAGGAGGCCGGCTCCGTCATCACCCCCGCCGTCCTGGCGGCGCTCGCGGCCTGCGGGATCGCTTCCGTCCCGTGCGGTCGGCGGCCGAAGGCCGTCGTGCTGACGACCGGGACGGAGCTGCGCGCGCCCGGCGATCCGCTCGGGCCCGGCGAGATCTACGAGTCGAACGGGCCGATGCTCGAGGCGATCCTCCTCCGCGCCGGCTGTCAGGTCACGCGGATGCACCCTGTCGCCGACGATCCCGGCGCGCACCGGACGGCGCTCGCCGCCGCGCTCGAGGCCGACGTCGTCGTGACGTCCGGCGGGGTCTCGGTCGGGCCGCACGACCTCGTCCGCTCCACGCTCGCCGCCCTCGGCGTCGAGGAGGTCGTCTGGGGTGTGGCGATGCGACCGGGCAAGCCACTCGCCTTCGGCGTCCGGGGCCCGACGTTGGTGTTCGGACTGCCCGGGAACCCCGTCTCGTCGCTCGTCGGGGCCACGCTGTTCGTCGTCCCCGCCGTTCGGGCGCTCCAGGGCGCGCGCGATCCGGGGCCGCGCTTTCGTCGCGGCACGCTCGCCGTCGCCGCCGATCGCCGCCCGACCCGCGACGACTTCGTGCGCGCCACCGCGTCGCCCGACGGGCGGCTGACGCCGCTTCCACGGCAGGACTCGCACATGATCGTCGCCGCGGCGCTGGCGGACGCGCTCGTCCGCGTCCCAGCGGGAGAGGGGCCGCTGCCTGCGGGCAGCGACGTGGACTACCTCCCGCTCGACGACCGGGCGACGGGCGCGTAGCGACCGGCGACGAGCACGGCGACCTGGGCGGCCGCCGCGGCCCACAGGGCGAGCGCGAGCGACTGGAGCCACGGCACCGTCCCCGACGTGAGGAGCGCGGCGACGTAGAGCGGGCCCCGCAGGCCGAGCGACAGCTGCTCGGTCAGCACCACGAGCACGACCACCGGGCCGAGGAGTCCGACCCCGAAGAGGGCGTCGGCCAGCCAGGGCCTGCTCCGGCCGATCTGCAGCACCGCGAGCCAGGCGTAGAGGGAGGGGAGCACGAGCACCAGCGCCAGCGGGTTCGCGACCGCGACGAGCACCGCGACGAGCACGAGCGCTGCCAGCGCGACGACCCAGCCGGCGAGCTCCTCGTCGGCGGTCGCCGACCAGCGGGGCGCCAGCAGCGACCGCTCCCGCAGCCAGGCGATCGCGCCGAGCGCGACCATGCCGGCGAGCACGCCGTAGGGCCACGTGTCGAGAGGAGGGAGGTCGGGCCTCGGCGGCAGCGCGCTCTCGGTCGGGAGCGCGCCGAGGAGCGCGGCGCCTCCGAGCGCGGCGAGCCCGAGGAGCCAGAAGCCGAATCGCCGGCGCAGCGCGCGCCAGGCCGGTGTGAGCCGCAGCCCGCGCCGCCGGCAGCGCGCGAGCAGGTCGAGCGTCGCCGCCGCGAACGGCACCACGGCCGCGACGAGCAACAGCCCGAGCGCCCAGCCGCGCACCCCCCGTTCACCGAGGAAGAGCGTGGCAGGAGTCGTCGTCGGCAGCTCGACGTCTGCGTCCAGCGAGCCGATCGTGGCGTCGACCGCCGCGCCGAGTCGCGCGAGCGCCGTCGCGGACAACGACTCCAGCTCGTCGGCGCCCGGCTCCGAGCCCACCTCCGGGGCAGTGGCGATCCGGATCGCCGGGGCGCCAGCTGCGAGCAGGGGCGCCTGCTCGCCGAGACCGAGCGGCAGCGCGAGCGCGACGAGCTGCGCGATCGCGCTCGGCCGCCCCGCTCGCGTGCCCTCCTGGCCGAGCCTCGCGTCGAGGGTCTGGAGGAGCGCGGCCGTGGGCGACGTCGCGGCCATCCCGGCGAGCTCCAGGCGGGCCGGTGCGCGCCCGGCGAGTCCGTCGAGCGCCAGGGCGGCGACGGTGGAGCCTCCTCGCGACGACGAGGCGAACCGGGCGGCTCCGATCGCTCCGTAGGCGCCTGCGTCGGTCGAGAGGAAGACGACCGTGTGCAGGGGCCGCCGAGCCGACGCCCCCCCGGTTCCGACGGTCGCATACGCCCGGGCGAGCTCGACGAGCGCCGCAGTCCCGCTCGCGTTGTCGTTCGCGCCGGCGGTCGCGCCTGCGTTGTCTCTATGGGCAACGACGACGATCGAGGTGTCGAGCGTGCCCCGCACGACTGCGGCGAGATTGCGCAGCTCGACCCTGCCCAGACCGGGCAGCTCTTGCTCCCAGACGTCCTTCTCCACCGGGATCCCGTAGAGCGCGAGCTTCTCCTCGAACCACCGGGCGGCACCTGCGGCCCCCGGCGACCCGGGCACCCGGCTCGGGTGGTCGCGCGCCAGCTCGCGGGTGAGAGACGCCGCGACCTCGCCGTCGAACGCGGGCGGGAGCGCGGGAGCCGGCAGCGGGCCCGTGCGGACGAGCGTGAGCGCGAGGACGACGACCGGACCGACGAGCAGCAGCGCGACGGATCGGACGAGTCGGGTGTTCACCGGGCGCTCGACCGAGCCACGACGCGGCCGCCGCCGGGCAGGGGCGGCGGAAGCGGACTCCATGCAGGGGGCTATAGTACGGACGGGCAGGCGCTCGTGTGCGCTGCGCGACCGACACCCGCCGATGCCGGACTCCTCTGCGACCATCCTTCTCGTCGACGACGAGGATGCGATCCAGACGCTGCTCACGTACCCGCTCGAGCGCGATGGCTATCGGGTCGTGCAGGCTCGCGACGGCGAGGAGGCGCTCCGTCGCTTCTCCGAGGAGACGTTCGACCTCGTGGTGCTGGACGTGATGCTGCCGCGCGTCGACGGCATGGAGGTCTGCCGGCGTCTTCGAGCGGAGAGCACCGTTCCGATCATCATGCTCACCGCGCGCGACGACGAGCTCGACAAGGTGCTCGGCCTCGAGCTCGGCGCCGACGACTACATCACGAAGCCGTTCTCGATCCGCGAGTTCCGCTCGCGCGTCCGGGCGCTGATGCGGCGCGCGGCGACACCGCACCAGGCGGCTCGCCGGGAGGAGCTGATCGAGCGCGACGACGTGCGGATCGACCTCCCTCGTCGAACCGTGGAGATCCGCGGTGGCCAGGTGCAGCTCACGTTCGTCGAGTTCGAGCTCCTGGCGGCCCTGGCGGCCGAGCCCGGCGTCGTGTTCTCTCGCCGACAGCTGCTCGAGCGGATCCGCGGCAGCGCGGACTACCGCGAGCCACGCACGATCGACGTCCACGTCCGTCACCTGCGGGAGAAGATCGAGCGCGATCCGCGCGATCCCGAGCTGATCCTCACCGTGCGCGGGGCCGGGTACCGGTTCCGACAGGAATGAGGCTGCCGCGCGGGATCCGCGCTCGTCTGACGCTCGGGCTGCTCCTGATCGTCGGTGGCGCGCTCGCCGTCGCGACGCTCCTCGTCGTTCCCTTCCTCGAGCGGGCGCTCGTCGACGCGAAGCTCGACCAGCTGGAGCGCAACGCGGCACGGAGCGCGTCGTCGCTCGTCTCGAGCAGCGCTCTCGCAGATCCCGACGTGGTGCAGGGCCTGAGCGCCGCGTTCGGCGCGCGGGTCGTGCTGTTCCAGGTGATCGGGTCGCCGCTGCAGCTCGGCATCGTGGTCGACTCGGCTCGGGGGTCGCCGGGCGAGCTGGCACGTGACCCCGTCGCGATCGCCGCGGCGGAGAGCGGCAGCGCGAGAGGCCGGGTCGAGCGTGGAGGAACGGCGTACGCCGAGGCGGCGGTGCAGCTGTTCACCGGGGAGGTGCTGCTGCTCTCGAGCTCCCTCACCGACCAGCTCGAGACCGTCGAGGTCGTCAAGCAGCGCCTATTGATCGCGACGCTCGCTGCGCTGCTCGTCGCCGGCGTGCTGGGCAGCTGGGCCGCAGGCGTTCACGCGCGCAGGATCCGCCGCATCGAGCGCGCCGCCGAGCGCATCGCAGAAGGCGCGTTCGACGAGCCTCTGGTCGATCGCGGCGACGACGAGCTCGCGCAGCTCGCCGCGTCGTTCGATCGCATGCGCGTGCAGCTCGCCCAGCTCGACCTGGCTCGGAAGGAGTTCGTGGCGAACGCCTCGCACGAGCTGCGCACCCCGCTCTTCTCGCTCGCGGGGTTCCTCGAGCTGCTCGCGGACGAGGATCTCGACGAGGCGACGCGAGCGGGCTTCCTCGCCACGACGCGCGAGCAGGTCGAGCGCCTCACGCGCTTGACGGCCGACCTGCTCGATCTCTCCCGCCTCGACGCGGGCCGTCTGCGGGTCGTGCGGGAGGAGGTCGGTCTCGCCGAGCTCACCGCGATCCTCGCCGAGGAGCTCGGCCCGCTGGCGGATGCGACAGGGCACGCGCTCGTCGTGGAGACCCCCGAGGACGTGTGGGCGATCGCCGACGAGGAGCGCGTGCTCCAGGTGGGCCGCGCGCTGGCCGGAAACGCCCTGCAGCACACACCCGCTGGCTCGACCGTCACGCTCCGCGCCGTGCGTGACGGCGACAGGGCGCGGCTGGAGATCGCCGACGACGGCCCGGGCATCCCCGCGGAGCACCTCGGGCGGATCTTCGACCGGTTCTACCGCGTCGACGGCGAGCACGCCCACGGCA
>CAZUVW010000182.1:0-5069 GCA_964623875.1 uncultured Gaiellales bacterium
GGTGACGCAGCAGGTCGTCACGACCTGGACCTCTCCTCCCTCCGCGACCTCCTCGTGACCGTCCGCGAGCAGCCGCTCGCGGATCGCCTGGCGATCGGCGTACGACACCTTGCAGCCGAGGAATCGCGTCGAGAAGGTCGCCATGGGTCTGGCAGGTTAGACGTTCGCCGGGCGACGGAAGACGTGCCCCGCCCAGCCGTCCAGCTCCAGGCGGCGGTCGTCATGCCAGCCGGGAGCCTCCGGCCGCTCGCCGGCCACGTAGCCGGAGGTGACCACGACCTGCGCGTCGAGGCGTCCGAGCACCCGCGCCACCGGGTCGAGGAGGATGTTCGCGACGGCGACGTCCGCGGCCGGAAGCGGGTCGACGAGCCCGTCGAGCACGTGCGCGCGCACCTCGACGGCGTTCGCGGTCGCGTTCGCGACCGTCGCCTCCACCGCGACCGGGTCGACGTCGACGGCGAGCACGGGCCCGAAGCCGAGTCGGGCTGCCGCGATCGCCAGCACGCCCGAGCCGCAGCCCACGTCGAGCAGCGACCCTCGCTCCAGTCCGGCGAGCAGCTCGACGCAGATCCGGGTCGTCGCGTGCGCACCGGTGCCGAACGCACGGCCCGGGTCGATCACGACGGCCGAATGCCCCGCCTCGGGCTCGAGCCACGGCGGGCCGATCCAGAGCCCTCCGGCGACGACGGGACGGTGCCACGCCCTCCAGCCGTCCTCCCAGCCCGGCTCCACCGGAGCGGAGCGCGCCGTCGGGAAGGCCCGGCGGATCGCCGTCTCCACCTCGCCGTCGACGTACGCGACCAGCGTCCGGCCTGCCGCGCCGTCGACGAGCTCGAGCCCGCCAGGTACGAGCTCCAGCAGGTGCGCCCCCGCGATCTCCGCGTCGACCCGGTCGAGCCCGACGTCGACCTCGACCCGCCTCAGCACCGTCGGCCCGCGAGCGGGAAGGTCGCCACGCGCTCCCACGTGCCGTCGGGCTGCTCGAGCATCAGCCAGACCGCGTCCGCCCGACAGGCGATTGGCAGCCGCGACGCGAGGCTGCGGCGCAGCTCCTCGACGAGTTGCTCGAGGCGCTCGTCGTCCGGCTCGGTCGCGATCGTGACGTGCGGCGCCGGCTCCAGCGACGGGTCGCCGTAGAGGGGTCGCTCCGGGAACGCGCCCCGTACCCGGTCGATGAGCGCGGCGAGCGGCGCAGCCGGCTCGGGTGCCAGGAACACGGTCCCCGGCCACGACTCGACCGAGGCGAGGGCGAAGTCGATGGGCGCGACCGAGCCGAGCAGACCGCGGAGCCGCTCGAGCAGGGCCTCGTCGACCTCTCGCCCGGGCACGAAGGGGAACAGCACCGTGAGGTGCGTGGGCATCCGTCGGGCGACGCTGTCGCGATCGTGGAGCGCGCGCCACGGCGCCACGGCCGGCTCAGCGCGGGGCACCGGCACGACGAGTGCCGTCCGTCCCCGCGAGCGGGTCACCGGAAGGCGCTCTTCAGGCGGGAGAAGAGGCTCTCGTGCTCGGGCGCCGCGTGGTAGGGGGTCTCGCCGAGCGCCTCCTCGAGGTGCAGCACGGCGACGCGCTGCTCCGGCTCCAGCCGGGTCGGGATCCGGACGTCGGCGTGGACGACGAGGTCGCCGCGTCGGCCGGTCTCCAGCGATGGCATCCCCCGTCCGCGGACCCGGTGCACCGACCCGGGCTGCGTGCCGGCGGGGAGCTCGACGGCGAGCGGCCCCTCCGGGGTGGCGACCTCGACCGTCGCCCCGAGCGCGGCCTGGGTCATCGTCAGCTCCGCCACGACGAGCAGATCGTCGCCGTGACGCTCGACGCCCTCGAGGTCGGCGACCCGCACCTGCACGTACGCGTCGCCCGCCGGCCCCCCGGATGCGCCGACGTGACCCGCCCCGCGCATGCGGATCCGCTGCCCGTCGTGGATCCCCGCAGGGACGTCCACCTCCAGCAGCTCGTCGACGAGGAGCTGCCCGACCCCGCCGCACTCGGCGCAGGGCGTCTCCACGACGCGGCCCGAGCCCTCGCAGCGCGGGCAGGTGCCGGAGCGCACCACCTGCCCGAAGAAGCTCTGCGCCACCTGCTGCACGCGGCCTGCGCCCGAGCAGGTGGGACACGTGACGACCGACGTGCCCGGCTCCGCGCCGCTGCCCTGGCAGACGGTGCAGGTGCGGGCGACGCGCACCGGGGCGCTGACGTGCTTGCCCGTGACCGCCTCGGCGAGGGTCAGCTCGACCGCCACCGCCACGTCGCCACCGCGCCGGGCGCCGCCGGAGCGCCCACCGGCGCCGCCGCCGAAGAAGCCCTCCCCGAAGAAGGCGGCGAACACGTCCGACAGGTCCCCGAGGTCGAACTCCGTCGGCCGGAACCCACCGCCGCGCAGGCCCGCGTGCCCGAACCGGTCGTAGGTCGCGCGTCGCTCGCGATCGGACAGCACCTCGTACGCCTCCGCGATCTCCTTGAAGCGCTCGTGCGCGTCGGGCTCGGTCGAGACGTCGGGGTGCAGCTCGCGGGCCAGCCTGCGGAAGGCCCGCTTGATCTCCTCGTCGCTCGCGTCGCGCGCGACGCCGAGCAGCTCGTAGTAGTCGCGCTCCGCGGTCGCCATCTCCGGGCCAAGGGTAGCCCGGCCCGCGGGGGACGAGGCCGGGCCGACGCGCTCAGGCGTCCTCGTAGACCTCGGTGACGAGGCGCGAGAGCTCGAACGCCGCCGCGCGCACGGACGAGATCGCCTTCTCGTAGTCCATGCGGAGCGGGCCGAGGAGGGCGACGGCCCCCAGCGAGCGGTTCGGCAGGCCGTAGGTGGAGCCGACGACGGACACCTGCCGCAGCTCTGCGCCCTCGAGCTCGGGCCCGACGCGGACGACGGTGCGCAGCGGGTCGAGCGCGTCCGAGAGGAGCGCGAGCACGGCCGCCCGCCGCTCGAGCGCTTCCAGCAGACGCTGGCACGTCTCGAGCTCGGCGCCCCGGGCGTCGCCGAGCAGCCCGGCCGCGCCCCCCACGTACAGCTGCGCGTCCTGCTGGAGGACGTCGGCGAACGCCGGTCGGATGGCGTCGAGGAACCGCCGCTCCGTGGCGGACAGCGCCGGGTCCTCGAGCCGCCGACGGAGCGCGCTCGCGCCGAGCCTGAGACCGGCCGCCGTCTCGTTGAGGTACGCGCGGGCCCAGTCGATCAGACCCGGGTCGACGGGGTCCTCGAGCTCGAAGACGCGCTTGGACACGTCGCCGGAGGCAGTGATCACGACGACGATCACGGCGTGCGGCTGCAGCTGGAGCACCTCGACGTGGCGGACGGCAGCCGCCTCGATCGGCGGCGCCGACACGAGCGCGAGCAGGTGCGTGGCATCGGAGAGGGCCTCGGTCGTCCGACGGAGCGCCTCCTCGAGCTCGTTCCGCATCGCGGTCAGATCGACGGGGAAGGGGGCGGGACGACCCTCGACCCGCCCCACCAGCTCCTCGGTGTAGATCCGGTACCCGCTGTCCGTCGGGACGCGCCCCGCGGAGGTGTGCGGATGGGTGAGCAGCCCGAGGCTCTCGAGCTCGGCGAGCTCGTTGCGGACCGTCGAGGAGGAGACGTCGACCTCGAGACGCTCGACGATCGACTTGGAGCCGACCGGTCGGCCGGTGGAGACGTACTCCTCCACGACGCGGCGCAGGATCTCGCGCTTGCGTGCCGTGAGCTCCATGCACGAATGGTAGGTGCTGGTGGCTTCCTGACGGCCGTCGACGCCGGTCGCGCGCGCCGGGCAGGGCGGCCGGGGCTCAGGCGAGGAGCTCGGCCGTGACGGCGCCGCCGAGGAGGCGGCCGCGCCCGGTGAGCACGACCTCCGTCGCGGTCGCGCGCACGAGCCCGCGCTCCACGAGGCGCTCGAGCGCCGCCGTGTCGACGACCGGATCGACCTCGGCACGCGACACTCCCTCGTCGAGGCGGAGCCCCAGCATCAGCCGCTCCACCAGGCGAGTGCGCCCGTCGAGGGGCTCGTGCTCGCGCGGAGGGTCCGAGCCGGCAGCGAGCGCCGCCGTGTAGCGAGAGACCGAGGGCGCGTTGCGCCGACGATCGAGCCCGAGCGTCGACACCGCGCCGACCCCGATCCCCAGGTAGTCGGCGCCGCGCCAGATGGCGAGGTTGTGCCGGGCCCGCAGGTCCCGACCGCCGGGACGGCAGAAGCTCGCCGTCTCGTACCAGCGCATCCCTCCGGCGACGAGGCGCTCGACCACCCGCTCGACGAGCACCTCGAGCGCGTCGGCCTGGCGCCGGAGCTCCGCAGCCCAGGCGCGGGTGAACCGCGTGCCGGGCTTCGCCTCGAGCTCGTAGGCGGACAGGTGCTCCGGCGCGAGCGCGAGCGCGTCTCGGAGGTCGGCGTCGAGGTCGTCCACGCTCTGCCCGGGGATCCCGTAGATCAGGTCGAGCGAGAGGTTGTCGATCCCGGCGGCGCGCAACGTCGCGAGCGCGGCACGCACCTGGTCGGGTGTCGTGCGGCGCTCGAGCACCTGCAGCAGGTGGGGCCTGAAGCTCTGCGCGCCGAGCGACACCCGCGTCACACCGCCCGTCACGAGCAGCTCGGCCAGCTCCCGGGTGACGGTCTCCGGGTTCGCCTCGACCGTCACCTCGGCGGCCCGCGGCAGCGCCGCGAGCAGCCGGCGCAGCTCGTCCGGCGCCGTGAACGTCGGGGTGCCGCCGCCGAGGTAGACCGTCTCGAGCGTCGGCGCGAGGCGGGGGCGCTCACGGTCGAGCTCGCGGAGCAGCGCTGTGACGTAGGCGGCGTGCTCGCCCCGGCGCCCGACCGCGGTGACGAAGTCGCAGTACCCGCAGCGGTGGACGCAGAACGGGAGGTGGACGTACAGATGCCGCACGTCGGTGACGGGCGGCGGCGTGTCCCCCGACCCTCGCGGGGCAAGGGCCGGCCGCGCGGCAGACCCCGCCGTCAGCGCTTCTTCGCCTCGTCGAGGTTGAGGACGGCGAGGAACGCCTCCTGGGGCACCTCGACGCCGGCGACCTGCTTCATGCGCTTCTTCCCCTTCTTCTGCTTCTCGAGCAGCTTGCGCTTGCGCGAGATGTCGCCGCCGTAGCACTT
>CAZUVW010000183.1:0-5013 GCA_964623875.1 uncultured Gaiellales bacterium
GGCAACGACAACGGCAACGACAACGGCAACGACAACGGCAACGACAACGGCAACGACAACGGCAACGGCAACGGCAACGGCCAGGGTCAGGGTCAGGGCAGCGGGAACGGGCAGGGCAACGGGCAGGGCAACGGCCAGGGTCAGGGCCAGCAGGGATTCGTGGTCGGTCCGGTGCTCATCTCTCTCCTGGCGGCGATCGGCGGCTCGCGACACCTGCGGCGGAGGAATGACGCATGATCCGTCGCCGTGCGCAGGCAGACGGACACCGTCCGGCGCCGCGCCTCGTCCTCCGCTTCACGATCTTCACCGCCGTCGGGCTGGCGGTCGCGAGCGGGGCGATCTTCTTCATGGTGCGCGGGTTCGTCACGTCCCAGGCGCGTGACGCGGTCGAGCAGAACACCCGCTTCGTCTCAGAGGCCGTCCTCGCACGCAAGCTCACGCCCGACGACTTCGACCGGCCACCCGCGCCGGAGCGCAGGCGGGAGCTCGACCGCCTGTTCCGGGAGCAGGTGATGATCGACGACGTGGAGCGCGCGAGCCTCTACGGGCTCGACGGTCGCGTGTCCTACTCGACGGATCGCTCGCTCGTCGGTCGCAGGACGGCCGGGAGCGCCAGGGCGTTCGCCTCGCTCCACGGCAAGGAGATCCAGACGGTCGTCGAGGAGGAACAGGTGGCCGGGAGCACGCGAACCACGCTCAAGCAGTACGTCCCGATCTGGTTCGGGGAGCGTCCTGCCGGCGTGTTCGTCACGACGCGCGACTACGCCCCGATCGCGCACTCCGTCCGCGCGACCTTCATCCCCATCGCGCTCGTCCTCGAGGGCCTGCTGCTCGCCCTCTTCGCATCGCTCTTCCCCGTGCTCCGGCGCGTGACGCGCCAGATCGACTCGCACCTCGAGGAGTTCGAGCACCAGGCGCTCCACGACAGTCTCACGGGGCTGCCGAATCGTGTGCTGTTCCAGGATCGGATCGACCTCGCGCTTGCAGAGGCGCGCCGCACGGCAGGTCGGGCCGCCGTCCTGCTGCTCGACCTCGATCGCTTCAAGGAGATCAACGACGCGCTCGGCCATGCCAGCGGCGACGACCTGCTCACGCAGCTGACCGACCGCCTCCGGCACACGCTGCGCGAGACGGACACGATCGCTCGGCTCGGCGGCGACGAGTTCGGGATCGTGATGCGGGTGAACGGCCCGGAGGACGTGCACGACGCTGCCGCGCGGATCCACGCCGTGCTCGAGGAGCCGTTCGAGATCGGCGGACTCGAGCTCGAGGTCGGCGCCTCGATCGGGGGCGTCCTGTTCCCCGACGACGCCCTCGACGCCGACACGCTCGTCCGGTACGCGGACGTCGCGATGTACGCGGCGAAGCGCAACCGAACCGGAACCGAGCTCTACGACCCGAGCGCCGACGACACGAGCCGCGACTCCCTGACGCTCGGCAGCGAGCTGCGTCGGGCGCTCGACGAGGGCGCGATCATCGCGCACTACCAGCCGAAGGTGGAGGTCGCGACCGGCCGGATCGTGGGCGCGGAGGCGCTCGTGCGCTGGGATCATCCCGATCGCGGGATCGTCCTGCCCGGATCGTTCCTGCCGCTCGTCGAGAAGGCCGGCCTGATGAGCCTTCTCACGACGCGGGTGCTGGAGCTCGCAGTGGCGCAGGCGGTCGAGTGGGAGCGACAGGGCCTCAGACTGGGAACGGCGGTCAACGTGGACGTCGGAGCGCTCCTCGACCCGGAGTTCCCGGCACGCGTCCAGGAGATCCTCGACCGCTCGGGGCTGCCCGCAGATCGGCTCACCCTGGAGATCACGGAGACGTCGCTGATGGCGGATCCCGTGCTCGCGGGCCGCGTCGCGGAGAGGCTCTCGGCGATCGGGGTGCGTCTCTCGATCGACGACTTCGGGACGGGGTACTCCTCGCTCGGTCACCTGACGGCGCTGCCGCTCGCCGAGCTGAAGATCGACCGGTCGTTCGTGACGCGCATGTCGGAGAGCACGAACGACATGACGATCGTGAGGACGATCCTCGACCTCGGCACGAACCTCGATCTGGCCGTGGTCGCCGAAGGGATCGAGTCGAACCACACGCGGGCGCTGCTCCACGGCCTCGGGTGTCGCCTGGCGCAGGGCTATCAGTTCGGAGGACCCGTCCCGCCCAACGAGCTCACGGCCGCCCTGCTGCAGACCACGCCCGACGAGCAGCCCGCGCTGGCAGCGACGCCTGCACGGGCGTAGATCGCCACGAAAGAGGCGACGAGCGGATTCGAACCGCTGTACGAGGCTTTGCAGGCCTCTGCCTAACCACTCGGCCACGTCGCCGGACGGGCCCATCGTAGCCCGCGTCAGAACGCGATAATCAGGACATGGTCGACGCCCGCGGTGCATCGCTGCTCGCACACGCCTCCGAGCTGGACCGGCGTGACCAGATGCTCGCCGGGGAGATCGCCGTGCTCGACGAGCTGGCGACCGACGTCGGTGCGCTTCGCGCCCAGGCCGCCCGCGTCCTCGAGGCGCTCCAGGCGCTGCCCGGCGAGCGGGCGACCGCCGAGGCTGCCGAGGCCGACGCGCGTGGCGCGCTCGCGCGTGCGCGTCAGGCGCTCGCCGTCGCCGAGGCACGCCTGGCAGAGCTGGAGCGCGCGCGCCGGTCACGACAGGACGACGTCGATCAGGCGCGTCGCGAGCGCACGCGCGCCGGTGAGGACGTCCACGACGCGAGCGCTCGCGTCGAGCGGATCGTGGCACGCCGCGCCGAGCTGGACGACCTGGGGCGAGCGCTCGACGCCGAGGCCGAGGGACTCACGGTCGAGGCGCGGTCGGTCGCGGCCCGCATCGGGTCGAACGGGCGCGTCGCGGACGCGGGCAGCGTCGAGCCCGGGACGTCGCTCGACCAGCTCGAGCGCTGGGGCGCGCAGGCCCGGGCGTCGCTGTTCGTCGCGCGGAGCGCGCTCGCAACCGAGCGGGAACGTGTCGTCGTCGAGGCGAACACACTCGGCTCCGCGGTCCTCGGCGAGCCGCTCGGGGCGTCGAGCGCGGCGGTCGTCCGTCGCCGTATCGAGCAGGCGCTCGGCGCGTCGTAGGGGCCGGGCTTGCCCGGCCCGGGCGCATGTAGAGCGGGCGACGTGCGGGCGAAGAGCGGGCGACGTGCGGGCGGAGAGCGGGTGAGGCACGCCTCGTCCCTACGGGAACCGTGACGAGCCGGGGTTCGCGTCGAGCTCTCCGCCGTCGCGACAGCCCGTGGGCAGCTGGTACTCGAGGCGGATCACCGACCGATCGGCGAGGTCGCGCAGGTAGCGGTCGCGCATCATCTGGGCCGCACGCCCCCGTGGGATCCCGAGCCGCTCGCCGAGCACGACGCCGGCCTGGAGCGCGAGGCACTCCGTGACCCCCTCACGGCGCTCGCCGCGCAGGTGGACGGCCTCGTGGGCGAGCACGACGAGGGCCTCCGCCGTGGGCTCTCGCGACGCCGTCTCGCCGCCGAGCACGTCGTGCAGGGCGCGGCACACGGACGGGTGGAGGTAGGTGAGCGCCCGCCGCGGGAACGCGACACCGAGGGCGTCGCTGCGGGCCCCGGTGAACGAATAGCGCTCGTCGCACTCGAGCACGACGGGCCGCCCGGCGATCGCCCCCGCCTCGCGCGTGAGCCGGGCCTCGGTGGTCGCGCGCTCGCCGTCGGAGAGAGCCTGCCACGACCCGCTGGCGTCGTCGCGCGCCGCGACGACGACGAGCGTCGCCGCCGCGAGGGCGGTCACGACGGCGAGGGCCCTTCCGCGGCGGGATCGGCGTGGGCGTGGCGGTGGAGGCACCCACCGGACGCCGTCGCCGTCCTCGACGAGCTCGCCCCAGCCGAGGTCGGCGTCCTCGGCGCCGGGACCGAGCCGGCGGGGCACGACGGGTGCGTCCGCCCGGCGTCGCTCCCACATCGCCCGCGCGACGAACTCCACCTCGAAGGCGGCGAGCGTGAGCAGCGGCAGCCACACGGGCAGGCGTGCACGGAGCCACTCCGAGAAGAGCCAGGCGACGACGAGGACGACGAGCGACGCGCGCACGACGGTCTGCACCCGGCCGCGTCGGTCGCTGCGCATGGACCAACGGTAGATGCGACCTCGCGTACGATCAGCCGCGATGCTCGATCCGCTGGCGCGCTGGAAGGCTCTCGGCCTGCCCGATAAGCCGGACTACGCCGGTCTCCTCACCTACTCCGGCGTGCCCTACACGGAGGATCCGGCCGAGCTCGTCGGCGTCCACGCGGCGATCGTCGGGGCGCCCGTGGACGATCTCGTCTCCGACCGGCCCGGCACGCGCTTCGGGCCGCGCGCGATCCGCGCCGCCAGCTGTCCGCCCGGTCCGCACCTCGAGGCGAAGGCCGACTGGTCGGCGGAGCTGCGCGTGGTCGACTTCGGCGACGCGCCCGTGCTCCCCGCCGACGTGGCGCACTCGCAGCGCGCGATCGAGGCGCTGGTGCGCCAGGTCGCGGAGGCCGGCGCGATCCCGATCGTGCTCGGCGGGGATCACTCGATCGCGGAACCCGACGTCCGGGCCGTCGCGGCGGTGCACGGCCCGGTCGCGCTCGTCCACTTCGACACGCACACGGACACCGGTGCAGAGGTCTTCGGCGTCGAGATCTCGCACGGGACCCCGATGTACCGGCTCGTCCGCGACGGCCACGTGGACGGCTCCCGCTACGTCCAGATCGGGCTGCGCGGCTACTGGCCAGGAGAGCACGAGTTCGCCTGGCAGGCCGAGCACGGGATCACCAGCTTCTACATGCACGACGTCCGCGACCTCGGCATCGCGGAGGTCGTCGAGCGGACGGTGGCGATCGTCGGCGACGCGCCGACGTTCCTGACGGTGGACGTGGACGTGCTCGACCCCGCCTTCGCGCCCGGGACGGGGACACCGGAGCCGGGCGGGATGAGCTCGCTCGACCTCCTCCGGGCCTGCAGGGCGCTGGCAGCGCGGCTGCACCTCGTGGGGATGGACGTCGTCGAGGTGATCCCGACCGCCGTCGGCTCCGCGG
>CAZUVW010000184.1:0-5012 GCA_964623875.1 uncultured Gaiellales bacterium
CGCGGGAGCACCTCCTGAGCGAAGTACTCCAGCTCGCCCACATAGTCGACGAACGATACCGTCATGCCCGCGAAGCCCGCGTCCCAGAAGCGCTTGATCTCGTTCGCCACGTCGTCGGGCGAGCCGATCAGCGGACAGACGCCGTGACCACCGGCAAAGCGCCCGCGGAACATCGCGAGCATCTCCGGCGTGAACGACTGCGCGTGGAGCCCCTGGAGGGTCATGAGATTGTCGACGGCGTCCCAGTCCGCGTTCTCCTCCGCGTACCAGCGGTGGAACTCCTCCGCCTCCGCCTTCGTCGGGCGGCACACGACGTAGGACGGCGTGAACACCCCGACCTCGCGACCGTACGTGTCGCGCGCGTTCGCCTTGACATGCTCGACGACGCCCGCCCCGTCGTCGGGGCCGCCGACGACGGTGAAGACGACGTTCGAGTTGCGCGCCGCGAAGTCCCGCCCCTGCGGCGACGAGCCCGCGTTCAGGATCGGGAGCAGCCCGTCGTAGGGCTTGGGGTTCGACTCGACGCCCTTCAGCTTCCAGTACGTGCCCTCGATGTCGTACCGTCCGGGCTCCGTCCAGAGCCGCTTGACGACCTCCCACCACTCCTGCGCCATCGCGTAGCGATCGTCGTGATCCTGCGGGAGATCGACGCCCATCGCGTCGTACTCCGGCTTGTTCCAGCCCGCGACGATGTTGAGGCCTGCCCTGCCCTTGCCGATCTGGTCGACCGTGGCCATCGCCTTGGCGGTCACGACCGGATGGTTGAAGGCGGTGTGCACCGTGGCGAACGCGACCACGCGCTCGGTGTTCGCGACGATCCCTGCGGCCAGCGCCACCGGGTCGAGCACGCCCTCGTGAAAGTTCGTCTCGCCGCCGTACCCGATCCAGCGGGCGATCGGGAGCATGAAGTCGATCCCGGTCGCGTCGCAGAGCTTCGCGAGGCGGAGGTTGTCGTCCCACGTCGCCGCCCAGCGATCCTCGATCTTCGTCACGGCCATGCCGGACGAGCAGTTCGCCGAGAACGTCCCGAGCTTGAGTCCCTTGCCGTCGAGCAGGCTCTTCGTCAACGCGGTCTCCTTTCGGTGGAGCGGTCAGTCGATCGGCAGGCCGCGCATGCGGCCCGCGTGCATCACGAGCGGTGGTCGATCCGTCACCTCGGTCCCGATGACCCGGCCGACGAGGATCACGTGGTCGCCTCCGTCGTGCTGCGCGTGCATCGCGCACTCGAGCACCGCGGCCGCGCCGTCGACGAGCCGCGCCCCGGTGACGCCGCGGCGCACCGGGAGGCCGTCGAACTTCTGCGCGCCTTTCCTCGCGAACTGCCAGGCGAGCGCCTCCTGGTCAGCCGCGAGCAGCTGCAGCGCGAAGCCGGGCGCCTCCAGCCAGACGTCGAGGCTGCCAGAGCCCCGGTCGACGCTCCAGAGGACGAGCGGCGGCTCCTGGGAGACGGGTGCGAGGCTGACCATCACGAGTCCAGCGTCGCGACCGTCGGGGTGCCGAGCCGTGACGACGACGACACCCGTCGCCCAGGCGCCCGTCGCGGCGCGCAGCGTCTCGACGTCGACGGACGGAAGCGCGGCCGGATCGCTCGCCATCCGCGTATCGTGACATGTCAGAAGCGCGTGGCTATCCGCGATGCGCGGTCCACCTGTCCGGATCGCGCGACGGGGAGCCCCTCGAGATCCGTGTCCGTCGGTCGCGGTCGGGTCCAGGTCTCGCGCGGACGCTCCGCGGCGGCGACGCTCAGTCGAGAGCGACGTGACGGGGCGCGACACCGCGCCCCGTCAGCGCTGCGGCCCCGCACCGCGCGGCGAACGCGACCGCCTCGTGGTGCTCGAGGTCGGCGGCGAGCGCATACGTCAGCCCCGCCATGAAGCAGTCCCCGGCACCGTAGGTGTCGACGATCGGTCCCGGAGGCTCGGCGGCCGAGTACGGACCACCGGGCTGCATCCAGCCGCCGAGCGAGCCGGACGTGCTCACGACGAGCTCGGGCTCGGGGTCGAGATCGCCGGGGTGGTAGCGCTCGGCGTCGTCCCCCCCGCTCCCGATCACGGCGTCGAGCGCCACGGCTGCTCGGCGCAGCGTGTCGAGGTCGCGGGCCGTCGCGGTCAGCACGCGGGCGCGGCGGGCCGCGACGAGCGCGTCGACGTCACCGGCGGTGAAGAAGACCGCGTCCATCGACGCCAGCTCGTGCCAGGGCAGGCGGTCGTCGTGTCCGCGTGGCCGGAGCTTCGGGCCCACCGTCGTGATCGTCCGCTCGCCGGTGTCGTCCACGTGGACGAAGGCCCAACGGGTCGGCCGCTCGTCGGGAGGCGCGTGCACGACCACACCACGCGCCTCGAGCTCCGCGCGGGAGCGGTGGCCCAGGTCGTCGTCGCCGAGCGCCGTGAACAGATGGGCCTCGTCGGCCAGCAGGGCGAGCTGGACGGCCGCGGCCCCACCCCCGCCGCCTGCCTGCTCCCAGTCGTCGAACGAGTGGACGATCTCGCCTGCCCGAGGGAGCTCCTCCACCCGCGCGAAGCGGATCCACTCGACGTGCCCGACGACGGCGACGCGCATGGCTCCAGTCTGTCAGGCGAGCAGCGCCCGATGGAGCGCCTGCGTCTCTGCGCACGGCGCAACCCCGAGCTCGTCGCGCAGGCATCGGCGCAGCGTCTCGTAGGCGACGAGCGCCTCGGCGCGGTTCCCCTCGACGGCCAGCACCTCCATCAGGAGCCGCGTCCCGCTCTCCCGGAGCGGGGCGAGCTCCACGAGCCGACGCGCTGCCCGTTCCGCCGTCGCCCGCTCTCCCCCACCGATGTGCAGGGCTGCGGCGCCGGCGAGCTCGAGCGCGCGCACGAGCAGCATGTCCACCTCTCGACGTCGCTCTCGTGCCCACTCCGCGCTCTCCCCGACCAGAAAGCCCCTCTCGCAGATGTGCTGCGCCACGCGGGCAGGGCCCCAGGCAGCCGCCCACTCCTCTCGACGGGCCGCGCTCTCTGCGCGATGGAGCCCTTCACGAGCCGCCTCTACGTCGACCCACGTCTCGGACGGCAGTGTCAGCCTCACCGAGCGGCGTCCCTCCAGCGCGACGACGCGGCGGAGCTTCGAGAGGAGCGCGCTCAGGGCAGAGTCGGCCGCGTCGGGGACGAGGTCACCCCACAGGACGTCCATCAGCCGGTCGCGGTCGACCGCCGTGCGCCGCTCGTGGACGAGGTACGCGAGCAGCAGCCTCCCCTGCCGCCCTGGCAGACGCTCCTCGATCCGCACGCCGTCGATGCGCGCGACGAGACGGCCGCAGAGCTGGATGCGCGTCTCGCCCACGCCGCGACGCTACTCCGCTGCCAAGGTTCCGCCAAGGTGTCGACAACGCGCGTAGCGGATACTCGGGCGCGTCGGCAACCGAGGAGGGACCATGGGCAAGCGGATCGACTGCGAGTGCGGCGAGGTCGTCAAGGCGGACACCGACGACGAGCTCGTCGAGAGGGTCTCCGCACACGTCGCGAGCGACCATCCCGAGCTGGTGGGGAAGCTGAGCCGGGAGGACGTGCTCGCGATGGCGGTCGAGGACGACTGACCTCGATCGGGGGTCGGCTCGCCGACCCCCGATCTCACAGCTCGCGGGGCCGCCGCGTTTCCCGGGATGATGGAGGCCGTGGCGACGCTCCCGCCGTTCGAGACGTTCTACGTCGCACACCGCGACGAGGTGCTCGGCGTGCTGCGCCGAATGCTGGGTCGAGACCGCGCCGAGGACGCGTTCCAGGAGACCTTCCTCCGGGCGCTGCGCGCCTACGACCGCCTCGAGCACGCCGACCACCTTCGCGCGTGGGTGCTGACGATCGCCCGCAACGTCGCGCTCGACGTGCACCGCCGCGCGCGGCCGGAGGGCGAGGTCCCGGAGATCCCGCACGTGGACGGCGAGCCGGCCTTCGTCGCGCTCTCGGAGCTGACCGACGGGCTCCCCCCCAAGGAGCGGGCCGCCGTCGTGCTCCGCTACGGCTACGACCTCGACTACGACCAGATCGCCGCTGCGCTCGACTCGAGCGCAGACGCGGCCCGCCAGGCGACCTCGTCCGGGGTCCGCCGCCTGCGCGGTGAGAGGAGACGCCCATGACCGTCCCGACCGACCTCGACCGCCGCTTCCGGGACGCCGCCGTCCGCGCGGAGCTCCTCGACGCCGCCTACGACGTCGTCGAGAGCCCGATCGGGCCGCTGCTCGTCGCTGCCACCGACCGCGGCGTGATGCGGATCTCGTTCACCGACCGCTTCGACGCCGAGGCGACGCTCGAGGACGTCGCGCGGCTCGCAGGCCCACGGGTGTTGCGAGCCTCACGGGGAGTCGACGAGGTCCGACACGAGCTCGACGAGTACTTCGCCGGCCGACGCCAGGTCTTCGACCTCCGTGTCGACCTGCGCGGCCTGCCGCCGTTCAGCGTGGCCGTGCTCGGCGAGCTCGCGCGGGTGCCGTACGGCCACACGGCGACCTACGGACAGCTCGCCGTCCGGACGGGTCACCCGAAGGCGGCGCGGGCGGTGGGTCTCGTGATGAATCGCAACCCGGTGCCGATCGTCCTGCCCTGCCATCGAGTCGTCGGCGCTTCGGGGAGCCTCGTCGGCTACGCCGGCGGGCTGGAGACGAAGGAGCGGCTCCTCCGCCTCGAGGGCGCGATCCTGTAGGGGCCGGGCGTGCCCGGCCCGGCGCGGCGACGTCGAGGGCGACGCGAGCGGGCGTCGATCAGGGCTTGTCGCGCAGGAGCGACGCCGCGAGTCCCGCAGCCCCCGCGGCGAGCGTGGCGATGGCGAGGAGCGAGACGCGGAAGGCGTCGATGCCCGCCTCGCGAGAGGTGTCCGCGAGCGACGGATCGAACGGGGCGTCTCCGCTCCCCCCCGACCGCAGGTACACCCACCCCGCGAGCGCGCCGACACCCGCGACGGAGAGGACTCCTCCGGCCCGCGCCACGGTCTGGTTGAGACCGGAGGCGACCCCCGAGAGCTCCTCGGGCGCCGGAGCGAGCGCCGCCGCCGTGATCGGC
>CAZUVW010000185.1:0-4998 GCA_964623875.1 uncultured Gaiellales bacterium
CGGAGCAGGCCGGCGGCGCGCTCGGCCTGCGTCAGCGCGAGCCGGCTACCGCGCGATCCGACGCGCAGCAGCACTGCACCGGCTCGTCGTCGTCGCGCGGGGCTCGCCGCACACGCGCCGGCCACGCGGACGGATCCGGACGAAGGCGGTCGGCGCCTGCAGCGGCAGCGGCAAGGGCCTCGAGGAGAGCGACGTCCTCACGCGTCGTCGTCCTCGCCCAGCCCGAAGAGATGGCGCACCACGTCAGCATAGACCACCCCGTCTGCGGTGACCGCGGCCTCCTTCATGCGGACGGTCGGCAGGTGGAGGAGCTTGTTCACGATCTGGGCGGTCACGGCCTCGACCACGTGGCGCTCGCTCTCGGGCAGCCGGCCGAGCCTCGACTCGACGCGGGCGAGCTCGGCAGCGCGGATCGCCTCCGCGCGCGCGCGCAGCGACGTGATCGCCGGCACGACCGCGAGCGACAGCTGCCATACCCGGAAGCGCTCCGCCTCTGCAGCCACGATGCGCTCCGCCCGGACCGCCTCGGCCCGCCGGCCGGCGAGCGATGCGGCCACGACCGCCTCCAGGTCGTCGATGTCGTACACGAAGCATCCGTCGAGCGCCGCCAGAGCAGGGTCGACGTCGCGCGGCACGGCGAGGTCGACGAACAGCAGGGCGCGGCCACGGCGAGCGCGAAGCGCGCCCCCGAGCTCGTCCGCGTGGAGCACGAATCCCGGCGCGCTCGTCGAGGCGACGACGACGTCGGCCTCGGTGAGCTCCGAGCCGATCGCGTCGAGCGCGATCGCACGGGCGCCATGGCGTGCGGCGAGCTCGGCGCCGTGGGCGGGTGTCCGATTGGCCACGGCCGTCACGACCGCGCCGCGGGAGCGCAGGTTGCGGGCGGTGAGGTCGCTCATCCGCCCTGCGCCGACGAGCACGACCGAGCGCCCCTCGAGTCCCTCGAACACCTGCTGCGCGAGCGCCGCTGCCGCCGACGGCACGGAGGCCGGACTCTCGCCGATCGCCGTCTCGACGCGCGCCCGCCGACCAGCGTGCAGGGCCATTCGGAAGACGCGGTCGAGAAGCGGCCCGGTCGCGCCGGCCTCGAACGCCTCTCGCACCTGCCCGAGGATCTCCCCCTCCCCTGGGACCATCGAGTCCAGTCCAGCCGCGACCCGGAAGAGGTGGAGCGCCGCCGACTCGTCGGCCAGGTGGTAGAGCACCGGCTCGAGAGCGGCTGCCTCGGTCCCGGCCAGCTCGAGCAGCGCGTGGGCGGCGCGCGCGGACGGGTCGTCACCGTCGGGCGTCGCGACGTACAGCTCGGTGCGGTTGCAGGTCGACAGGACGACCGCCTCGCAGTCGCCCGCGAGCGACGAGGCGAGCGAGCGAGAGCCGTCGAGATCGACCGCCACGCGCTCGCGCAGCTCGACGGGCGCGCTGTGGTGCGAGATGCCGACGAGGCCGAGTCTCATGCCGCGAAGTGGGTGAACGGCAGGACGACGGCGACGAGCGCGAAGCCCGCGAGGAACGACCATGCGAGGCGCCGGCCACGCAGCCCGGCCTCGTAGCGCAGGACGAGCGCCGCCGTGTAGAGCGCCCAGATGGCGGCCGTGACCGCGACCGCGAGGTCGAGGTCGCTCCGGTCGACGCGCACGAGCCCCACTGCGATGCCGCTCGTGAGGAGCGCGAGACCGGCCAGCGCCACACCGCTCGCACCGCGGTCGAGCGCCTCCAACGAGGGCAGCCGCAGCCGCAGCACGCCGGGATCGCGACGCTTGAGGCGTCGCTCCTCCCACAGGTAGAGGATGGCCATGCCGGCCGCGATCGTGAAGGACGCGAAGCCGGCGAGCATCAGCACGACGTGGAGCCCGAGCACCGCCCCGGACTCCTCGCCGCCCTCCACGCCCGTGCCCCCGCCTGCCCACGCGAGGAGGAGGAGGCCCAGCGCGACGGGCATGACCGCGAGGCCGAGCAGCCGGAAGCGCGGCTTGCAGCCCCAGACGAGGTACGCCGAGACGACGAGCCAGGACAGGAGGTTGAGCGCCCCCGCCCAGGTACCCCAGGGGAAGCCGTCGGCGGTGAGCGCCTGGTCGACGAGGAGCGCGGTCTGCGCAAGCCACCCGACGCGGACGCCCCAGATGCCGAGGCGCCCGCCCAGCCCGGGGCCCCGGAGCTCCCCCGTGTACGCGACCGCTGCCTCGCCGTAGGCGAGCAGGACGGGCCAGACGAGCAGCTCAGCCATCGGCGCGGCGTCGCGCCAGCTCGGCGAGCTCGCCGGTCTCCCGCTCGAGGCGTGCCAGCTTGGCAGCGATGATCGCGACCCAGACCAGGACGAACACGAGGAAGACGCCGTACGCGGCGGCGACGTACTTCTCGCCGGAGCTCATGCGCCGAGCGCCTCTCGCAGCTCCCGGAGATGCACGTCGGTGCGCTTCCCGGCGAGCTCGACCCGGTACATCACGTACGCGAGCAGCGTGATCGCCAGCCACGAGACGCAGAAGGCGGTGAACATCGTGCCGGTCATCTGGGGGCCCTCGCGGGTGAACACCGTCGGGTGGATGAAGTCGCTCGCGAGGCGGATCGCGAAGAAGCTGACGGGGATCAACGCCACCCCGAACAGCGCGTAGACGGCCGAGATCCGCTCCCGTCGCGGCCCCGGCTCGATCGAGAACCGCAGCATGAAGTACGCGCAGTAGAAGAGGAACAGCACGAGGAACAGCACCAGCTGGTTCGAGCTCCAGGTCCACCACACGCCCCACGAGGCCTTGGCCCAGATCGCGCCCGTGACGAGCGTCAGCGCCCCGAAGATCGTGCCCTGGTGGATGCCCGTGTAGCTCTCGAGGTCGTACCGATCCTCCCTCGTCCAGAGGAGGCGCAGCGCCTTCCAGGCCCCGAGCCCGAAGCACGCGTAGGCCGTCAGCGCGATCGGGACGTGGACGTAGAAGATCTTCTGCGAGAGCCCCTGGTCGACGTCCTCCGGCGCCACGAAGAAGATCAGCGCCGTCGCGACGGCGCCCGCCAGGGCCGCGACCCAGGCGAGGGTGGGGAGCGATGAGAGCGTGGTCCGCATGCGCAGGCTGTCACTCCGTGACGACGTACTCGAACGCCGCCCACGAAAGTATCGCGAAGACCGCATCGTAGAGGCCGAGGAAGGCGAGATACGTGCCGGGCTCGGGCGAGATGTTGGCGCCGACGCCGCCCACCACGAGCGGGATCGCGAGCGGGAGGAACAGCAGGGGAAGGATCACCTCGCGGCCGCGCGAGGCCGCGGCCATCGCCGACACGAGCGAGCCGACCGTGCAGATGCCGATGGACGCCAGAACGACCCCTGCGACCGCCGCGAGGTCGAGGGGAGCGAAGAAGAGCGCGAACGCCGGCAGCGCGACCAGCTCGGCGGCGCCGAGGAACGCGAGCGTCGCGAGGCTCTTGCCGAGCCAGATCGCGCTGCGATCGCACGGCGCGAGGACGAGGCCGTCGAGGGCACCTCCCTCCCGCTCGGGAACCCACGCCCGGGCGAGCCCGAGCAGCGCCGTGAAGACGAGCGCGACCCAGAGCAGGCCGTACGCGGCCTCGTCGCCCGAGCCCTGCGGCAGAGCGAAGTGGAACACGACGAGCGTGGAGACGACGAACAGCACCATCGCGGGCAGGGTGTCGCGCGCTCGGAGCTCCAGCCGGAGGTCCTTGCGCGCAAGCGCGACGACGTCGGCGACGTAGCCGCTCATGCCGTGACCAGCGCCAGACTCGACGTCCCGAGCGGCGCGAGCCGCTCGGGATCGTGGGTCGCGATCACCATCGTCGTCGTGCCGCGAAGGCGGTCCAGCTCCCGGTCGAGCAGCTCGGCTCCCTCGGCGTCGAGCGCGGTATGGGGCTCGTCGAGGACGAGCACGTACGGCGCGTGGAGGAGCACGCGGCAGAGCGCGAGGCGCTGCACCATTCCCCGCGAGTACCCGCCGACGCGCTCGTTGCGCGCGGCCCACAGCCCGTAGCGCTCGAGCAGCATCCCGACCCGCTCGCGCCGCTCCGGGATGCGATACAGCCGACCGTAGAGCTCGAGGTTCTCGACCGCCGTGAGCTCCCGGTAGACCAGCGGCTCGTGGCCCAGGTAGCCGACCCGACCCCGGTCGACGTCGAGCTCGACCTCGCCGCTCGTCGGCGCGGCGAGACCGGCGACGAGACGGAGGAGCGTCGTCTTGCCCGACCCGTTCGGCCCCGTCACCACGATCGCCTCGCCGCGCTGCAGCGCGAAGGTCACGCCGCGAAGCACCCGGCGGCCCCCGTAGCGCTTCTCGACTCGCTCGACCCTGATCACCCCGACGCTCCGATCACTCGACGACCGCACCTTCCGCGGCGCTCCGCGCCCGCGCGCGCTGGCCCTGCCCGTGCGACGCGCTCGTTCTCCCCATCGCGAGCGACGCTCGCTCGGCTCCACCGCCGCCACGTGCCCACAGGGGAGCCTCGGGCGCCCCTGAAGGCAGGCTATCGGGCGCGACGCGCCGGGAGCGTGCCGGACGCGCAGCCGGTCTCGGACGCCGACGCGGGTCGAGCGACGCGCACCCCACGGCTAGAGGAGCGTGTCGAGCGCCACGGCGACGCAGAACGCGATGCTGAGCACGCCGTTGACCGTGAAGAAGGCGGCGTCGAGGCGACGGAGGTCGCCGGGCCGCACGATCAGGTGCTCGCCCAGCAGGAGGACGCCGACGAGCACGACGCCCACCCAGTACCAGGCGCCGGTGTCGAGGCCGAGACCCACGAGCGCGAGGAGCCCGACGGCGCCGGCGTGCATCGCGCGAGCGCCCGCGAACACCCCGTGCACCCCGAACCGCGTCGCCCAGGAGTGCAGCCCCGCGCCGAGGTCGTGCTCGAGGTCGAAGAGCGAGTAGAACAGGTCGAAGCCCGCCACCCAGAGCATCACCGCCGCTCCCAGAGCCCACGCCTCCCAGGGCAGCTCCCCGGTGACGGCGACCCAGGCTCCGACCGGTGCCAGCCCGAGCGACGCGCCGAGCCACAGATGGCACA
>CAZUVW010000186.1:0-4978 GCA_964623875.1 uncultured Gaiellales bacterium
CTGCGCCACCGGCTCGTGCTCACGTACCAGGCGCTCGCCGAGGAGCGGACGGCCGACGACGTGCTCGACGCCGTGATCGCAGCGACGCCGCAGCCACGGCTCGAGCTCGGGAGGCCCGCGGCCGCATGAGATCGACGCCCCTCGGAGCGCTCGGGGTCGAGCCGACCCTGGAACGCCCCGGGCCGGGCCCGCTCCCGGAGCCGCTCCTGCGCGCGCTCGAGCTGACGATCGGCCGACGGGTGGACGGGCTGCTCGCCGGCGACCACCGCTCGTCGCTGCTCGGCCGGGGCACCGAGCTGGCGCAGGTCAGGCCGTACGTGCCCGGCGACGACGTCCGCCTCATCGACTGGAACGTGACCGCCCGCACCGGCGAGCCGCACGTGCGGGTGCACCTCGCCGAGCGGGTGCTCGTGACGTGGATCGCCCTCGACGCGTCGCCCTCGATGAGCTTCGGCACGGCGGAGCGCCGCAAGGCCGACGTCGCGCTCGGCGTCGCTCTCGCCCTGGGACACGCCGCCAGCGTGCGCGGCAACCGTGTCGGGATGCTCGGCTTCGGCGGCTCGGAGGAGCGCGTCGTCCCGCCCCGCCAGGGGCGTGCGGGCCTCGTCGGGCTGCTGCTCGCGCTGCGTGACGCGCACGAGCCGTCGTCCGAGGCGGGCTCCGGCCTCTCCGAGTCGCTCGGACGGCTCGCGGCGGCCGCCCGCCAGCGCGCGCTGGTGACGATCGTCTCGGACTTCCGCGGCCCGCTCGACTGGCAGCGGGCCGTGCTCGAGCTCGCCGGCCGGCACGAGGTGCTCGCCGTCGAGATCCGCGACCCTCGCGAGCAGGAGCTCGTCCCCGCCGGGGTGCTCCACCTCGTCGACACCGAGACGGGCCGCCGCCTGCGCGTCGACACCGACGACGCGCGGCTGCGCGCGCGATTCGCCGAGGCGGCAGCCCGCGAGCGGCGGGGCGTTGCGGACGCGCTGGCGTCCGCCGGGGTCGCGCACGTCGTGCTCGACACGGAGGGAGACTGGCTTCGGGAGCTCGCCGGGTTCCTGCGTCGGAGGGCGGCGTGAGCTTCGCGACGCCGATCGCGCTGGCTCTGCTCCTGCTCGTCCCGGTCGTCGCGGTCGGGTACCGCATGGCCGACAGTCGTCGGCGGCGCGGCTCGGCCGCGTTCGCGACGCCCGCGCTGCAGCCGAACCTCGTCGCCGACCGCCCTGGGCGCAGGCGGCACGTCCCGGCGCTGCTGGTGCTGCTCGCGCTCGCGTTGCTCGTCATCGGCATCGCGCGCCCCCACGTCGACCGCGTCACCACCGTGGACGAGGCGACGATCGTGCTCGCCGTGGACACGTCGCGGTCGATGACGGCCGAGGACGTCGCGCCGAACCGCCTCGCGGCGGCGAAGACCGCGATCGAGGCCCTGCTCGACGCCGCGCCCGACACCTACCGCGTCGGGATCGTGTCCTTCTCGAGCTCGGCTGACGCCGTCCTGTCGCCGACCCGCGACCGGGACGCGGCACGGGCGGCGCTGCAGGAGCTCCGACCCGGCTCGGGCACGGCGCTCGGCGAGGCGATCGTCCGCTCGCTGCAGCTCACCGAGGTGGCCGACGACGCGCCTGCGCGGTCCGACTCCGGGGCGACGCGGCCGCCCGCGGCGGTGCTCCTGCTCTCCGACGGCGCGCAGACCGCAGAGGGCGTGACCCCGCTCGAGGCGGCCGAGACGGCGCGCCAGCTCGGGATCCCGGTGAGCACCGTCGCGCTCGGGACACGCGACGCGGTCGTCGAGGTGCCGCTGGCCAACGGGCTGACCGAGCGCGTCACGGTCCCGCCCGACGCCCAGACGCTCCGGCGAGTCGCCGCCGCCACCGGCGGGACGTTCGAGGAGGCGCTCGACCCCGAGCGGCTGCGCACGGTGTACGAGGAGCTCGGAACACGACTCGCGCAGGAGACCACGAGCGTGGAGGTGACGTCGGCGTTCGCCGCCGGCGGTGCGCTCGTGCTCCTGATCGGGGGCGCCCTGTCGACCGCCTGGTTCCGGAGAGCGCTGTGAGCGCAGGCCGCGTGGTCACGCTGCTCGTGCTCGCGGCGGTCGCGCTGATCGTCCCGGGCACCGCGCACGCGCTGGACGAGTGCCGTGGGCTCGACCAGTGCGTCTCCGTCGTCGGCCCGTGGGTGGTCGTGCCTCCCGCGCCCCCCGGGCGCCTGGCAACGGTCGAGTGGGAGCTGCGCTGTCCGCTCCGCGGCTACGTCGTCGGCGGCGTCGACAGCAGGGTGACCGAGCGCGGCGTCGACGTGAGCGTCAGAGGGGAGAGCGGCAGCCCGGTCGCGCCCGGCGTGACGACCCGTCGGGCGCTCGTCTTCGCCGGCCGCTCGGCGACGCGTGGGGGAGCGCCGACCGCCTTCAAGCCGGCCATCGGCTGCATCCCGCTCGAGGGTGGCGGTGGGCGCGCACAGACCTCGGTCGGTGCGCGCGCCGCCGTGGTGAAGCCGGGAGCTCCGTTCACGCGCGAGGTGGCCCTCGCTCGACTGGCCTCCGGCCGCACGCGCACGGTCGTCGCCACCTGCCCCGTGGGTCGGGGCGTCGTGGCCGCTGACCATGCCGTCGCGTTCCGCACCACCGCGCCGCCGACGCGGGCCCTGGTCGGCGCGGTCTCCACGCGGCAGACGGTCGGCTCGACGACCGTGCGGGTGGTGGCATCCCTCGCCGCCGGAGTGCCCCGCTCGGTGCCGGTGCTCGTCCAGGTGCACGCCGTGTGCGCGAGGGGCGCAGGGTGAGCTTCGAGGCTCCGTACCTGCTGGTGGCGCTCGCGCTCGTGCCGCTCGCGGCGGCCTGGTACTGGGTGGCACAGCGTCGCGCCTCGCGCTACGCGGTGAGCTACACGAACCTCGACGTGCTCGCGAGCGTCGTCGACCGGCGGCGCTCGTGGCGCCAGCACGCACCTGCCGCGTTGCTCCTCGCGGCGCTCGGCGTGCTCTGCGTCGCCGTCGCCCGGCCGACCTGGACGGTGCAGCAGCCCAGCGAGCGCGCGACAGTCGTGCTCGTCGTGGACGTGTCCGGCTCGATGCGCGCGACGGACGTCAAGCCGTCGCGGCTGCGCGCGGCGCAGACGGCGATGGAGACCTTCGCGCAGACCATCCCCGACCAGCTGCGCGTCGGGGTCGTGGCGTTCTCCGACGACGCGCAGGTGGTCGTCGTCCCGACAGCCGATCGGGAGCAGCTGCGCACCGGGATCGCCGTGCTGACCCCGGGGCTCGGGACGGCGATCGGCGACGGGATCGCTCGAGCGGTCGAGCTGGTGCAGACGAGCACGCGGGTGGGAGGGCAAGCCGAGAGCGCACCCGTGCGCGACGAGGAGGGACGAGCGCTCGCCGCCGTCCTGCTGCTGTCGGACGGCTCGCAGACGCGCGGCGTCCTCACCCCGGGTCAGGGCGCCGATCTCGCGAAGCGGGCCGGCATCCCCGTGTACACCATCGCGCTCGGCACCGAGGAGGGCACGATCCTCGTCGGGCCGGCGGGGCAGAGGCAGACGGTGCCGGTGCCACCCGACCGCGAGACGCTGGCGGCGATCGCCGACTACACCGAGGGCGAGTCGTTCGACGCCGAGAGCTCCGAGGCGCTCTCGCGCGTGTACTCCGGACTCGGCTCGCGCGTCGGCCGCGAGGCCGCGCCCCGCGAGGTGACGGCGATCTTCGTCGCGGCCGGCGCCGCGCTCGCGGCGGCCGCGCTCCTCGTCGGCGCGCTCGGCGCCCCGCGGCTCCCCTGACCCCGCCGCGCGGCGCCCTCTGCGGGCGAGTCCAGTACGCTCCCGCCCCGTGGCGGTTCCGCTCCTCTCGGTTCGCGACGTCAGCCTCCGGTTCGGCGGGATCGTCGCCCTCGACGGGATCTCGTTCGACGTCGGCGCGGGCACGGTCTCCGGGCTGATCGGCCCGAACGGCGCCGGCAAGACGACGGCGTTCAACGTGATCACCCGCCTCTACACGCCCGACGCCGGCGTGGTGGAGCTCGACGGGCGCTCGCTGCTCGACGCTCCGCCCCACGGCGTCGCCCAGCGGGGCGTGGCCCGGACCTTCCAGAACATCAACCTCTTCTCCTCGATGTCCGTGCTGGAGAACGTGCTCGTCGGCGGATATGCGCGCGGCCGGCGGGTGGGGGTCGAGCAGGCGCGCGAGACTCTGGCCTACGTCGGCCTCGACGGTCGCGCCGACGAGCGGGCGCTCTCGCTCCCCTACGGCACCCAGAAGCGGGTCGAGATCGCCCGCGCGCTGATGGCGTCGCCGCGGCTCCTGCTGCTCGACGAGCCGGCCGGCGGGCTGAACCACGAGGAGGTCGCCGAGCTCGGCGACTTCATCCTGCGGCTCCGTGACGAGCGAGCGCTGACGATCCTGCTGGTCGAGCATCACATGGGCCTCGTGATGCGCGTCTCCGACCACGTCAACGTGCTCAGCTTCGGGCGGCGGATCGCGAGCGGCGTCCCGGACGAGGTGCGCAACGACCCGGCCGTGATCGAGGCGTACCTCGGAGCGGAGCTGTGAGCGCGGCCCCGCTGCTCGAGCTCGTCGACGTCGAGGCGCGCTACGGCGCGGTGCAGGCGCTGCACGGCGTCTCGCTGCAGGTGCCGGAGGGGGCCGTCGTCGCCGTGCTCGGCGCCAACGGCGCGGGCAAGACGACGACGCTGCGCGCCATCTCGGGGATGGTGCGACGGAGCGGGGAGATCCGGTTCGCCGGCAAGCCCCTGCGCGGTGGGCCGGAGTCGGTCGCGAAGGCGGGCATCGCGCACGTCCCCGAGCGGCGCGGCACCTTCACCGAGCTCGACGTGCTCGAGAACCTGCGGCTCGGCGCCTACACCCGAGGCAGGCGGGACGTGAAGGCCGACATCGAGCGGGTCGCCGGCTGGTTCCCCTGGGTGCTCGAGCGAGCCGATCAGCGCGCCGGCACGCTCTCCGGCGGCGAGCAGCAGATGCTCGCGCTGGCACGGGCGCTGATGGCGCACCC
>CAZUVW010000187.1:0-4920 GCA_964623875.1 uncultured Gaiellales bacterium
GATCTCGACGCCTGCGAGGAGCCGACGGGCGACCCGCTCAAGATCGGCTACGCGGCCGACCTGTCGGAGGTCGGCGGGTTCGCGGACGAGCCGGGCACCGAGGGCGCGAAGTTCATGGCGGAGCTCATCAACTGCGCCGGAGGCGTCGACGGCACGCCCGTCGAGGTGATCGTCGAGGACATCCAGGGCGACCCCGAGGTCACGCAGCGGGCGGCACAGGATCTGCTCGACGCAGGCGCGCACGTGATCCTCGGTCCCCCCTTCGCGGACTTCGGGTCACCGCTGCTGCAGGTCACCGCGGGCGAGGTGCCGGTGGTCTTCGTCGCGTCGACGGAGCCGCTGCTGCCGGATCCCGAGAACCTCTCGTTCCTGACGACGTTCGACGACACGAAGCAGGCGACCGACGCTGCGACGTTCGCCCGCGAGCAGGGCTGGGAGACAGCGGTGACGTTCAGCTCGCCCGGTCCCTACTTCGGGTACACCACGGAGGTCTTCACCGAGACGTTCGAGGCCGACGGCGGCGAGGTCCTCGCCGACTACACCTTCGCGCCGTTCGAGGACACGGACTTCTCGACGCAGGTCAACCAGCTCGCGAACCTGCCCGAGACGCCCGACGTCCTGTACACGGCGATGACGATGGACCAGATCGCCACGCTGCTCGGGCAGATCGAGGGCGCCGGGATCGAGATCCCCGAGGAGATGGAGGTGGTCGGGGCGGACTCCTTCGACGCGACCCGCATCATCGACGCCGGGGACATCGCCAACGGCGTGCACTACACGACGCACGGCTGGCCGGGCGAGGGCACCACGATGAAGGCCTTCCTCGACAAGTACGAGGAGGCCAAGGGCACGCCGATCGAGACCGTGTCCTTCGGCGCGCTCGCCGCAGACGCGGTGCTCCTCGCGGCTGACGCGTTCGCGCGCGCAGGCGACGATCCCGTGGCGATCGGCGAGGCGATCAAGGTGACCGCCGGGCTCGACGTCGTCACCGGCTCGCTCACCTACGCCGACACGGAGGGCGTGCCGGACAAGCCGCTCTACGTCCACCGGATCGAGGACGGAGAGCTCACGCTCGCCGAGACGTTCGGGGAGTGACGGGGACGAGCCGTGCTGGACGTCGAGGGACTCACGACCCGATACGGCTCGATCACCGCCATCCGTGACGTGACGTTCCACGTCGGGGCCGGTGAGCTCATCGGGCTCATCGGCCCCAACGGGGCGGGGAAGACCACGACGCTCGCGACGGTCGCTGGTCTCCTCGCCCCGGCGGAGGGGCGCGTGCTGCTCGGCGAGCGCGACGTGACGGGCACCCCGCCCGACCAGATGCTGCGACTCGGCGTCGCGCTGGTGCCCGAGCGTCGTCGCCTGTTCGCCGACCTGACCGTCCGCGAGAACCTCCAGGTGGCGGGGATCACGGCGTCGGGGGCCGACCGCGCTCGCCGGCTGGACGAGGTGTCGGCGCTCTTCCCCGTGCTCGCAGAGAAGTGGACGACCTCCGCCGGATACCTCTCGGGCGGGCAGGCGCAGCAGCTCGCGATCGCGCGGGCCCTGATGAGCGATCCCCAGCTGATCCTCATGGACGAGCCGACGCTCGGGCTCGCCCCGGTCGTCGTCGACACGGTGTTCGAGCTGATCCTGCGCCTGCGCGACGAGGGCCGCACGCTCCTCGTGGTGGAGCAGAACGCCCGCCGCCTGGCGGAGATCGCCGACCGCGTCTACCTGCTGCGCACCGGCACGATCGTCGAGAGCGGCACCGCGGACGAGGTGCTCGGCTCCGACCTCTTCGAGGCGTACCTCGGCCTCGCGACGTCGGCCCCCGGCGGAGGGGCGGGCCGCACATGACCGAGCTGCTGCAGCAGACGGTCGACGGCCTCGGCCGTGGCGGCATCTACGCCCTGCTCGCGCTCGGGCTCGCCGTGATCTTCGGGGTCATGCACCTCGTCAACTTCGCCCACGGCGAGACGATCACGGTGTCGTCCTACGTCACCTACGCGATCTTCCTCGCGATGGGCGGCAACTGGTGGCTGATCGCCCCGGCGATCATCCTGACCTCCATCCTCGTGTCGATCGCGATCGAGTTCCTCGCCTTCCGGTGGGTGCGCGGCGCGGACGACTTCACGATGCTGCTGACGTCGTTCGGGGTGCACTTCGTGGTCGTCGCGCTGTTCGTGATGTTCGTGTCCCCGAAGCCCAAGAACTTCCAGAAGCCCGACTGGATCTTCGACACGTTCACCGTCGCGGGCGTCTCGTTCGAGGTGGTCGACGTCGTCACGATCGCCGTGACGCTCGTCACCCTGCTGGTGACCGCGTGGCTCCTGCAGCAGACGATGTTCGGGGTCTCGATCCGCGCGGCCGCGGAGGACTTCGACGCCGCGCGGCTGATGGGCGTCCGCTCGGATGTCGTGATCCGCAGCGCGTTCGCGCTCGCCGGCCTGCTCGCCGGCGTGGCCGCCGTCTTCTGGCTCATGCGGACCGGCGAGGCCGAGCCCAACGCAGGTCTGATCCCGCTCCTCAAGGGCGTGATCGCCGCGATCATCGGCGGTCTCGGAAGCCTCCACGGAGCCGTCCTCGGCGGCTTCGCGCTGGGGCTCACGGAGGTGTACCTGCGCGCCTGGCTGCCGTCCGATCTGGCCGGCCTCACCGAGGGCATCGTCTTCCTGCTCATCGCCCTCCTCTTCATCGTCCGGCCTCAGGGCCTCGTCACCGTCCGCCGGGCGGAGCGCGTCTAGCACCGGAGCGACGATGCGAGCCGAGCGCATCGAGCGGCTGCTCCTCCCCGGTGGAGGCGCCATCGTGCTGTTCGCCCTGCTCGTCGGCGCCGGCCTCCTCTATGCGGCCTTCGGCGGCCAGTCGCGCGACGTCCTCGTCACGCAGATGTTCGTGAACGCGATCATGGTCGTCGGGCTGCAGATCTTCGTCGGCAACACGGGGATCCTGTCCTTCGGGCACATGGGGTTCGCCGCCTTCGGCGCCTACGTGTTCGCGTTGCTCGCGATCGAGCCCCGGTACAAGGAGCGGCTGGTCCCGGACGCCCCGTTCGGCCTCGCGGGCGTCGAGCTCGATCCGATCCTCGCGACGATCGTCGCCGTCGCGGTGACGCTGGTGCTGGCCTTCGTGGTCGGTCTCGGGCTGATCAAGTCCGGCGCGCGGTCGGGCGCCGTCGCAGCGACGATGATCACGCTCGCGCTGCTCTTCGTCGTGCACGAGATCGCGCGCAACGCGCCCGACCTGACGGCGGGCAAGGCCGGTCTGACGTTCGGCCCCGGCAACGCGCTCTCCGACCGCACCGGGATCCTCCTCGTGCTGCTCGCCGCGATCCTCGTCGCGCGGCTCTTCCGCGAGACCGGGACCGGGCGACTCGCCCAGGCGGCGCGCGAGGACGACCTCGCCGCCAGGGCGATGGGGATCGATCCCGCGTATCCGCAGATGATCGCGCTGCTGCTCAGCGTCGCGGTCGTCACCGTCGGCGCGACGCTCCGAACCCAGGTGCTCGGCTCGATCTCTCCCGAGTTCTTCTTCTTCAGCTTCACGTTGCTGACCCTGACGATGCTCATCGTCGGCGGGCGCGCCGGGGTCACCGGGGCGCTCCTCGGCGTCGCCGTGATCACGGTCGGGAACGAGGTGACCCGCTGGGCGGCCGGGCCGGACGTGTCGGTGACGGGCCTCGACTGGCTGCTCCGCGAGGGGCTGTCCGACATCTTCCTGGGCGGCGCGATGCTGCTGTTCATGATCCTCCGCCCCCGGGGGCTGCTCGGTGACTGGGAGATCGACCATCCGCTCCGGCGGCGCGTGCGCGAGGAGGCGCCGCCGCTCGCAGTGCCCGCGACGGAGGCCGCGGCCGAGGTCGGCGAGATGTCCACCGCCGGTGTGACGGTCTTCTTCGGCGGCTTCCAGGCGCTGCAGGACGTGGCGATCGAGGCCCGAACGGACGAGATCGTCGGACTGATCGGGCCGAACGGCGCGGGCAAGACGACGCTGGTCAACGTCCTCACGGGGCTCGTCGATCCGACCGAAGGGCGGTTCTCGCTCGCGGGCCGCGATCTCACGGGGAGCGCACCGCACGAGATCGCCCGGGCCGGGCTCGCCCGCACCTTCCAGAACCTGCGCCTCTTCCCCGCGCTCTCGGTGGAGGAGAACGTCGCGATCGCGGCGATGGTCGCGTCCGAGCATCGTCCCGGCCGACCGACGCCCGACCACCGTGCGCTCGTCCGCGCCGCGGGCCTGTGGGACGTCCGGCAACGGCGTGCCCGGGAGCTCGACTACGGCGCGGCCCGCAAGCTCGAGCTCGCGCGGGCAGCAGCGCTCGCGCCCGACTTCCTGCTCCTCGACGAGCCGACCTCCGGGCTCGGCGAGGCCGAGTCCCTCGCGATGATCGACCACGTCCGCAGCACCGCGGCCACCGTCGGCGCAGGCGTGGTCGTGATCGACCACGACCTGCACTTCATCACCAACGTCTGCGACCGCATCTACGTGCTCGACCAGGGGGCCGTCATCGCGGAGGGCACGCCGAGCGAGATCCAGGCGAACCAGGCCGTGCAGCTCGCCTACCTGGGCACCACCACGGGCCACGCCGGGGCGGGTGCGGAGCGCCGGCAGCCTCGTCCCTCCCCGCGCCCCCAGCCCGAGTGAGCGTGGAGCGCGTCTCCGAGCTCGACGGCCCGGCCGACCGTCAGCCGCTGCGCGTCCGCTCCGTCGTCGGCCTCGCGTACGACGAGATCCGCGCCATGATCGTGGACGGCCGGCTCGCGCCGGGCGTCCGCGTCGGCCAGGCCGAGCTCGCCGACGCGCTCGGCATCTCGCGCGGCTCCGTGCGCGAGGCGCTGCGTCGTCTCGCTGGCGACGGGTTCGTCGTGTTCGAGGTCAACCGGGGCTTCTTCGTCGCCGCCGTGGGTCTCGAGGGCGTCCTCGAGCGCCTCGAGA
>CAZUVW010000188.1:0-4794 GCA_964623875.1 uncultured Gaiellales bacterium
CGTAGTCGAAGATCAGGTAGCCGCCCGAGGGCAGGTCGACGCGGCGGTCGAGCGTCGAGCCGATCTCCTGCTCGATCCCGAAGCGCTCGAAGATCGGCTCCTTCTCCTTCCACCGGTGGACGCGCTCGATCATGTGCGGCGACGTCTTCTTCAGGTAGCTGACGATCCGCTTGTGCACGCGGTCGCTGTCCACGTGCGCGGCGACGAAGTCGCCGGCGAAGAGGTCGCGGACGATCCGCAGCGGCAGCTCTGCCTCCTGGTAGACCAGCTCGGGAGCGGTGGCCGCGTTCGCGCGGGTCTGGATCGTCTTCCAGAGGCGCTGGAGGAACACGAGGTCGCGCTCGACGTCCTCGGCCGACGCCCCCTCCGCAGCGGTGCGGACGATCACGCCGCCCTCGGTGGGCGCGATCGGCTTGAGGATCTCCTTCAGCCGCTGCCGCTCGGACTCCTCCAGCCTGCGCGAGACGCCGAGGCCCTCGCCGTTCGGGACGAAGACGAGGAAGCGGCCGGGCAGCGAGATCTCGGTGGTGAGTCGCGCGCCCTTCGTCTTCATCGGGTCCTTCACCGCCTGGACGAGGATCTTCTCGCCGCGGGAGATCAGGTCCTGGATCTTCTTCCCGTGGCGCTTGCCCTCCAGCTCGGGCACGACGATCTCGTCCACGTAGAGGAACCCGTTCTTCTCGAGTCCGATCTCGACGAACGCGGCCTCCATCCCCGGCAGCACGTTGTCGACGACCCCGAGGTAGATGTTGCCGGCGATCGAGCGCCGCTCCGGACGCTCGAGGTACACCTCGGCGACCTTGTCGTCCTCGAGGATCGCGACGCGCTGCTCGCCGACGTCGACCGAGATCACGAGCTCGCGCTTGGCGGCCGGCAGCGGGGCGCGACGGGGCGGCTGCTTGCGCCGCTGGCCCGTCCCGGAGCGTCGACGCTGGTCCTTGTCCTTGCGCTCCGCGTCGTCCCTGCGCTCCGGGCCGTCCTTCGCAGCGGCGCCGTCCTTCGCGGCGGACTTCCCGGTGCGACCGGTCTTCGCCGGCGCGGCCGGCTCCGCGGCCTCGACCGCCTCCTCGCCCGGCACGGCGGTGGTCTTCTTGCGGCCGCGCCCGCCACGGCTGCCGCGGCGGCGCTTCGGCTTCGTAGCGTCCGTCTCGGTCTCACCGCCGTCGGAGGCGGCGGGCTCGAGCTCGGTGTCGGTCTCGATCTCCTCCGGCGGTGTGTCAGCCGGAGTGATGGTCTGCAGTGCGACGGCGTCTGGCGCCGTGTCCTCGGTGGTGGCCTTCTTCAGCCAGCGAAACCAGGGCAAGTAGGGATTCTCCTCGGGTAGGCGCGCGCGAGGGCGCCACGACGGTCGTCGCAGCAGGGCTCGCGCAGCGGAATTCGAAAACAGTGGCCATCGGCCTCGGGACTAGGCTAGCAGGGCGCCGCCGCCGAGACGGCCGACGGTCCCTGTCAGGCCGCAGCAGGCCGCAGCCGCGCCCGCCTCGCGCGGACGGCTCGGAGCCGCTGGCCCAGGCGGGCCCAGGCCCAGAGCTCGACCTCGTCGTAGCGTGAGGCGGTCTGGCCGCGCGTCGCCTCGAGGTACTCGAACCAGGCGTCCGCCTCCTCGATCTGCAACAGCTCCTCCGCCAGCTCCGTGTCCGCCACCGCGGTGCCCTTCCTGTCGGGAACGTGGTCGGAGGCGATCCTAGGTCCAGGACCGGACGGACCCTCCCCGGACGCCCTACGGGAGCGGCAGGCGTCGCGCGACGGCGCCGAGGCCCGCGGTCCCGGCAAAGGCGACCGCGACGCGGACGAGCCGCCCGTCGACGGGCAGCCTCCGCACGACGGCACGGCAAGCGAGCCCGGTGGCGAGCGCGGCGGCGAGCTCCGGCCCGACCGTGCGAGCGACGGCCTCGGGCGCCGTCGGCGGCGCCTGTCCGTCGAGGAGCCGCACCCGACGCAGCATGCGGGTCTGGAGGAGCGACAGCGTCGGCAGCATCACCGCCGAGCGGCCCGCGATCGCCACGAGCCCGGCGGCGCCGACGGCGGTCTCGAGGATGGTGCGTCGGATGACGGCCTCACGGAGGACGGGCAGCGCCGCGGTGAGGCCTGGTGCGCTCTCGCCGAGGCCGCTCGAGAGGACCGCCGCGAGCTCCGCTCGCGGGACCGCCTTCCCGTCGGGCCACTGCACGACGTCGGTGGCCAGCACGTACGGCACCGGCGCGTCTCCGGACCCGCGGCGCACGGCGACGAGGTGCGCTCCCGCCCGCGCGCCGGCGCGCAGCACCGCCTCGTCGTCGGGGGTCGTCGTCGTCCCGACGATGCGCACCAGGGCGGCCGCGGCGGACGGATCCCCGGCGACGACCACCCGCGAGCGGTCTCCACCTTCGGCGAGCGCCTCTGCGAGCTCGGCGGCACCCGGGCCGGAGACGACGACGTGCCCGGCGCCGGCGGGTCCGCGCTGCGCCTCGCGCGCCAGGGCGAACAGGTCACCAGGCCGGATGCCGAGCACCACTAGCGACGCATCATGTCGGATCCGACGCCACGCGCGTGGATCGACTGGAGGATCCCCACGGCGACGAGGTTCGCGACCATGGACGAGCCACCGACCGTGACGAAGGGCAGTGGGATCCCGGTGACCGGCGCGACGCCCATCGTCATCCCGACGTTCACGAACACCTGGAAGAGGAACGCGAACGTGATCCCCCCTGCGACGATGGCGCCGTAGAGGTCGCCGGCGACCGTCACCACGCGGAGCCCGCGCCAGACGATCAGCAGGTAGAGCAGCAGGAGGATCGCCGCTCCGAAGAACCCGCGCTGCTCCGCGAACGACGCGAACACGAAGTCGGTGGCGTGCTCGGGCAGGTAGTCGAGTCTCGTCTGGCTGGCCTCGACGACCCCGCGACCGTCGAGGCCTCCCGCCCCGATCGCGGTGATCGACTGCGTGACGTTGTACGTCAGGCCGCTCGGGTCGGCGTCGGGGTTGGTGAAGCCGATCAGGCGCTCGACCTGGTAGGGCTTGAGCACCGGCAGGCCGGCCGCCGGGAGGAGCCACACGACGGAGAGCGCCACGAGGAGCCCGGCTGCGCCGAGCAGCGCCAGATGGAGCCAGCGCGTGCCCGCGACGAACAGGATCGCCGCCAGCGCGGCGGCGTAGACGAGCGCGGTGCCGAGGTCGGGCTGCACGAACACGAGCAGCATCGGCGGCAGGGCGAGGCCGATCGCGGCGAGCGAGGTGCGCAGCTCGCCGATCCGGCCGCGACGGTCGACGACGAAGCCGGCGAGCGCGAGCACGAACAGCGACTTGCCGAACTCGGACGGCTGGAGCTGGAACGGCCCGAGCTCGATCCAGCGCTTCGACCCACGGATCGCCTCGGCGAAGACGAAGGTGAAGACCATCAGGCCGATCGTGCCGCCGTAGATCGTCCGCCAGTGCCGGCGGTAGAGCCCCGGCGGCAGGGCGACCGCGACGACGAGACCCACCGCGCCGACCCCGGCGGCGATCGCCTGCCGCACGAGGAAGGCGTCCGGGTCGCCGGGGACGTCGAACCGCGTGATGCCCCCGATCGCCCACAGGCCGTAGCCGACGAGGGTCGCCACCGCGGCGAGCAGCACCCAGTCGAGCCGTCGGAGCAGCGTCATCACGTCCGACGGCGCTCCGCGGAGCATCGCGACGGGCGGCCGGGAGGTGTCGACGATCATCAGTCCGTCTCCACGATCTGCTGAGGGCCGCCCTTCACGCCGAAGAACCGCTCGAACACCCTCAACGCCGCCGGCGCGGCGGCCGTCGAGCCGTGGCCGCCGTTCTCGATCACGGCGCAGACGACGATGCGCGCCTCGGCGTCGGACGGGCCGTACCCGCACCACCAGGACTGGTCCTCGAGGTGCCCCGGTGGGTAGCCGGGGATCGGGACGACCTTCTCCGCGGTTCCCGTCTTGCCGGCGATCGGGATGGGGTACGTGCCGAAGACGCCGACGGAGGTGCCGTACGACGAGTGGGTCGCCGAGTACAGCCCGTCGCGGACGACCTGGAGGGCTGCGGGGTCGACGCCCGCCGACCGGGGCGGCTCGGGCGCGAACCGCCGCAGGACGACCGACGAGCGGCCGCTCGCGCCGGGCGTCTCGACCGACTGCACGACGTACGGCGTGACGAGCTTGCCGCCGTTCGCGATCATCGCGTAGAAGCGCGCCATCTGCAGCGGCGTGACGCGGACCTCCTTCTGCCCGATCGCCAGCTGGATCGAGTCGCCCGGGTTCCACGCGCGGTCCCAGTCGCTCGTGTACGCCTGCTTGCGCCAGGCGGGCGTCGGGACGAGCCCGACGGCCTCGGTGCCGAGACCGAAGCCGGTCGGCTTGCCGAAGCCCCAGGTGCGCGCCCAGTCCTGCATCCGCGAGCGCCCCTCGTCGCCGGCGAGGTAGAAGCGATAGGCGACGTCGTAGAAGTACGTGTCGCAGGAGCGCGCGAGCGCCTCGCCGAGCGCCATGGGCTTGTTCACGTACGGGTCCCAGTTGCGGAACTCGAACTCGTCGAGCCCGTACGTCGCAGTCGGCGTGCACGGGATCGACTCGTACGGCGCGAGCTTGTGCTCCTGCATCGCCGCGAGCGCGGTGACGGGCTTCCAGATCGACCCGGGCGGGTACTCGGCCTGCGTCACCCGGTTGAGCCCAGGGTAGTTCTTCTCCCGCGCGGCCTCCTCGTTCACGAGCGGCTCGATCTTCTTGGGGTCGACGCGCCCGACGTAGACGCTGGGCTGGTAGGTCGGGTAGGAGGCGGAGGCGAGGATCGCCTCGTCACGCGGGTCGAGCGCGACGATC
>CAZUVW010000189.1:0-4537 GCA_964623875.1 uncultured Gaiellales bacterium
GGCGAGGCGCGGCCCGAGCCGGGCGTGCGCGTCGGCTTCCTGCCGCAGGAGCCCGAGCTCGACCCGGCCAAGGACGTGCGCGGCAACGTCGAGGACGGGGTGCGCGAGCTCCGTGACCTGCTCGACCGCTTCAACGCGATCTCCGCCGCCTTCGCGGAGCCGGACGCCGACTTCGACGCCCTGCTCGCCGAGCAGGCCGCGGTGCAGGAGCAGATCGACCGTCACGACGCGTGGAGCCTCGAGGCGCAGCTCGACCGCGCGATGGACGCTCTCCGGCTCCCCGACGGAGACCGCGACGTGACCACGCTCTCCGGCGGCGAGCGCCGCCGGGTCGCGCTGTGCAGGCTCCTCCTCTCGTCACCCGACCTGCTCCTGCTGGACGAGCCGACGAACCACCTCGACGCCGAGTCGGTGGCCTGGCTCGAGCGGTTCCTCGAGGCCTACAAGGGCACGGTGATGGCGGTCACGCACGATCGCTACTTCCTCGACAACGTCGCGGGCTGGATCCTCGAGCTCGACCGGGGGAAGGGGATCCCGTTCCAGGGGAACTACTCGTCGTGGCTCGAGCAGAAGGAAGCACGGCTCGCCGCCGAGGAGAAGCAGGCCGGCGCTCGCCGACGCACCATCCAGCGCGAGCTCGAATGGGTTCGCTCCAGCCCGACGGCCCGCCACGCGAAGTCGAAGGCGCGACTGGCCGCGTACGAGCGCCTCCTCGCCGAGGATCAGTCGACCCGACTGGACGCCGTGGAGATCCACATCCCCGCGGGCCCGCGGCTCGGCGACGTCGTCGTCCGGGCGGAGCACGTGCAGAAGGGGTTCGGCGACCGGCTGCTCGTCGAGGATCTCAGCTTCGATCTGCCGCCGGGCGGGATCGTCGGCGTGATCGGCCCCAACGGCGCCGGCAAGACGACGCTCTTCCGGATGATCGCCGGGGAGGAGCAGCCGGACGACGGCGCGCTCACCGTCGGTGACACGGTGCAGCTCGCCTATGTCGACCAGTCGCGTGGCGACCTGAACCCGCAGAACACGGTCTGGAAGGAGATCTCCGGGAACCAGGACGTGATCGCGCTCGGCAAGCGCGAGGTCAACTCCCGCCAGTACGTGTCGTGGTTCAACTTCAGGGGCGGCGACCAGCAGAAGCTCGTCAAGGATCTCTCCGGGGGGGAGCGGAACCGCGTCCACCTCGCGAAGCTCCTCCGCGCCGGCGGCAACCTCCTGCTGCTCGACGAGCCGACCAACGACCTCGACGTGGACACCCTGCGGGCGCTCGAGGAGGCCCTGCTCGACTTCGCCGGCTGCGCGGTCGTGATCACCCATGACCGGTGGTTCCTCGATCGGGTCGCGACGCACATCCTCGCGTTCGAGGGCGACTCCCAGACGACCTGGTTCGAGGGCGACTACGCCGAGTACTGCGACTGGGTGCGCGAGACACGCGGCCCCGAGGCGCTCGAGCCGCACCGGATCGCGTACAAGCCGCTCCGCCGACCCGTCTGAGCGCCGCCGGCGACGTCCCCGGTCGGTGCCTTCGGCCTCACCCGGGCACGAGCAGACGGCGGGCGCGGAGCAGCCGACACGAGCCGTCGATCGGACACGACGGTGCAGCACAGAAGGGCGCTCCGAGCGAACCTCGCGGACAGGCGACCCTTCCCACGAGAACGTGTGTTCGATAGTCTCTCGGGCTCTCGATGCTGCGACTCGCCCGTGCGACACGCGCTGAGCTCGAGGACGTCGTCGATCGCGTCACCCGCGGGCTGTCGATCCTCGACGAGGTCGCCTACCCCGACGGCTGCGACCCGGCCCGTGGGCCCCTGCGCATCGAGCTGCACCACCGTGGCGGGCTGATCCTGCGCGTCACGCCGGGGACGATCGAGGCCGACGACTTCCGGCTGGCCTGCCTGTTCGAGCTCGGTGCGTGCGTGTTCGGCTCGATCGACGACCTGCACGGCTTCTGCGCCGGGGCGCTGGCCCGGGCGTTCGGGCTGTCGGTGCGCTCCGGGACGACGAGCGCGACCCGCGACATCCCGCGCCTCGCGGACGCGGCCCTCGAGCCGAGCGCACACCAGCTGCCGCTCGTCGACGTGCTCGTCGAGGAGGCACGTGCCGCACGCGACCGCCGCGCCGTCACGGCTGCGACGCTCGCCAAGCGCCTCGCAGAGGAGATCAAGGGACAGGACGCAGCCCTCGAGCGCATCGCGTCGGTCGTCGCCGGGCAGCTCGCGAAGCGGCACCCCGTCCGGCCGGGCTCCGTGCTGCTGCTCGGGCCGACGGGCGTGGGGAAGACAGCGACGATCGAGGCGCTCCCCGCCGCGCTTCGCGACCTCGGGTGCGCGGGGGCGCACGTCCACCGGATCGACTGCAGCGAGCTGGCCGACGACATCCACCTCACGCGGGTGCTCGGCGTCGGTCCCGGCTACGCGGGCCACGGCGGTTCGACCGCTCTGCTCGACGCCCTCCGCAGGCGTGGCGTGATCGTCCTGCTCGACGAGATCGAGAAGGCGCACCCCGATCTCCGCGACGCGCTGCTCGCGCTGCTCGACACGGGAACGCTGACGGACCCGTCCGGGGCACAGGTCGGCTGTGCACACGCGATCGTCGCGCTCACGTCCAACCTCGGCTGGAGCGACCTCGCCGATCGGCTCGGCACGACGCCGCTGCACGACCGCGTCGGCGTTGCTCGGATCTGTCGCGCGCACCTCGTCGAGCGGGGCCTGCGACCGGAGCTCGTCGGGCGCATCGGCGCCATCGCGGTGTACGGGGAGCTCGACGAGGACGCGCGACGCGGCGCAGCGCTGTCGGCCGTTCGCCTGCTCGCCCGCGAGTACGAGGTCGTGATCGACGACGTGGACCCGACCGTGCTCGACGTCGTGCTCGACCTCGCCGAGGCGTCCGGGGCCGGGGCGCGTGGGCTCTACCACGCCGCACGCGACGTGCTCGCCGAGTGCCTCGCGGACGTCGCGGGTGAGCGTCGCGGGAGCACCTGGTCGATCGCCGTGGGGCCGCCGCCCGTGCTCGTTCCCGGCTGAGCTCAGATGGTCGCTGCGAGGCGGTCGAGCGCGATCGAGAGCGCTCCGACGATCTCGTCCAGGTGCTCGTCCTCGACGATCAGCGGCGGCGCGATGGCGACGCCGTCCCACAGCCAGCGCGTCAGGAGCCCGGCCTCGCGCGCGCTCGCCCACAGCCGGCCCGCTGCCCCGTCGTCGGTGGCGACGAGCTCCGGGTCGAGCGCGACCGCGGCCATCAGGCCCATGCCGCCGCGGACCTCGTGCACCAGGGGGTGGCTCTCGAGGCGTCGCATGCCGTCGTGAAACCACCTCTCGACCGCGCGTGCCCGGTCGACGAGGCCGTCGCGCTCGAGCAGCGCGATGTTCGCGAGCGCAGCGGCGCAGCAGGTCGGGTGACCGCTGTACGTCGCGCCGTGCGAGAACGGGCGGCCCGGCTCCGCCCAGAACGGCTCGGCGACGCGGGGCGCGACGACCACGCCGCCCAGCGGCAGGTAGCCGCTCGTCACACCCTTGGCGAACACGATGAGATCGGGCGCGAGGCCGAAGCGCTCGACCGCGAACCAGCCGCCCACGCGCCCGAAGCCGCCGATCACGGCGTCCGCGATCGTGAGCACGCCGTGACGTGCGCAGATCTCGGTGACGGCGTCGAGGTAGCCGGGTGGGGGCAGCAGCACCCCGCCGGCACCGATCATCGGCTCGAAGACGAAGGCGGCGACGTGCTCGGGGCCGACGCGCAGGATCTCGTCCTCCAGGGCCACGGCGTCGTCCCAGGGCACCAGCGACGTGTCGGCGAGGAGCGTGCCGAAGCCCTCCCGGTACGGCATGCCGAGGATGCTCGTCGCGATCCCGTGCGTGCCGTGGTAGCCCTGCTCTCGACTGATCAGGTGCGTGCGGGTCGGCTCGCCGCGGGTCGCGTGCCACAGCCGGGCGAGCTTCGCCGCGGTGTCGATCGAGTCGGCGCCCCCGCTCGTGAGGAAGACCTTGGATCCCGGCGTCGGCGCGCGCATGGCCAGCGCCTCCGCGAGCTGGAGCGCTGGACGGTTCGCGACGTCGCCGAAGACGTGGTACGCCTCGAGCCGCTCGAGCTGTGCGGCGATCGCCTCCGCGATCTCCCGACGTCCGTGGCCGACGTTGCAGTACCAGAGGCTCGCAGCGCCGTCGAGGTAGCGCCGCCCGTCCTCGTCCCAGACGTAGACGCCTTCGCCGCGCTCGAGGACGAGCTCGGCGCCGGGCACGCGCGCCATGTCCGCGAACGGGTGCCAGAGCGCGGTCACGCTCCCTCGCGATCCGAACGCCGACGCTCGCTGGTCACCGGTCGAGCGTAGTGGTCGCTCGGGCGCTCTGCCGTTCAGGTGTCGGCAAGGGCACGGGGGAGCCTGGCTGAAGCCAGGCACCGGTCGCTTCGAGGCGTCTACCCAGCCAGGCTCCTGCCGTCCGCGGCAGAGTGGCCGCTCCCGACGTGAGGGGCGTGCCCTAGCCGGGTGCCTGGCTTCTCTATGAAGGGGGCCGTGGTGTCAAGGGTGCTGTGTCAGGTC
>CAZUVW010000190.1:0-4535 GCA_964623875.1 uncultured Gaiellales bacterium
CGAGCGGAGACGCCCGCCGCGACGCGGCGCAGGCAGGCGTTGCGCTGTCCCAGCGCCCGGCCGTACGCGAGCGGCGTCTCGGCACGAGCCGGCAGCAGGCGCGCGAGCACCCTGTCGAAGTAGGCCCGTCGGGCGGCAGGACCACCCTTCACGACGACCAGGCGATCCGGCGTGAACACGAGCGCGTGCAGCCGCGCGCGCAGCTCCTCCAGGGACGTGAGCGGCACTCCGTCCAGCGTGACGCGCTTCGCCTCGCGCGTCGACAGGACGACCTCCGAGGTGGCGGGCACCCGTCCGCGGCGCCCCACGATGCGCACGGCCCCGTGGTCGGCGCCGGACCGGACGAGCTGTGCGTCGGCCCGGGTGCGGAACGAGAACCCCTGCGCCGCGACGTGGATCGCCTCGATCAGGTTCGTCTTTCCCGCGCCGTTCGGCCCGGTCGCCAGCACCAGGCCCGACGAGAGCTCGAGCTCGAGCCGCTCGTACGAGCGGACGTCGCGCAGCTGGGCGCGCTCGACGATCAGCCGGCGAGGCGGATCGGCATGATCAGGTACCAGAAGTCCTCGCCGGAGGTGATGAGCCCCGGTCGTAGCGGGTTGATCAGCTTCAGCCGCACGGTGTCGTCGGCGATCGACTCCAGGCCCTCGCGGAGGAACTCCGCGTTGAAGCCGATCTCGAGCGGTTCGCCCGTGTAGGCGACCGGCAGCGACTCGCGCGTCTCGCCCACGTCCTGGCTCTGAGCCGAGACCGTCAGCTCCCCCTCTGCGAACCGGAGCCGCAGCGGCGCGTTGCGCTGCGCCATCACACCCGCGCGCCGGACGATCTCGAGCAGCTCCGCCCGTGGCAGGTCGAGCTCCAGCTCGAACGACTCGGGCCGTAGCTGGTCCACGTTGGGGAACTGCCCGTCGATGCGGCGTGTCGTCAGCCACGCGCTGCCGACGCCGAAGACGACGTGGTTGTCGTTGACGCCGAGCTGGACGTCGTCGGCTCCCGCGGCGATGCGGGCGAGCTCGCCGAGCGCGCGCGCCGGGATGATCGCCTCGAGCTCGGGGCCGGGCCCGTCGAGGATCGTCGTCTTCACCGACAGGCGGTAGGAGTCGGTCGCGGCCATCACGAGCTTGTCCCCTTCGAAGTGCACGAGGATCCCGGTCAGGACGGGGCGTGACTCGTCGCGAGAGGCGCTGCGCGCCACGCGGTCGATGGTCGACAGGAGCGCGGGGGCGTCGATGCGCTGCAGCGGCACGTCCACCGCCGGCAGACGCGGGAAATCCTCTGCCGCGAACACGTTCACCCGCGACGTGTAGGCACCCGAGCTGATCTCCGCCGTCCCGTCCTCCGGCCGGTAGGTGATCTTCACCTCGTCCGCGGGCAGGAGCCGCGCCAGGTCGGCCAGCAGCTTCCCCGGCACCACCAGCGCGCCGTCTCCCTCGACGCTGGCCGGGATGCTCGTGCGCAGCGAGAGCTCCATGTCGGTCGCGGCGAGCTCCACCGTCCCGGGCCCGGCCTGGAGGCGCACGCCGCCGAGCACCTGCACCGACCCGCGAGTGGAGACCGCTCTCGAGACCACGCCGAGCGCAGCGACCAGGTCGTCCTTCGAGCAGGTGACGTCGACGCTCGAGCCGACGACGGTGTCCGATTCCATCATTGTTCTATCTCAACCTTTCGTGGTAGTGCATAGGGAGTGTGGACACCGGGGAAGACGGCACGAAACCGAGGCGCGATGCGGCCTCGAGCCTGGGGATGCGGCTGTCGCTGCCGTCCACAGGACCCCCAGGCCGAGCATCGCGTGACCTGCATCGCACCCGTCAACGCCCCTGTTTGATGCGTGCTGTGAGGTCCTGGACGAGGTTGTACACAGACCTGTCCTCACTGATCAGGCGCGTGATCTTCGACGTCGCGTGCATCACGGTGGTGTGGTCACGTCCGCCGAACTCCTTGCCGATCTTGGGCAGAGACGCATCGGTGAGCTCGCGGGAGAGGTACATCGCGACGTGTCGGGGATAGGACACCGCTTGGCTGCGCTTCGGGCTGATCAGCTCGCCGACGGAGAGGCCGAACCGCTCGCAGACCTCCTCCTGGATCTTCCCAATCGTCACCTCGGAGACGCCGGCGTGCGTCGGGAACAGATCACGGAGCACCTGCTCGGCGAGCTCCACCGTCAACGGCAAGCCCGTGAGCGAGGAGAACGCCACGACGCGCGTGAGCGCGCCCTCGAGCTCACGGATGTTCGTGGTCACCCGCTCGGCGATGAACGTGAGCACGGCCGGATCCGTGACCGCGATGTCGTCGGTGGTCACCTTCTTGCGCAGGATCGCGATCCGGGTCTCGACGTCGGGTGGCTGGATGTCGGTGATCAGCCCCCACTCGAACCGTGACCGCAACCTGTCCTCGAGCGTGGCGATCTCCTTGGGCGGCCGATCGGACGAGATGACGATCTGCCGGCCCGACTCGTAGAGCGAGTTGAACGTGTGGAAGAACTCCTCCTGGAACCGCTCCTTGCCCTCGAGGAACTGGATGTCGTCGACGAGCAGCACGTCGTAGGCGCGGTAACGGTGCTTGAACCCCTCGATGCGCTTGTCGCGCAGCGAGTTGATGAAGTCGTTGGTGAACGTCTCGCTCGTGACGTAGCGCGTGGTCAGTCCGCGGGCGTGATCGGAGACGTAGGCCGCGATCGCCTGCAGCAGGTGCGTCTTCCCCAGCCCGGTCTCGCCGTAGATGAACAGCGGGTTGTACGCCTGTGCAGGCGCTTCGGCGACAGCGAGCGCGGCCGCGTGGGCGAAGCGGTTCGACGCGCCGATCACGAAGTTGTCGAACGTGTACTTCGGATTCGCAGGTGCGGCCTGCTCACGCCGCTCTGCGCCCGGGCTCTCCGCGATCCCCGTGCTCTCCACGACGGCGGGCTCCTCCTGTCGCACGGTGAGCACGACACGGATCTCGCGACCGAGAGCATCGCGCGCCGCAGCGCGGACGAACCCGAGGAAGTGCCCCTCGATCCACTCGCGCGTGAAGTCGTTGGGCACCGTGATGGAGAGCGCGTCGGCCGAGAGCTCACCGGCACCGACGTCGCCGAACCACGTCGTGTAGGTCGTCTCGTTGAGGGTCTCTCGGAGCCTGCGGGAGACCTGCTCCCAGACGTGCTCGGCTGTGGGCTCGACGGCGTACTCCACGCTCGCTCGCAGGCTCCTTCGGGGTCGAGGGGAGCGCGAGCATACCAACCCGCGGGGGGCCTGGCCGGGAGTGCTCCACACCGCTTCGCAACCCCGGAATCCACCCGTTTTGCAGAGCTTTCGTCGTTGTCCACAGCGCTCTCCACACCTGGGGAAAGGCACCCGGGACCTGTCCGATCGGGCGACGTGAGAGGACGGTGAGCAGCGGTTTCTCGTTCCCGCTCGGCCTCTCCAGGTGTGGAAAAACCGCGTCCGCGAGGCTCGTCTATACTGCGCCCCCGGTCGCGGCGAGACCCGCCGCGCATCCCGTCGAACGAGGCAGAGCTCCGTGAAGCGCACCTATCAGCCCAACGTCCGTCGTCGCAAGCGCAAGCACGGCTTCCGCGCCCGCATGTCGACACGCGGCGGACGCGCCATCATCAAGCGCCGGCGCGACAAGGGCCGCAAGCGCCTCTCCGCCTGAGCCACGAGCGCCCGCCCGTGGAGCGCCGGTACCGCCTGTCCCGCTCACGCGACTTCGACGCCGTGTACCGACAGGGCCGCTCTGCCTCGACGCGGTCGCTCACGGTGCACTGGTTCTCCCGACCGGACGACGCCGACGGCGAGCCGCGGCTCGGCCTGGCGATTCCCCGCGGGGTCGGCCCGGCCGTGACGCGGAACCGCCTCAAGCGGCAGCTGCGCGAGATCTGGAGCGAGGTGTCGGCAGACGTCCCGCGTGGGCGCGACTACGTCCTCGTCGCCCGGCCCGGCCTTGCCGAGCCGGCCGACGCCAGAGGGCGCGAGTGGCTGGTGGAGCAGGTTCGCGAGGCCGTCAAGAAGGTGACCGCCGCGTGAGGTACCTCGGCATCGGCGTCGTCCACGTCTGGCGTCGCACCCTCGGCCTGCTGACGCCGGCCGGGACGTGCAAGTACCACCCCAGCTGCTCGCAGTACGCTATCGACGCGTTCCGCGAGTTCGGGCTGCTCCGCGGCGCCGTTCTCGCGGGGTGGCGGCTGCTCCGCTGCAACCCGTGGAGCCACGGCGGGGTCGACCATGCGCACGACCAGAGGCTGTTCCGCGGCAAGCACCACGAGGAGCGCCCGACGTGACGGTGCTCGCCGGGATCCTCACGCCGATCGAGGACCTCCTCACCTCGCTGCTCACCTGGTTTCACGACTCGCTCGGTCTTCCGTGGGCCTGGGCGATCGTCGCGCTCGTGATCCTCGTGCGGATGCTGCTCGTGCCGGTCAGCGTCCGCCAGATCCACTCGATGCAGAACCTCCAGGCCCACGCGCCCGAGATGAAGGAGATCCAGCAGCGCTGGAAGCACGACAAGCAGCGGCAGAACGAGGAGCTGATGAAGTTCTACCGCGAGAACAAGATCAACCC
>CAZUVW010000191.1:0-4512 GCA_964623875.1 uncultured Gaiellales bacterium
TTCTACGCCGACGAGCAGGGCAGCCCTGGCGCGGACATCACCTTCTTCGAGTACCCGGGAGCGAGGCGAGGACGGGCCGGCGCCGGGATGGTGCACACGATCGCGTTCCGCGTCGGGTCCGAGGCGGCGCTCGACTTCTGGGAGGCCAGGCTGGCAGCCGAGGGAGTCGCGACGAGGCGGGCCGACGGGCGGCTTCGCTTCGAGGACCCCGAGGGACTCGGCCTCGAGCTCGTGGTCGTCGAGGCCGGCGACCCGCCGCTCGTCGCCCGTCATCCCGAGATCCCGGCAGAGCACGCGCTGCAGGGGTTCGACGGAGTGCGCGCCTTCAGCACCGATCCGGAGCGGAGCCGAGCCCTGCTCGAGGACGTGCTGGCGTTCTCCCCGACCGGCGAGACGTCCTGGGAGGCACGGGGCGAGGAGCGCGGAGGGCACTTCGCGTTCGACCCGGCGCCGGCGAGCGGGCCCGGCGTGCCGGGCGCGGGCACGGTGCACCACGTCGCCTGGTCGTCGACGATGGACGACCACGTCGCCTGGCAGGAGCGCGTGGCGGCAGCCGGCGCGCGGCCGACGCCTGTGATCGACCGCTTCTGGTTCCGCTCGGTCTACTTCCGCGAGCCGAGCGGCGTGCTCTTCGAGCTGGCGACCACCGGCCCCGGGTTCGCCGTCGACGAGGACCCGGAGCACCTGGGCGAGACGCTGATCCTGCCGCCCGCGTTCGAGCACCTCCGCGCACAGGTCGAGCCGATCCTGACCCCCATCTCCAACCCCCGGGAGCGCTGGTGACCACGGCCGGCCTCGACCACCTGCTCCGCCCTGCAGCCGGCGAGCCGGAGGGCGCCCTCGTGCTGCTCCACGGGCGCGGAGCGGACGAGCACGACCTCTTCGGCCTGCTCGACCTCCTCGACCCCGAGGGCCGCCTGCTCGGCGTGACCCCGGGCGGGCCACTGGCGCTCCCACCCGGAGGCCGGCACTGGTTCCGGCTCGGAGGCATCCCCACGCCCGACCCCGAGACCTTCCTCGCCACGGTGCCGCTGCTGGCCGCGTTCCTCGACGCGCTCCCCGTGCCGGCCGAGCGCATCGTGCTCGGTGGCTTCTCGCAGGGTGCCGTGATGAGCTGGGCGCTGGCGCTCGGCCCCGAGCGGCCACGGCTCGCGGGGATCATCGCGCTGTCGGGCTTCATGCCGCGCGTTCCGGGGTTCCCGCTCGACGTCGGCCGGGCGGCAGGCCTGCCGGTCGCCGTCGCGCACGGGACGCTCGACCCCGTGATCCCCGCCCGGTTCGGCGCAGAGGCCGCAGAGGCGGTCACGGCCGCCGACGCCGACCTCGTCCGGCTCGAGACGCCGGTGCCGCACACGGTCGACCCGGCCTGGATCGACGCGCTGCGCGGGGTCGTCGCGGCCGCGCTGCCGCCGTCCTGACGGCGGGGGCGCGCCGATACGCTCTGGGGCAGTGAGCGCGGACATCGACTCGCAGCGCCCCGCCGAGCCCTCCCTCGTCGAGACGCTGCGCGAGCTGGCGAACGCACCGGGAGGCGACGGGCGGATCGGCCGAGCGAGGATCCGGGCGCTCTCGATCGCGGAGGACCTGAGCACCCGGGGGTCGCTCGGCCCGCTCGCGGAGCTCGGCTGGAGCGTCAGCCGGCGCCTGCAGCGGATCGGAGGCGGCGCGCTCGCGGCGTTGCTCGCGTACCGGCTCTTCGTGTGGCTCCTGCCCTTCGCGCTGGTGGTCGTGTTCGTCGTCGACCTCTTCCGAGACGAGCCGATCGACGCCGGCCGTGCAACTGAGGAGTTCGGGCTCTCGGGCTTCGTCGCCGGGTCGATCTCCAACGCCACGATCGACACCCCAGAGACCGGCCGGCTGTCGGCAGCGATCGTGGGCGGGCTCGTCCTCCTGTACGCGACCTACGCGCTCGTGCGCGCCGTCCGCGCGGTGCACTCGCTCGTCTGGCAGGTGCGGTTCGAGCGCATGCCGCGCCCGCTCCCCACCACGCTCGTGGCGCTGGCCGCGCTGACGGCGGCCATCGTCGGCCGGAGCCTGATCGACGGGCTCGGAGGGGCGCTCGGGGGCCTCCTCGACGTCGTCCTCACGCTCGGCTCGTACCTCGTCATCCCGGTCCTGTGGCTGCTGATCTCCACGTGGCTGCCGAACCGGGCGCGCGACTGGCGCGACCTCCTCCCCGGCACCCTGTTCCTCACGGCCGCCCTGATCGTGATCCACGCGCTGGTCGCCTTCGTGTTCTACCCGTACCTGCGCGAGAAGGAGGAGACCTACGGCGGGCTCGGGCTCGCCGCCGGCATCCTGCTGGCGCTGTACGGGATCGGCTATGCGATCGTGGTGGCGACCGCCGTGAACGCCGAGCTCGTCGACCAGCGCGAGGCTCGCGAGGCGAGCTCCCGCGCACCGCATACACTGCCTGCGTGATCCTCGCGGACGACGGCCTCGCCGAGCTGCACACCCACCTCGGCGGCTCCGTCGCCTCGGACATCATGTGGAGCCTCGCCCACGAGCAGGGCATCGCGCTGCCGGTGAAGGACTACTGGGCCTTCGACGCGCTCGTCACGGTCTCGGATCCGCGGGGGGTGCCCAACCTCGATGCGCTCGACGCGATCTACCACTGGACGGAGCTGATCCAGTCGTCCCCCCTCGCCGTCGAGCGGTCGGTGCACGCCGCGATCGGAGGCGCCTACCGCTCCCAGCGCATCACGACGCTCGAGCTGCGCTTCAACCCGATGAAGCGCAACCGCGGCGGCGAGCGCGATCTCGACCACATCATCCTCGCGGCGATCCGCGGGCTCGACCTCGCGAACCTCGAGTACCCGCAGGTGCGCGCGGGGCTGATCCTGATGATGGATCGCACGTTCGACCACCGGCAGAACGAGATCATCGTCGACAAGGCCATCCGCTGGGCCGACCGCGGCGTCGTGGGAGTCGACATCGCCGGGCCGCGCCCCGGGGGGCTCCGCTACGACTACGCGTCGCTCGCCCCCATGGTCGAGACCGCCCGCGCCGCGGGGCTCGGCGTCACGATCCACGTCGGCGAGGAGGGGGAGACCGGGCTCGAGGAGATCGGCGAGGTCGTCGAGCGCCTCCGTCCCGATCGGATCGGTCACGGGATCCTCGCCGCCCAGGACGCCGAGCTGATGGGCGCGCTCCGCGAGACGGGGACGGTGCTCGAGATCTGCCCCACGTCGAACCTGCTGACGAAGGCGCTGCCGGACGAGGACGCCGTCCGCGAGACGTTCCGCCGCTTCGTCGAGCACGGGGTGCCGTTCACCATCGCCACCGACGGCCCCGAGATGATGCGGACCCACCTCCGCGACGAGCTCGCGCTCCTGCACCGCATCGGCGCGCTGGACGAGACCGAGATCGAGGAGGCGAACGAGCGCGGTCACGCAGCGTCGTTCATCGGCCGGTCAGCGGCGCGCGGCAGAGACCGCGCGGTGCCGTCGACCGCGTAGCTGTCCGACGACGGACACCGATCTCACGCAGCTCGACGCCAGCACGTTGACCACGGCATGAAGGCACGCGCGCTGCACGTCTGGATCGCGCTCTCGATCGTCTACGTCGTCTGGGGCTCGACGTACCTCGCCATCAAGCTCGCGGTGCGGACGCTCCCTCCGCTGCTCACGGCGGGCACGCGCTTCCTCCTCGCAGCAGCGCTGCTGGCGGCGATCCTCGCTGCGGTGCGCCGGTCGCTCGTCGTCCCGTCCGCGCAGGCGGTCGCCGCGATGGGGGTCGGCGCCGTGATGCTCGGCGCGGGCGTCGGGATGGTGCACGTCGCGGAGCAGCGCATCGACTCGGGCGTGGCCGCCATGATCGCCGGCTCGGTGCCGCTGCAGATCGTGCTGTGGCGAACGCTCGCGGGTGAGCGCGTGCCGGGCGAGACGCTGGTCGCGTCCGCAGTCGGGCTCGTCGGGCTCGTCGGGCTCGTGGTCGGGGTCGGCGGGCTCACCGCCGGGACGTCGACCGCAGTGGGCCTGCTCGTGATGCTGTTCGCGACGGCGTGCTGGTCGGGCGGCTCGTTCGCCTCGACCCGGCTCGCGCTGCCGCCGGACTCGTTCGTCGCGACCGCCTGGCAGATGCTCGGAGGCGGCCTGGCGCTCGTCGTGGCGGGGACGATCGTCGGCGAGTGGCCCGAGGTCACGGCCACGGCGCTGCAGCCCGGTCCCGTTGCCGCATGGCTCTACCTCGCGACGGCAGGATCCGTGATCGGGTTCACGGCGTACGCCTGGCTGCTGCAGAACGCCCCGATCTCGCAGGTCGTGACACACCAGTACGTGAACCCGTTGGTCGCGGTCGCGCTCGGCGCGCTCGTGCTGGGCGAGCGGCCCGGACCGGCGACCCTCGTCGGCGCCGTGCTGATCGTCGGCGCGGTGGTCGCGACCGTCCGCCGCGAGAGCCGCGCCCGGACAGCCCACCTCGAGCCCGCGGGAGCGCCCGTCAGGGGACGGTGACCGTGCTGCGCGTTGCCGGGCGGCAGGACGCCAGGCGGCAGGACGCCGGGCGGCAGGA
>CAZUVW010000192.1:0-4428 GCA_964623875.1 uncultured Gaiellales bacterium
TGATGGGTGCCGGCCTCGGCGATCGCGTCCAGGTCGAGGCGCCGCGCGGATCGTGGTCGGCGACGGTGCGCTCGATCAGGCGATAGCTGGTCCCGCAAGCAGGAATCCCCTCCCGGGGACTCCTGCGCGGGGAATCCCCGGGTCCCGCTTCGCGGGACGCGGGGCACATCCCTGAAGGTTCGTGGCCGGGGGAGCGCTGGTTGGCGCTCGGGCGGCTGCGCCGCCCTCGGGCGGTTCAGCCAGCGCCCCCGCGCGCGGTGCCAGGAGACATCGGTGTCAGACACCCGATCCTGTCAAGGGGGATTCGTGCCGAATGCGTGCCGATCGCTCCACAGCTCCACCGGCGTAGGATCCGGGCATGCGCGCGGCGATCGTGACCGGGGCAGGGAGCGGGATCGGAGCCGCCTGCGCGATCCGGCTCGCGGAGGACGGCTACGGGCTCGTCCTCTCCGGCCGGAGGCTCGCTCCGCTCGAGGCGGTCGCCGCTGAGCTGGAGACGGCGATCGTCGTCGCGGGTGACGTCGGCGACTCCGATCACGCCGACGCGCTCGCCGGCGCCGCCGTCGAGGCCTTCGGGGGCATCGACGCCGTGGTGCTCAACGCCGGCATCGGCGAGTCCCGGCCCGCTGCCGACGAGACGCCGGACGGCTGGGAGGCCGTGCTGCGCACGAACCTCACCGGCGCGTTCCTCGTGGCCCGCGCCGCGCTGCCCTCGCTCGTGGAGCGCCGTGGCGCGCTCGTCGGCGTCGCGTCGGTCAACGCCTGGCGCGCAGGGCCCGGCTGGGCGGCCTACTGCACCTCCAAGGCGGGCCTCGTGATGCTCGTCCAGTCGATCGCGCGCGACTACGGCCCACAGGGCGTCCGGGCCAACGCCGTGCTCCCGGGCTGGGTGCGCACCCCGATGGGCGACGAGGACATGGACGCCCTCGGCGAGGAGCGGGGGATGGATCGGGAGGAGGCGTACCGTGCGACGCACGCGCACGTCCCGCTGCGTCGTCCCGCCGACGCGCCGGAGGTGGCCGACGTCGTGTCGTTCCTGCTCTCGGACGCTGCGGGCTACGTCAGCGGCGCGGCGCTCCCGGTGGACGGCGGAGCCTCCGTCGTCGACGTCTCCTCCGTCGCGTGGGACCGATGACGACGGCGCTGCACGACCGACTGCCCTCGCTCATGCGCCGCGAGGAGGAGCGGTTCGCGAACGAGCATCCGCGCTCCGCGGCGCTCGCACGCGACGCGCACGAGCACCTGCTCGCCGGCGTGCCGATGCACTGGATGGCGAAGTGGCCGGGCGGCTTCCCGCTGTTCGTCGCTGAGGCCGAGGGCAGCCGGTTCGTCGACGTCGACGGCCTCGAGTACGTCGACTTCTGCCTCGGTGACACGGGCGCGATGAGCGGTCACGCTCCCCCGGCGACGCTGCGCGCGATCGAGCGCCAGGCTGCGCGCGGGATCACGCTCATGCTCCCCTCCGAGGACGCCCTCTGGGTCGGTGCGGAGCTCGCTCGGCGGTTCGGCGTCCAGCGCTGGCAGTTCGCGCTGACGGCGACGGACGCGAACCGCTTCTCGATCAGGCTGGCCCGTCACGTCACGGGCCGCCCGAAGGTGCTCGTGTTCAACTGGTGCTACCACGGGACGGTCGACGAGACCTTCGCCACGCTCGTCGACGGGGTCGTCGGTCCCCGTCGCGGCAATCTCGGGCCGCCCGTCGATCCGTGCGAGACCACCAAGGTCGTCGAGTTCAACGACGTGGCCGGTCTCGAGACCGCGCTCGCCGACGGCGACGTGGCGCTCGTGCTCACAGAGCCGGCGCTGACGAACGTCGGCATCGTGCACGCCGAGCCCGGCTTCCACGACGCGCTCCGCGCGCTCACCCGCGCGACCGGCACGCTGCTGGCGATCGACGAGACGCACACGATCTGCTGTGGGCCGGGGGGCTACACGGCGGCGCACGGCCTCGAGCCAGACATCGTCACGATCGGCAAGCCGATCGCGGGCGGCGTCCCCGCGGCAGCGTACGGCTTCACGGCCGAGCTCGCCGAGCGGGTGACGGCGTCGATCGAGCTGGAGGACGTCGACGTCGGCGGCGTCGGCGGCACGCTCGCGGCCAACGCGCTGTCGGTCGCGGCGATGCGGGCGACGCTCGGGGACGTCCTCACCGAGGAGGCGTTCACGCGGATGATCGGGCTCGCCGAGCGCTGGACGGAGGGCGTCGAGGACGGGATCGCCGAGAGCGGGCTGCCCTGGCACGTGACGCGGCTCGGCTGCCGGGCGGAGTACCTGTTCGGGCCCGACCGGCCGAGAAACGGCACGGAGGCGCACGCCGCCGGCGACTTCGCGCTCGAGCGCTACATGCACCTCCACGCGCTCAATCGCGGCATCCTCCTGACGCCCTTCCACAACATGGCGCTGATGTCGCCGTTCACCACCGCCGAGGACGTGGCGATCCACACCGCGGTCTTCCGCGAGGCCGTGCTCGAGCTCGCGGCGTCCTGACCACCGAACCACCCGTCGGTCGATCACGGCCGCCCGCCGCCTGCTCCGCGCGGCGGGCTCCGACGTTAGTTACAAGTTGTCACTTGCGCTCCCTGCCGGGGGCGCGTCGCCGGAGCGGTCGAGGACGCGGAGGGCGTGACGCACCGCGTCGGGGGCGTCGCCGTGGCGGAAGAACGCGAACGTCTCCAGGCCCCGTCGGGCGAGAGCCGCGAGCCGTGCGGCGATCGCGTCGAGCTCCGCGTCGCCGTAGGCGAGCTCGCGGAAGCGGAGGTATGCCCAGCCTGCGGCGGCGCCCTCGTCGCCGACCCGCACGGCGCCGGCCTCCGCGAGGCGCTCCTCCACGCCGTCCCAGCTCGGGTCGCGGAGGTCGAACGCCCAGCGGACTTGCGGGTCCGACGACCGCAGCACGAGCTCGACGAGCCCGTCGTCGCGCGGCGTCTCGACGACGAGCCTCACGCACCCGAGCAGCTCGCCGAGTGCGAGGACGCGCTCCTGAAAGACGTCGAGCCTGCGCTCCACGCGGGGTGGCGCCTTGACCGCGAAGCGGAACGACGCGGGCACCTGCTCCGACCAGCGGCGGAGCTGATCCTCCGACGGCAGGCGGTAGGCGGTGCTGTTCAGCTCGACCGCAGGCAGCCGCTCCGCGTAGTGCGCGAGGAACCTGTCGGCTGGGAGACCCGTCGGGTAGAAGCCCGGCTGCCACGACCGGTAGCCCCAGCCCGACGTGCCGACGAGCGCCCGCGCGACCCGAGCCGGCGGCGACGGCGTTGGGCTCAGAGGCGTCGGATCGTGTCGCCGGTCGAGACCGAACCCGGCACGACGACCTTCGCGTTCACGCCGCGGAGGCGCAGCTGCCGTCCTTCGGGCGAGTTGACGAACTTCAGCGCGTCGCTGCCGAACCGGGCGGAGAACTTCGCGCAGCCCGTGTGAGGCTCTTCGGAGATCTCCACCACTGCCGACGCGCCGATCGCGAGCTGCGTGCCGACCGGCAGCCCCTCCGCGTCGAGCCCCATGTCCACCACCAGGTTGTCGCCGGCGATCGGCCAGCGCTCGGGCGCGGCGATCAGACCAAGCATCCGCGACGACATCAGCGTCAGCTGGTTGCCCGGGTCGAGCGAGCCGTCCGGCAGCGTGAGCGTCCGCGTCGTCCGCCAGCGGTCGCCGACGAGGCCGTCCTCGGTCGTCAGCGCTGCCGCCGACGGCGTCCGGCGCTCGCCCTCGGCCGGGCGCACGACGATCAGCGCCAGCGTGCCCTCGTGGGAGGGCAGCATGCGCAGCTCCGGCAGGTGCGCGTCGAGCGCCTCCCGGGTGGTGTGCGGCTCCGCGGTCACGAGCGGCCATGCTGCCTGCTCGACCGGTGCGCGGTCAACCCGGGGCGGCGAGCCCCGGCGCTCGTAGGTGACGAACGCGAATCGGACCCCGCTCGCCGACACGCGGCGCTCGCGCGCCGTCTCGACGAACACCGCCCGGTCGAAGGGCGGGAACACGGTGTCGCCCTCCACCTGCAGGTCGACCTCCGTCAGCACGAGCTCGTCCGCCAGTGGCAGGGCGGCAGCGTAGACCTCGGCGCCGCCGATCACGAACACCCGTGGCGCGGCGGCGAGCAGCGCCACCGCCTCCTCGACCGACCCCGCGCGCTCTGCCCCCTCGGCGTGCCAGCCAGGGTCGCGCGTGACGACGACGTTCCTCCTGCCGGGGAGCGGGCGGAACCGCTCGGGGAGGGAGTCCCACGTCCGGCGTCCCATCACGACCGCGTGGCCCGTGGTCAGCTCGCGGAAGCGCTCCATGTCCTCGGGCAGGTGCCAGGGGATGGCGCCGTCGCGCCCGATCACCCCGCGGTGCGCGACCGCTGCGACGAGCGAGACCCTCACACCGCGACCGGCGCGCGGATCGCCGGGTGGTGCCGGTAGTCGACGAGCGCGAAGTCCTCGAAGGCGTAGT
>CAZUVW010000193.1:0-4401 GCA_964623875.1 uncultured Gaiellales bacterium
ATCAAGTGGCGGCCGGGCAACGAGCCCGCGTACTCGGGCTGACCCGGGCGCCGGCGTCAGCTCCCGGCCGGAGTCTCGCATCCGAGCCTCTCGTCCGCGACGAGGCGGTCGGCTCAGCAGGGGCCGGGTGCGGGCCCGGTGCCCGGCTGCTCGACGTGCGCACTCGGCCCGCCGTCGGCGAGCTGGACGCAGTACCCGCTCGCCGTCGCCCGCACGAGCGCCAGGCCGGGGGGCATGGCCGCGCCGGCGTAGGTGCCCTCGCTCCGTCGACGCAGCTCCAGGTTCGCGATCGCGACCCCGAAGCGGGCGTCGTCGATCCGCCCGACGAGGCCCGTCACCGCCTCGCCCGAGCGGTCGCGCGCGTCGGTGGCGGAGGGCGCCGCGAGGCGCCACCCTCCGAAGGCGAGCGCGACCAGAGCGAGCAGGAGTGCCGCACGTCCCGCGTTCAACGTCACGCAGCGATCATCGGAGCGCTGGTCGTGCCCGCGAAGACCCCGATCGAGGGGTGTGCCGGACGCGACCGCGCTCCGCGGCGGCGTCAGCCCCGCTCGCGGGCGAGCAGCTGCTCGTACGCGGGGAGGGTGAGGAACTCGACGTACTCGTCGCGGGTGGCGACCTCGTCGAACAGGGCGCGGGCGGCGTCGTAGCCGGGGCCCAGGTGGTCGGCCTCTTCGGCGGTGATGCGGCGCACGTCCTCGAGCGTGACCTTGCCGTGGCGGAGCCATTGCCAGATCTGACTGCGGCTGATCTCGGCGGTGGCGGCGTCCTCCATCAGGTTGTCGATCGCGACCGCGCCGGCCCCCTCGAGCCAGGCGTGCAGGTAGCGGATCCCGACCGAGACGTTGTTGCGCAGCCCCTGCTCGGTGATGTCGCCGGGGGTGGCGGCGACGTCGAGCAGGTCGGCCGCGGTCACCTCGACGTCGTCGCGCTGCCGGTCGATCTGGTTCGGGTGCCGGCCGAGCACCCGGTCGAAGCACTCCAGGGCGACGGGGACGAGGTCGGGGTGGGCGACCCAGGTGCCGTCGAAGCCCTGTGAGGCCTCGCGCTCCTTGTCCTCGCGCACCCGAGCGAGCGCGACGGCGTTGACGGCCGGGTCGCGGCGCGAGGGGATGAAGGCCGCCATGCCGCCCATCGCATGCGCGCCGCGGCGGTGGCAGGTCTTGACGAGCAGCTCGCAGTAGGCGCGCATGAACGGCACGGCCATCGTCACGCACGCCCGGTCGGGCAGCACGAACTCGGGGCGGTGCCCGAGCTTCTTGATCACGCTGAAGATGTAGTCCCAGCGCCCGGCGTTGAGGCCCGCGGAGTGCTCGCGCAGCTCGTACAGGATCTCGTCCATCTCGAACGCCGCGAGGATCGTCTCGATCAGCACGGTCGCCCGGTAGAAGCCACGCGCCAGCCCGAGCCGGTCCTCCGTCCAGGCGAGCACGTCGTTCCACAGGCGGGCCTCGAGGTGCGACTCCAGCTTGGGGAGGTAGAGGTAGCGGCCGCCGCGGCCGTGGTTGCGCAGGGCGTAGAGCCCGAAGTCGAACAGGCTCGCGGAGACGGGCTGCCCGTCGACCTCGTGGTGGCGCTCCACGAGGTGCCAGCCCCGCGGACGGACGAACAGCACCGCCGGCTCCGGCCCGAGCCGGTAGGCCTTGTCGGGCGTCACCAGCTCGATGGTGCCGTCGAGCGCGTCCGACAGGTTGCGCTGGCCGTCGATCACGTTCTCCCAGGTCGGCGAGCTGGCGTCCTCGAAGTCCGCCATGAACACGCGCGCCCCGGAGTTGAGCGCGTTGATCACCATCTTGCGGTCGACCGGCCCTGTGATCTCCACCCGCCGATCGGCGATCTCCGCCGGTGGTGGCGCGACGCGCCAGTCGCCGGCGCGCACGTCCGCCGTCTCCGGCAGGAAGTCCGGCAGCTCGCCCGCGCGCAGGCGCTCGAGGCGGGCGCCTCGCGCTGCCAGCAGCTCGCGCCGCCGCGGCCCGAACGTCCGCTCGAGCTCGGCCAGCAGCGCCCTGGCGTCGGAGGTGAGGACGTCGTCCGCCATCGTCAGGGCGCGATTCTCGCGGACCGGCGACCCTGGTGTCGGGAGATGGAGGTCCGTCGGGCTCGGGGATCGCGTCAGACGGCTGCCGCCTCTGCCTCGAACTGCTGCTCCTCGGTGGAGCCGGTGAGCGCGAGGGTGGAGGAGGTGCCGCCGGAGACGGTCTGCATCACCCGGTCGAAGTAGCCGGCGCCGACCTCGCGCTGGTGCCGGGTGGCGGTGTAGCCCGCGTCCTCGAGGGCGAACTCGCGCTCCTGGAGCTCGACGTAGGCGGTCATCGCGTCGTCGCGGTAGCCGCGGGCGAGCTCGAACATCGACAGGTTGAGCGAGTGGAAGCCGGCCAGGGTGATGAACTGGAACCGGTAGCCGAGCGAGGCGAGGTCGCGCTGGAAGCGCGCGATCTGGTCGTCGCTCAGGTGCCGGCGCCAGTTGAACGAGGGCGAGCAGTTGTAGGCGAGCAGCCGGTCCGGGTAGCGCTCGTGGATCGCCGCGGCGAAGCGCTCCGCCTCGTGCATGTCGGGCGTCGAGGTCTCGCACCAGATCAGGTCGGCGTACGGCGCGTAGGCGAGGCCGCGCGCGATCGCGGCGTCGATCCCGTCGCGCACGCGGAAGAACCCCTCGCTCGTCCGCTCGCCCGTGCAGAACGCGCGATCCGCCTCGTCCACGTCGCTCGTGAGCAGGGCGGCCGAGAGCGCGTCGGTGCGCGCGACGATCAGGGTCGGCACGTCTGCCACGTCCGCCGCGAGCCGCGCGGCGACCAGCGCGCGCACGAACTGGCTGGTCGGCACGAGCACCTTGCCGCCGAGGTGGCCGCACTTCTTCTCCGACGAGAGCTGATCCTCGAAGTGCACCGCCGCCGCGCCCGCCTCGATGTAGGCGCGCATGATCTCGAACGCGTTCAGCGGCCCGCCGAAGCCCGCCTCCGCGTCGGCCACGATCGGTGCGAGCCAGGTGGTCGAGTCGTCGCCCTCCGCGTGCGCGATCTGATCGGCGCGCAGCAGCGCGCTGTTGAGCCGCGCCGCCAGCGCCGGGCCGGAGTTGGCGGGGTACAGGCTCTGGTCCGGGTACGTCCCGCCGGCCAGGTTGGCGTCCGCTGCGACCTGCCAGCCCGACAGGTAGATCGCCTTCAGCCCGGCCTGCACCATCTGCACCGCCTGCCCGCCGGTCAGCGCCCCCAGCGCCGGCACCCACTCGCGCTCGGCGAGCAGCATGCGCAGGCGCTCAGCGCCGAGCCGGGCGAGCGTGTGCTCCACCCTGACCGAGCCGCGGAGGCGGTCGACGTCCTCGTCGGAGTACGGGCGTGTGACGGCGGGCTGGTACGACACAGGCAGTCCTTTCGGATCCACGATGGCAGTGATCGGATCCTAGATGACACCCGAACGGGGCACAAGCGCGATACAAGCCTCTTTTCGGATCCCAAACATCTCGATGCGGATGCATGACCGGGAGAGCTGCTCCCGTAGACTGCACGGCGTGACGACGCTCACGACGAAGGCCGACGACATCGCTCGCGTCCTCGAGGACGAGATCGTGGGCGGCGCGATCCCGCCGGGCACCGTGCTGCGGCAGGAGCAGCTCTCGGAGCGCTTCGAGGTCAGCCGCACCCCGGTTCGCGAGGCGCTGCGCCGGCTCGCCGCGCTCGGGCTGGTGTCCTTCGAGCCGAACCGTGGCGTGCGCGTCCGCTCGATCTCGGCGGGCGACCTGCGCGAGGCGTTCCTCGTGCGCGCCGAGCTCGAGGCGCTCGCCACCGAGGTCGCGACGCCGAGGATGCGGCCCGACGACCTGGCAGAGCTGGACGCGATCGAGAAGCGCTTCTCTGCGCTGACGCTCGAGCTCCGGGCACAGGCCCGCAGCGGGGAGGGCCGAGACGCGACGCTGTTCGTCGAGTGGATGCAGGCGAACTACGCGTTCCACGACGTGATCTACCGGGTCGCGGCGATGCCGCTCGTCGAGCGGATCGCGAAGGGCGCCCGCCGCACCTTCATCGGCGACCGCGTCTGGAGCGCGCGCATCGAGCTCGACGAGCTCTACGCGAAGAACGACCTCCAGCACCGCGCGATCCGCGAGGCGATCGCGGCCGGGAGCGCCGACGCCGCCCGGGTGCTCGCCCGCGAGCACGTCCTCTCGTCGAGCACCCTCATCGAGGTCGTGCTCGAGACCCTCGGCGCGTCGGGCCGAGAGCCCGGCTGGGGGCAGTAGACGGCGGTCGGGGCGCGAGTCCGCTCGGGCACGACTCCGCTGCGCGGATTCGTGCCAGGGGGATCGAGCCGCCGGAATCCACTCGGCGGATTCCCGCCTGCGGAGCTAGAACGTGCCGTAGCGCTCGTACGCCTCGAGGGGCGTCATCCCCTCGCGCACGGCCGCACGGA
>CAZUVW010000194.1:0-4026 GCA_964623875.1 uncultured Gaiellales bacterium
CGCCAGCTGGTTCGACGCAGCCCCCTCGTCGTGGTGGTTGTCGGCTCTGAGTCGCTCCCGGGCACTCGCGTCAGCGAGTGCCGCCAGCGTCCGCGCTGCCTCCCCGATCCGCGCCCCGAGCTCGTAGGGCCGCCCCACGCCCTCGCCCTTCCAGAAGGGCACCGCCCCCGGCACGCCCGGCGCGGGCGAGACGAGCACCCGGTCACGGGTGATCTCCTCGATCCGCCAGGTCGAGGCGCCGAGCATGAACGTCTGCCCCTCCCGCGCCTCGTAGACCATCTCCTCGTCGAGCTCGCCCACGCGACCGCCGCCATCGGCCTGGAAGACGCCGAAGAGGCCCCTGTCCGGGATCGTCCCGGCGTTCGTGACGGCCAGTCGTTGCGCGCCCGTGCGCCCCCGCACGACCCCGGCGGTGCGGTCCCACACGATCCGCGGGCGCAGCTCGGCGAACTCGTCGGAGGGGTAGCGGCCCGAGAGCATGTCGAGCACGTTCTCGAGCTGCTGCCTGGAGAGATCCGAGAACGTGTGGGCACGCGTGACGAGCGCGTGCAGGTCGTCGACCGAGATCTCACGGTCGGCCGCGATCGCGACCACCTGCTGGGCGAGCACGTCGAGCGGGTTGCGGGGGATCCGCGTCTCCTCGATCGCGCCCTCGCGCATCGCCTTCGCGACGACCGCGCACTCGAGCAGGTCGGCGCGGAACTTCGGGAAGATCCGCCCCTTCGAGACGGCGTGGAGCTCGTGGCCGGCGCGCCCGACGCGCTGCAGCCCGCGCGCGACCGACTTGGGGCTCTCGACCTGGATCACGAGGTCGACGGCGCCCATGTCGATGCCGAGCTCGAGGCTCGACGTCGCGACGAGGCACGGGATCCTCCCGGCCTTGAGGTCCTCCTCGATCAGGACGCGCTGCTCGCGCGCGAGCGAGCCGTGGTGCGCGCGCGCGACCTCCTCCTCCGCGAGCTCGTTGATGCGGATCGCGAGGCGCTCGGCGAGGCGGCGGTTGTTGACGAAGACGATCGTGGAGCGGTGCGTTCGCACGAGCTCGAGGATCGCCGGGTAGATCGAGGGCCAGATCGAGCGCGCGGTCGGCTCGTAGCCCGAGGCCATCGCCACTCCGTCGGGCATGACCGGCTGCGAAAGGTCACGGTTCGCGCCGAGCTCGCGCAGGTCCTCGACGGGGATCACGACCTCGAGGTCGAGCTCCTTGCGGTGGCCGGCGTCGACGAGCCGGATCGGACGGCCGGTGCCGGCGACGAACCGGCCGATCTCCTCCAGCGGCCGCTGGGTGGCCGAGAGCCCGATCCGCTGGAAGGGCCGCTCGACGACCTCCTCCAACCGCTCCAGCGACAGCGCCAGGTGCGCGCCGCGCTTCGTCCCGGCGACGGCGTGCACCTCGTCGAGGATCACCGTCTCGATCCCTGCCAGCGTCGCGCGCGCCTGGGAGGTGAGGAGCAGGTAGAGCGACTCTGGGGTGGTGATGAGGACGTCGGGCGGCGTGCGCAGCATCTGCTGACGCTCGCGCTGGCTCGTGTCGCCCGTGCGCACGCCGACCGCGAGCTGCGACCCGAGCCCCGCGAGCGGCCCGCGCAGGTTGCGCTCGACGTCGTAGTTGAGCGCTTTCAGCGGCGAGACGTAGAGCAGCCGCAGCCCCGCGCCGGGGGTCGCGTTGAGCCGGTCGATCCCGACGAGGAACGCGGCGAGCGTCTTGCCCGAGCCCGTCGGCGCCTGCACGAGCACGTGCTCGCCCGACGCGATCGCGGGCCAGGCTTGCTGCTGCGCCGGGGTCGGCCCGGCGAACGCCCGCTCGAACCAGGCCCGCGTCGCCGGCGAGAGCACGTCGAGCGGATCCATCCGCTGAGCGTACCGTCCCGCTGCGACCCTCCCCGGGGGACTCAGTTCGACCAGGGATCCAGGAACGGCACCCCGACACGCTCGAACGGAGCCGTGTCGCGAGTCACGACGACCAGCCCGTGGACGAGCGCGGTCGCAGCGAGCAGACCGTCCACGACCGGCAGCCGGCGTTGGCCGTCGAGGCGACCCCACGTTGCGGCGACCGGTGCGGAGACGTCGATCACGCGAGCTCCGAACGACTCCTTCAGCTCTTCGAGCCACTCCTGCAGTCTGAGACTCCGGGGGAGGTCGCGCGCTCGCACGAGCTCTGCCGCGCGGCTGATCTCGCCGAGCACCAGCACGCTGACCGACATCCTCTCCGGTGCGACCTCGGTGAACCACGTGACGACTCCTGGATCTGGTCGCGGCCTCCGCAGCTCCGACAGGACGTTCGTGTCGAGGAGGTAGGTCAGGGATCGTCCCCGAGGTCGAAGTCGATCGCGCGCGGCAGGTCCTTCGATCGCGTCAGATCGAGATCATGGATCGGCGGCATCGTCAGCAGGAACGCCTTGAAGTCGAGGGGACGCCCTTCCAGGCGCCGGAACTCCCCGATCTCCACCACCGCCACGGTCGGACGGCCGTGCTTCGTGACGATCTGCGGGCCCTCGTCGAGCGCCCGCTGGACGAGCTCGCTGAACCGCTGCTTGGCCTCCTGCACCTGCCACTCCACGTCTTCAGTCTAGACTGTCTAGACAGAATCGTCCAGACCGCGCCGTCGGGCGCAGACGCGCTAGCGTCCGGCGCATGAAGATCCGCGCAGCAGTCCTCGAGGAGTTCGGCCAGCCGCTCGTCGTCCAGGACGTCGAGCTCGACGGCCCCGGGGCAGGCGAGGTGCTCGTCCGCGTGCACGCCTGCGGCGTCTGCCACACCGACCTCTACACCGCCTCGGGCGCCGACCCGACCGGCTACGCCCCCTGCGTGCTGGGACACGAGGGGGCCGGGGTCGTCGAGGCCGTCGGCGAGGGCGTCACCTCGGTGCGGCCCGGCGACCACGTCGTCACGCTGTTCGCGCCCGAGTGCGGCGAGTGCGTCCACTGCCTCGACCCGCGCACGAACCGCTGCATCGCGATCCGCGACCGCCAGGGCGAGGGCACCCTGCCGGACGGCACCACGCGCCTGCACCGCGGCGACGAGCGGCTGCGCCACTTCATGGGCACGTCCACCTTCGCCGAGGCGACCGTGATGCCGGAGATCGCGCTCGCGAAGGTGAGCCCGGACGCGTCGTTCGCCGGCGCGGCGGTGTTCGCGTGCGGCCTCTCCACGGGGATCGGCGCGGCGCTCTCCACGGCGAAGGTCGCACCCGGCTCGTCGGTGGCGGTGTTCGGTTGCGGGCTCGTCGGGCTCGGAGCGGTGATCGGCGCGCGTCTGGCCGGCGCCGAGCGCATCACCGCGATCGACCTGGCCGAGGGGCGCCTCGCGCACGCACGGCACCACGGCGCCACCGAGACCCTCGTCGGCGGGCCCGACACGGTCGCGACGCTGAAGGAGCAGACCGGCGGGTACGGCTACGACTACACCTTCGAGGCGACCGGCAACGTCGCGGTCATGCGTCAGGCGGTGGAGGCGGCCCGCGAGGCCTGGGGCCTCGCCACGATGTGCGGCGTCGCCGGCAAGGGCGAGGTGCTCGAGATCGTGCCCCGTCTGCTGATCACGGGGCGGCGCGTGACCGGGTCGTCCTTCGGCGGGGTCAAGGGCCGCAGCGGCGTGCCCGTGCTCGTCGACCGCTGGCTCGCGGGCGAGATCGACGTCGACGACCTGCTCTCGCACCGCATGGGTCTCGACGACGTCAACCACGCCTTCGAGCTGATGGAGGCGCAGGACGGGATCCGCACGATCCTGGAGCTCGCATGATCGTCGAGCGCTCGCTGGCGCCGGCGTGGCTGTCGAACAGCTATCTCGTCGGCGACAGGGCAGGCGGCCACGCGGTGCTGATCGACGCAGGCGGACCGGTCGAGCCGATCCTCGAGGCGATCGAGCGGTTCCGACTGACGGTTACCCATATCCTCCTCACCCACCACCACGGCGACCACGTCGCGCAGCTCGAGCACTACCTCGACCGCTTCTCGGTGCCCGTGCTCGCGCACACGCTCGTGGCGGCGCGGCTGCAGGACGTCGAGGGCTCGCTCGTCCACGGCG
>CAZUVW010000194.1:4036-4347 GCA_964623875.1 uncultured Gaiellales bacterium
CACCCCCGGCCACACCGACGGGATGCTCGCCTTCCTCGTCAACGGCGTCGAGTGCTTCACGGGCGACACGCTCTTCGCCGGCTCGGTCGGGGGCGTGCGCGCGCCCGGCTCGACGTCGTTCGAGGATCTCCGCCGCTCGGTGATGGACGTGCTGATGGGGCTCGATCCCGGCGTCGTGATCGAGCCAGGCCACGTCGGCCACTCCACGATCGGCGTCGAGTGGGAGACGAACGCCTTCGTCCGGCTCTGGCGCGGTCTCGACGAGGAGGGCACAGAGCCGTGCACCGCGCTCGGCGAGCCGGCGACGCTCG
>CAZUVW010000195.1:0-4338 GCA_964623875.1 uncultured Gaiellales bacterium
ACGGCGTCGCGAGCACGACGAGCAGCGAGGTCGTGAAGTTCGCCCAGACGAGCAGCGGCATGCGCCAGAAGGTCATCCCCGGCGCCCGCATGGTGATGATGGTGACGAGGAAGTTGAGCGCGGTGAGGATCGACGAGGCGCCGGCCCACTGGACGCCCATGTTGAAGAACACCTGGCCGTACGGCTGCTCCGATGCCAGCGGCGCGTAGCTCGTCCACCCTGTCGCGAACGCGCCGCCGGGGGCGAGAAAGCTCGCCATGAACAGCACGCCCGCGATCGGCAGCAGCCAGAAGGACAGCGCGTTGAGGCGCGGGAAGGCCATGTCGGGCGCGCCGATCATCAGCGGGATGACGAAGTTGCCGAGCCCCGCGAACACGGGCACGAGGAACGTGAAGATCAGCAGCGTCGCGTGGACGGAGACGAGCCCGTTGTACGTCTGGCCGTCGAAGAACTGGAGACCCGGCTCGGCGAGCTCGGCGCGGAAGAGCATCGCCATCAGCCCGCCGAGGATCAGGAACACGAAGGTCGTGACGGTGTACTGGACGCCGATCACCTTGTGGTCGGTGTTGACGCGGAAGTAGTCCTTCCAGGAGGTCGCGCCGTGACCGGAGTGGTCCTCGGGCAGCGTCGGCCGACCCGAGACCCAGTAGAGCCAGTAGTCGAAGGCCCCGAGCCCGAGCAGGAAGCCGATCGGCGCGGTCACCATCCCGCCGACGAGCACGATGATCTCCCAGTCGTAGGTGGGCGCCCACCCGGCGAGCCAGCGGATGCCGACGACGAGGTAGAGGCCGACGAGGAAGAAGAGGGCCGCGCACCAGGCGGCGCGGACGAGCCCGGGGCGCATCAGCACGCCTCGCCGGGGCTGCGCGGCAGGGCCGTGTCCCGGCGCGTGGCCGGTCGGATGGTCGGCGACCGTGGTCACTGCGTCTCCTCCCCAGTCAGGTACGCCACCAGGGCGTCGATCTCCTCGGTGGACAGGCTCTCGCCGTACGCCCCGGGCATCACGTTCGGCTGGTAGCCCTCGGCGAGCACCTTGTTCGGGTCGACGATCGCCTCGCGCACGTACGCCGCCGGCTCCTCGCCCGCCCGCTCGGCGGCGGCGGCGAGGTCGTCGAGGCCCGGCCCGACCTGCGCGTCCGTCCCGGCCGGCGCAAACGCATGGCAGCCGCCGCAGCCGGCGCTCGCGAAGACGGCCTCGCCGTCCGCGCCGCCTCCGCCCTCCTCGGCCGGCGCGCCGAGCTCGTCGAGCCACGTCGCGAACGCGCCCTCCTCGAGCACGCGCACCGGCGCGCGCATCGTCGCGTGACCGAGGCCGCAGAGCTCCGTGCAGACGAGCGTGAAGCTCCCGGTGCGAGTCGGCGTGACGACGATGTCGGTGGTGATGCCCGGCACGAGATCCTGCTTCTGCCCCATCTCGGGGATCCAGAAGGAGTGGATCACGTCGTACGACGTCATCTCGAAGCGGATGCTGCGGTCGACGGGCAGCACGAGCTCCTCGGAGCGTGCGTCGTCGGCGTCCGGGTACTCGAAGAACCAGGCGAACTGCTGGGCGTACACCTTCACCGTCAGCGGGTTCTCGCCGGCGTCGGCGTTGCGCGACAGGACGACCGCCGTGACGACGCCGATCGCGATCACGAGCACGGCGGGGACCGCCGTCCACACGACCTCGAGCCGCGAGTTCCCGTGGATCGGCGGGCCGTCGGTGTCGTCGCCCGGCGCGACCCGGAACGCCCAGACCGCGTACAGCAGAGCCGCGACCACGACCGCGAAGATGCCGATCGAGATGATCGTCGCGAACCAGAAGACGAACTCGATCCGGTCCATCTCCTCCGAGGCGGAGTCGGGCAGCCACTGGATCCGCCACGCGACGAGCGCGGTGACGACCGTCGCGACCACACCGATCGCGATCATGCGAATCAGGGCGCCCCTGCGAACCACCGGGCGAGAGGCTACACCACCCGCCAGCGCGAGGGACTGTCCAAGGAGCCCCGCGGGAACGGTGCCTCCCGCACAGCGCAACGCCCTCCGCCGCCCCGCGCGCCGTACCGCCGGAGGGCGCTATCCTTCCGCGTCCGGGCCGTTAGCTCAGCTGGTAGAGCAGGGGACTCTTAATCCCAAGGTCGAAGGTTCGAATCCTTCACGGCCCATCAGGACGCAGGTGACGCATCGCCCCCGACCCGGTGAGTCATGTCGTGCAACGTCCCCCGGGCAGCACGGCGTCGGCGCGACGCGTCCTCGCACCACGTGACACCGTGTCATGTGCCGCCGATCCAGCGTGGGTGTCTGCGATACTCGACCTCAGTGGGGTCGAGGGAGACGCCGTCCCGGACGAGGCTGATGCCGCTGCTCGTCGCTCGAGGCCCATGCCTTCAGGATCGGCCCGCCGACGGGATTCGTAAAATGCCGATCGATGACCGGGTCGATCAAGAATCCTGATCGCCTGCTCGGCGTCGAGATCCGTCATCTGGCCGCGCTCGAGGCGATCGTCGACACCGGGTCGTTCGGAGCGGCCGCGCGCGCGCTCGGCTACTCGCAGTCGGCCGTCAGCCAGCAGATCGCGACGCTCGAGCGCGCGGCCGGGGTGCGGCTCCTCGACCGCCCCGTGGGCACCCGCAGCGTCACGCTGACGGAGGCCGGCGAGCGACTGCTGCGGCATGCCCGGCGCATCACCGGCACGATGCGGGCGGCCGAGGCAGACCTCACTGCGCTCGCCCGCGGGGAGGTGGGCACGCTGCACGTGGGCACCTTCCAGAGCGCGAGCGTGCGCCTGCTGCCGCGCGTGATGCGGGCGTTCGTCGACCGCAGGCCGGGCATCGAGGTGCGCCTCACCGAGGCCGACTACGAGGACGAGCTCCTCGCCCGCCTGCACAGCGGTGCGCTCGAGCTGAGCTTCCTGCTGCGCACCGAGGATCCGAGCCTCGACGCCGTCACCGTGCTGACCGACCCGTACGTCCTGCTCGTCCCCCGCACCTCCTCCCTCGCAGAGCGTGATCGGGCCCTCTCGCTGCGCGAGGTCGCGTCGCTGCCGCTCGTCGGCTACCGGCGGCCGGAAGGGGGTGAAGCGATCCTGCGCGGAGCCGGCGCGGAGCCGAACGTCGTCTTCCGGTCGGACGAGAGCGCGGTCGTCCAGGGGCTCGTCGGGGCAGGGCTCGGACACGCGCTCGTGCCACGGCTCACCGTCGACTCGCGCGACCGCACCGTGCGCGCCGTCCCGGTGCGCGGCATCGCGCCCCGGGAGATCACGCTCGCGTGGCACCTCGACCTGACGCTGTCCCCCGGCGCGGTCGCGTTTCGCGACGTCGTCGTCGAGCTCGCGGGAGCGCTCGCGGACCCGGCGCCCGACGACGGCGACTGATCGCGCGCACGACGGGCCCCTGCCGGGCACCCGCACCCGACCACGGCCCGCCCGATGTCGGGGTCAGCGTGCTCACCGATGGCGGAGCCCCGTGGCACCGCCACGATCCGATCATGGGAGCGATCGCCCGCACGTCCACGCCGCGGCGGCGGCTCGAGCTGCGGCCGGAGGAGCTCCGGCGCACCGTTGACCCCGCCACCCTGCCGTTCGCCACGACCGAAGAGGTGGCGCCGCTCGTGGGCACGATCGGTCAGCCCCGCGCGCTCGACGCGATCGACTACGGCCTCAACGCGACCACTGCCGGCTTCAACCTGTTCGTCGCAGGCACCCCGGGCACCGGGCGGAGGAGCACCGTGCTCGACTACGTCCGTGACCTGGCGGCAGAGCGCCCGACCCCCGACGACTGGGTGGTCGTGCACGACTTCCGCGCACCCGACCGACCGCTCGCGATCCGCCTGCCCGCCGGGAAGGGCGTCGCGTTCGGGGCGGACATGGACGAGTTCGTCGTCGCCGCACGACGCGAGATCCCGCGCGCGTTCGAGAGCGAGGACTACGCGCGGCGGCGGCGAGAGGTGCTCGCCGAGGCCGCGGGGCGGCAGGAGGAGCTCGAGGCCGAGCTGACCCGCTTCGCCGCCGAGCGGGGCTTCGCGCTCCGCGTGGACATCACGGGCGTGGTGTCGATCCCGCTCGTCGACGGCAAGCCGATCACGCGTGAGGCGTTCGACGAGCTCCCCGAGGAGCAGCGCGACGCGATCACGCGAGCGGGGAAGGAGATCGAGGAGCGCACCGCGACGTTCGCGCACCGGCTCCACGAGCTGGCGAAGCAGGCGGCCGTCAAGGTCGCCGAGCTCGACCGCGAGGTCGCCCTCTTCGCGACCGGACCCCTCTTCAAGGAGCTGGAGGAGCGGTATCGGGCGATCCCGGCGGTGCTCGCCCACCTCGAGTCGGTGAAGCGCGAGATGGTCGCCCACCTCGCCGACTTC
>CAZUVW010000196.1:0-4328 GCA_964623875.1 uncultured Gaiellales bacterium
GAGGCCAGACGCACCAGTTCGAGGCTCAGCGCCCGGCGCTCGCGGCACGGGGGCTCGCCGAGGCGGAGAACGAGCTCGCCGCCTTCGTGCGGGCGGGGCACCGCGTCGTCGTCGCCTTCGCCCATCCCGGCGAGGCGGCGCGACAGGGAGCGCTGCTCCGCAAGGTCGTGCCCACGCCGCTCGAGCCGGGGGACGAGCTCGGCGTCGAGCCCGCTCTTCGCTTCGCGGTCGAGCCCGTTCGGCGCGGCTTCGTCTGGCGCGAGCTCGGACTCGTGCTCCTGCCCGACACGCAGGTCTTCCGCAAGCGGCCGCCGCGGGCCGACGCGCGGATGGGGCGGGCGCTGGCGAGCTTCGCCGAGCTCCGCGTCGGCGACCACGTCGTGCACGAGGATCACGGCGTCGGCAAGCTCCTCGGGTTCGACACGAAGGACGTGGCGGGCGTCACTCGCGACTACCTGCACCTCGCCTTCAAGGGCGAGGACCGGCTCTACGTCCCCCACGAGCAGCTCGGCAAGCTGTCGCGGTACGTCGGTGCCGATGCGCGCGCTCCGGCGCTCTCGAAGCTCGGCGGCAAGGCCTGGCAGAACCTCAAGGCGCGCGCTCGTGCCTCCGTCCGCGAGCTGGCCGGCGAGCTGCTCCAGCTGTACGCCCAGCGTCAGCGCGCCGAGGGAACCGCGTACGACCTCTCCTCCGACTGGCTCGAGCGGCTCGAGCAGTCGTTCCCCTACCGCGAGACCGACGACCAGGCGCGTGCGATCGAGGCCGTGAAGGACGACCTCTCCTCCCCGCAGCCGATGGACCGGCTCGTCTGCGGCGACGTCGGGTTCGGGAAGACGGAGGTCGCCGTGCGCGGGGTCTTCGCGGTGGTCGTCAACGGCCGGCAGGCGCTCGTGCTCTGCCCGACGACGATCCTCGCCGAGCAGCACTGGAACACCTTCCGGGAGCGCTACCGGGACTTCCCCGTCCGAGTCGAGATGGTCTCGCGCTTCCGTCGCCCGGCGGAGGTCAAGGCCGTGCTGCAGGAGTTCGCCGAGGGCAAGGTCGAGGTGCTGGTGGGCACCCACCGCGTGCTCTCGCGCGACGTGATCCCCCGCGACCTCGGACTCGTGGTGGTGGACGAGGAGCAGCGCTTCGGCGTGCAGCAGAAGGAGCTGCTCCGCGCGCTGCGGCTGGAGGTCGACGTCCTCGCGCTCTCGGCCACCCCGATCCCTCGCACTCTGCACATGTCGCTCGCGGGGCTCAGGGACATCTCGGTGATCGAGACGCCGCCGGAGGGCCGTCGGCCGATCCGCACGACGGTCGGCGAGTACGACGAGGAGCTGATCCGCACGGCGCTCGAGCGCGAGCACGCGCGTGGGGGACAGTCCTTCTACCTCCACAACCGCGTCGACTCGATCGACGAGGCGGCCGCGAAGCTCGGTCAGCTCTGTCCCGGGCTGCGCGTCCTCGTCGCGCACGGGCAGATGTCGGAGCGCGATCTGGAGGAGCGGATGCACGCCTTCCTCGCCGGGGACGCCGACGTGCTGGTCTCCACCACGATCATCGAGTCGGGCATCGACATCCCGCAGGCCAACACGCTCGTCGTCGAGCGCGCCGACGCGCTCGGCCTGGCGCAGCTGTACCAGATCCGCGGCAGGGTCGGCCGGTCGGACGTCCCGGCGCACGCCTACCTCTTCTACCCGGACGCCTCCGAGCTGACAGCCGAGGCCCGCGCCCGCCTCGCCACCCTCGCCGACCACACGGAGCTCGGCGCGGGGTTCAAGATCGCGATGCGCGACCTCGAGATCCGTGGAGCCGGCGACCTGCTCGGCGCGGAGCAGTCCGGCCACGTCGCGGCGCTCGGATTCGAGCTGTACGTGGAGATGCTCGGCGAGGCGGTCGCCGAGCTGTCCGGGCAGGCGCGGGCGGTGGCGCGGCCGGTCCGGGTCGATGCGCGCGTCGACGCCTACGTGCCGGCCTCGTACGTGGCCTCGGAGCCGCTCAAGATCGACCTCCACCGCCGGATCGCGCTCACCGAGCACGAGGACGAGCTCCGCGAGCTCGAGGCCGCGATCGAGGATCGCTACGGGCCGCTGCCCGAGCCGGTCGAGAGCCTCTTCCGCATCCAGGAGGCACGGCTCAAGCTGGCGCTCGTCGGGGCCGACTTCCTCGTGCTGCGCGGGGGTCGGGCGACGATCGGGCCGGTCGCCCTGTCCGGCGACGAGCTCCGCGCGCTCCGCACGGTCGTCGACACCGCCGTCTACACCTCCGCGAAGCGCGAGCTCGCCGTGCGCACCGAGTCGCTCGAGGGGGCGATCGCGCTGGCCGATGCTATCGTTGCCGCTCGCCGGGCCGCATGAGCGCGGCTCGAGACGCGCACCGCGTGCGCCAACGAATCCCACACACACCGTAACCAGGGCGCAACCGCGCCTCGTCTACAAAGGGCCCATGACCATCTCGCGCATCGCTCTGCTCCTCGCCGTCTCGCTCACCGCGCTGACCGCGCTCGCCGCCGCCGGGTGCGGTGGCACCGACGACGTCCCCGCCGACGCCGTCGCCGTCGTCGACGGCACCGTCATCACCCAGGCGCAGCTCGACGAGCTGCTGAGCCGGGCCAAGACGTCGTACGCGTCGCAGCAGCGGGACTTCCCCAAGACCGGCACCCCCGAGTACCAGTCGCTGCAGACCCAGGCGATCGCCTACCTCGTCCAGCGGCAGGAGTACGAGATGGAGGCCGACCGGCTCGGGATCGAGGTCGACGAGAAGCAGATCGACGCGCGGATCGAAGAGATCCTGCAGGACCCCCAGTACGGCTTCGGCGGTGACCGGGCGAAGCTCGACGAGCAGCTGAAGCAGCAGGGCTATACCGAGGCCGCCTTCCGCGACGACGTCCGGGCGCAGCTCCTCTCCGAGGGGATCGTCGAGAGCCTCACCAAGGACACGAAGGTCACCGACGCCGACATCAAGGCCTACTACGCCGCCAACAAGGCGCAGTTCGCCGTGGCCGAGTCGCGAGACGTCAGGCACATCCTCGTGAAGACCAAGGCCGAGGCCGACGACGTCGTCCAGCAGCTCGAGGGTGGAGCGGATTTCGCCGCCCTCGCGAAGAAGCTCTCGCAGGATCCCGGTTCGGCCGCGAGCGGCGGGAAGCTGTCGATCAAGCGCGGTGAGACCGTCGCCCCGTTCGACAAGGCGGCGTTCTCGCTGGCCGTCAACGAGGTCTCCGCGCCGATCAAGACCGAGTTCGGCTGGCACGTGATCGAGCCGCTCTCGCCCGTCACCCCCGCCTCGACGACGCTGCTCAAGGACGTCGAGGAGCAGATCCGCTCCCAGCTGCTCGAGGAGAAGCGGAACGCGGCGATCCAGGAGTGGACGACGCAGCTCGAGAAGGACTACAAGGACAAGATCACGTACGGCACGGGCTTCGCGCCTCCGGCGACCGGGTCGGACGAGACCGAGACCGACGGGTAGAGGGCGGGCTCCCGCGCGCCGGTGCCGGGTCGTCCGGCCGCTGCGACGATCACCGGATGGGGACGATGGACGACCGGCCCGGCGCGGCGGACGACAACGGTCTCGCGCGGGCGCTCGTCGACCTCCAGACGCTGACGCGCCGCCTGCGGCGAGACTGCCCGTGGGATCGCGAGCAGACCGCTGAGACGATCGTGCCCCACACCGTCGAGGAGGCGTACGAGGTCGCCGACGCGGTGCGAGCCGACGACCCTGCGAAGCTCGTCGACGAGCTCGGCGACCTGCTCTTCCAGGTGGTCTTCCTGGCGCTGCTGCTCGAGGAGCAGGGCCGCGGCGACCTTCGTCTGGTGATCCGTGGGGTGCACGACAAGCTCGTCCGTCGCCACCCGCACGTGTTCGGCGACGCCGAGGCCGCCACCGCCGGACGCGTGCGCGAGCGCTGGGAGCAGATCAAGACCGAGCAGGAGGGGAGGGAGGGGATCTTCCACGACGTCCCCGCCTCGCTCCCCGGGCTCCTGCACGCGCGCAAGGTGCAGCGTCGGGCCGCGGCCGTCGGCTACGACTGGGCGGATCTGGCGGGCCCGGTGGCGAAGGTGCACGAGGAGGTCACCGAGCTCGTCGCGGAGGTCGAGCGTGCGGGACGGCCCCCTGCCGAGACGGAGCCCGACCCTGCCGTCGTGCTGGAGGTCGGCGACGTGCTGTTCACCGTCGTGAACCTCGCACGGTTCCTGAACGTCGATCCCGAGCTCGCGGTCCGTGCCACGTCGGCGCGGTTCGTCGAGCGGCTCGAGCGGGCAGAGGCGCTCGCGTCGGCCGCGGGCGAGGACTGGCGCGCGCTCGACCTCGACGGCAAGGAGCGCTGGTACGAGCAGGCGAAGACG
>CAZUVW010000197.1:0-4322 GCA_964623875.1 uncultured Gaiellales bacterium
AGCAGCCGACGTCGACGCCCTGCTCGCCGCGCGTGGCGTCGAGGTCGTCACGCACGAGGGCTGGCAGCGCATCGACGAGGCCGAGCGTGCCGCGGGTGAGCGCGAGGGCCGTCCGCGCGTGAAGCTCTGCTCGTGGGACGAGCTCCTCGCCGTGGCCCGCGGCGCGTAGCCGCACCCGCCCTATTCGGTCACGCCCCCAACGGCCGCCTTGACACGATCCGGTGTCTGACACCGGATCGGCACCACGGCGTGGCCGCGCGGAGAATTCCCTGCACGACGAGGGTGCGCTCGCCACGCTCCGCGCCGGCCGGGTGTCCCGTTCCGACAGTCGAGGGCAGCGGTCGCGAGCGTCGTCCCTGCCGCCGGGCGGAGCGGGGTTCCCCGCGGTCGCGAATGCCGCCGGCGATACAGTCTTCGCGCAGACCTGCGAGGAGGAGACATGGACAAGCTCTGGGGCGGAGAGACCGACAAGGCGATCGACAACTTCCCGGTGTCCGGAGAGCCGATCCCGCTCCCGGTCGCCCACTGGTTGGGGCGGATCAAGGCCGCGGCCGCGCGCGTGAACGCCGACCTGGGGCTGCTCGACGCCGAGCTCGCAGGCCGCATCGCCGCCGCGGCCGACCGCGTCGCCGCGGGTGAGTTCGACGACCAGTTCCCGATCGACGTCTTCCAGACCGGCTCCGGCACGAGCTCCAACATGAACGCGAACGAGGTGATCGCCTCGCTCGCCGGCGACGACGTGCACGCCAACGACCACGTCAACATGGGCCAGTCCTCGAACGACGTCTTCCCGTCGGCGGTGCACTGTGCCGCGCTGTCGGAGATCGCCCACGACCTGCTGCCCGCGCTCGAGCGGCTCGCCGCGTCCCTGGAGCGAAAGGCGTTCGACTTCGACGACGTCGTCAAGTCCGGCCGGACGCACCTGATGGACGCCGTCCCGGTCACGCTCGGCCAGGAGTTCGCGGGCTACGCCGCGCAGGTGCGGCAGGGGATCGCCCGCGTGGAAGGCGCGATGCCGCGGCTCGGCCAGATCCCGCTCGGCGGCACCGCCACGGGCACCGGCCTCAACACGCACCCGGAGTTCGCACCGCGCGTGCGGCAGCGGCTCTCGAGCGAGACGGGCCTGCAGATCTCGGCGCCGGCAGACCACTTCGAAGCGCAGGCGGCCCGTGACGGGCTCGTCGAGGCCTCCGGCGCGCTCAAGGTCGTCGCCGTCTCGCTGACGAAGATCGCCAACGACCTCCGTCTGATGGGCTCGGGCCCCCGCGCGGGCCTCTCCGAGCTCTTCCTGCCCGAGCTGCAGAAGGGCTCGTCGATCATGCCCGGCAAGGTCAACCCGGTGATCCCGGAGGTCGTGACGCAGGTCGCCGCCCAGGTGATCGGCAACGACGCCGCGATCACGATCGGCGGGATGAACGGCCACTTCGAGCTGAACGTCTACATCCCCCTGATGGCGCGCAACCTCCTCGGGTCGGTCAAGTTGCTCTCGAGCGCCTCACGACTGCTCGCGGAGAAGTGCGTCGACGGCATCGAGGCGAACCGCGAGCAGAACGAGCGCTATGCCGAGAACACCCTCAGCGCCGCGACCGCGCTGAACCCCTACATCGGCTACGACAAGGCCTCGGAGATCGTGAAGGCGGCCGTGGCCTCGGGTGGGTCGCTGCGCGAGGCCGCCCGCGCGCTCGGCGTGGACGAGGCCGTCCTCGACGAGGCGCTCGACTACCACGCGATGGCCAAGCCACACGGGTAGCAGATCTTGCGCGACCACGGGTCTCGCGCGCCAGCCGTCTTGCGTCGTCCTCGGCTGCGAGCGGCGGTGCCCGCGCCATGCGGGGAGTTAACTTCTGGTGTTGCCGCGGTGGCAGTTGAGAAGTAGGCTGCGCGCGCCGCGGGCGATGTCCGCGGGGGAGAGAACAACGATCCAGGGGGTTTTCATTGAGTAGGCATCTTCTTGCGCTCGTCCTCGGAGCGCTCGTGGTTGCGCTGTCGGTGGGAACGGGCGCGTCGATCGCCGCGGGCGCAGCCGACGGCAACGAGCCGCAGGCGGTCAAGCCCGACGACCTCGAGCACCCGCTCGGCAAGGAGCAGCGCGAGCTGCGCGGCAAGGCGCTCGAGGCGAAGGCACAGGGCAAGTTCAAGGCCGGCACGAAGGTCGGCAAGGTCGCGAAGGGCCAGTACGTCGAGCTCGAGCAGACCGGCAACGACCGGGTGTTCGTGATCCTCGCCGAGTTCGGCGACGCGACCCATCCGACCTACGGCGGCACGGCAGGCCCGATGCACAACCAGATCGCCGCCCCCAACCGGGCGACCGACAACACGACGATCTGGCAGGCCGACTTCAACAAGGCCCACTACGAGAACATGTACTTCTCGAAGATGGTGGACTACTACGAGGCCCAGTCGTCGGGCCGCTACACCATCAACGGCGACGTCGTCGAGTGGGTCAAGGTGCCCTACAACGAGGCGCGCTACGGCAGCAACTGGTGCGGCTCGAACGTCTGCTCGACCGTCTGGTACGTGATCCGCGACGCCATCAACACGTGGGTTGCGAACCAGAAGGCGGCCGGCCGGACGAACCAGCAGATTCACGACTACCTCGCCACCTTCGACAGGTGGGATCGCTACGACGCGGACGGCGACGGCAACTTCGACGAGTCCGACGGCTACATCGACCACTTCCAGATCGTCCACGCCGGCGAGGGTGAGGAGACCGGTGGCGGCGCGCAGGGCTCGCAGGCCATCTGGTCGCACCGCTGGTACACGGCGTACCAGGGCATCGGGACGTGGGGTCCGGCCGGTGCGGCGTTCGGCGGCATGGAGTTCGGCGGCATCGGCACGTTCGGCAACCTCGGCGGCCCGGACGCGGTCGGCGTGTGGGTGGGCGACTACACGATGCAGCCGGAGAACGGCGGCCTCGGCGTGTTCGCGCACGAGTACGCGCACGACCTCGGACTGCCCGACCAGTACGACACGGCCGGCGGCGAGAACTCGACCGGCTTCTGGACGATCATGTCCTCCGGGTCGTACCTCGGCGACGGCACCACCGACATCGGCTCCACCCCGGGCGACTTCAACGCGTGGGAGAAGTTCCAGCTCGGCTGGCTCAACTACGAGGTCGCGCTCGCCGGGAAGAAGTCCGAGCACAAGCTCGGCCCGTCGGAGTTCAACACGAAGCAGGCGCAGGGCCTGTTCGTCGTGCTCCCCGACAAGGAGGTCACGCAGACGATCGCGGCTCCAGCCGCGGGGAGCAAGTTCTACTACTCGGGCGCCGGTGACGACGTCGACAACTCGATGACGCGGTCGGTCGCCCTGCCCGCGGGCGCCGTGTCGCTCGCGGCCAAGGTCAACTACCAGATCGAGGCCGACTGGGACTACGCGTACCTGACCGTCAACGGGAGCCCGGTGGCGACGAACCTGTCGACCGCCTCGAACCCGAACGGCCAGAACTTCGGCAACGGCATCACCGGCTCGACGAGCGGCAGCTGGGTCGACCTGACGGCCGACCTCTCCGCCTTCGCCGGCCAGACGGTGACCGTCGGCTTCCGCTACTGGACGGACGGGGCAGTGACCGAGCCCGGCTTCATGGTCGACGAGCTCGCGATCACCGGTCAGCCGCTCGACGGCGCCGAGGCCGACGCCGGGTGGACGTTCGACGGCTTCAAGGTCACGACCGGCACGGAGACCGGGTTCTACTTCAACGCCTACGTCGTCGAGAACCGCGCCTACGTGGGCTACGACAAGGGGCTCAAGACCGGCCCGTACAACTTCGGCTTCCTCAACACGAAGCCGGACTGGGTCGAGCACTTCCCCTACCAGGACGGGATCCTGATCAGCTACTGGGACACGTACTTCACCGACAACAACACGAGCCAGCATCCGGGCGGCGGCCTGATCCTGCCGATCGACGCGCACCCGAAGGCCCTCGTGCGACCTGACAGCAACCCGTGGCGCGCCCGCGTGCAGAGCTACGACGCGACCTTCGGCCTCCAGCCGACGGACGCGATCACCCTGCACCTGAACGGCGTGGCGAGCCCGATCCCGTCGCTGCCGGCTGTGCCGGTGTTCGACGACTCCAAGGACGTGTGGGATCCGTCGACGCCGCTCGCGAACGTCAAGACCCCCGATACCGGGACGACCGTCCGCGTGAAGAGCCACACGCCGGGCGGCTTCGCCCAGATCGAGGTGCGCTAGCACCACCGATCGACATCGACAGGACGTGCTGCGGGCGGGGTCACCCCGCCCGCAGCACGCTTGAGCCCACACCTCAGTCGATCGGCGGCGGCACGCAGGGCCGCGCCACCAGCCGCAGCGTCGCGACGCTG
>CAZUVW010000198.1:0-4302 GCA_964623875.1 uncultured Gaiellales bacterium
CCCCGACGCGCGGTCGGCGATCCCGACGGTGAGAGACGGGAGGCGCACCACCTGCTCCACCGCTTCCCGCACCTCGGAGGACAACGCTGCGAGCGGCGTCTCGACCAGTCCCGCGAGCAGGGCAGCATCGCCTTCGAGGTGGTCGAGCTCCGCCTCCGGGTCGGCGGCCCCGGCGAGTCGCTCCGCTGCGAGCACCGTCGCGACCGGCCACCCGGCTGCGATCCGGTGGAGGCGGGAGGCCAGGCCCGCATCCGGCTCGAGCCCCATTCGCGCGAGGGGCTCGGCCGACTCCTGGTCGGTGAACGCCAGCTCGGGCTGCCCGACGGCAACGACCTCGGGCGCGGCGGCCAGCCGCGCGAGCGACTCGGGCAGCGCCCTGCCGACGAGCAGGAGCCTGGAGTCCACGGGCAGCGCGGCCGCCAGCCGGGCGACGAGCGCACCTCCGTCCTCGCCCGCGTGTGCGATCTCGTCGAGGACGAGCAGGATCGGGCTGTCGCCGCGGGCGAGCAGCTCCTTCAGGCGGGTGACCGCCTGCTCCGGCGCGTCTCCGCCCGCGAGCGCCTCCGCCGCGTCGGACAGGCCCGCCTCACCCAGCGCGCCCACGAGACGACGGACGAGCGCCGCGGGATCGTCGTCACCCGGCTGGAGCCGCGCGAGCGCCCAGGCGATGCCGAGCCGGCGTGCGTGCTCGATCGCCAGAGTCGTCTTGCCGTACCCGCCGCCCGCGACGACGGTCGCGATCCGGGCAGGCTCGAGCGCGGCGACGAGCCGCGCTCGAGCCAGGTGGTGCCGTGGGAGCGGATGCCCTGCCGCAGGCATGGTCGTCGCGCCGAGCGCTGGGCCTCATCGTCGGCAGCGGCGGGCGTGTCGTCAAGCGCTCACCGCCGCCGCACGAGGCGGCTCACGCCCCGCGGGCGAGCTCGTACAGGGCGATCGCCCCCGCCGCGGCGACGTTGAGCGACTCGGCCGCTCCGGGCAGCCTGATGGTGGCCAAGCGACAACTTGTCACTATCTCCCTCGGCAGCCCCTCGCGCTCGCTGCCCAGCACGAAGGCCACCCGCGGGCCGAGCCTCGCGACGACCTCATGCAGCGGGGGACCGCCGTGAGCGACCAGTGCAACGCGGGGCTCGGGCGCCTCGCCCCAGGGCACGAGCGGCACGCGGAAGATCGCGCCGACGGACGCGCGCAGGGCTTTGGGCGACAGCGGATCGGCACAGCCCTGCGAGAGCGCGACCGAGGCGCCGAACGCATCGGCCGTGCGCAGCAGCGTCCCGACGTTCCCCGGGTCGGCCAGCCGCCAGAGCGCGAGGCAGCGGTCGCGGGCGCCGCCCGGCAGGTCGGAGGCGCGGTACACGGCGATCACCCGTGGCGGATGCGCGAGCGTGGAGACCCGCGCGAGCAGCCCCTCGGCGACGGAGTCACCCTCGACCAGGCGGTGCACCGGCTCGATCCCGGCGGCGTCCGCCGCCCGCACGAGATCCTCCCCCTCCACCGCGAACAACCCGCTCTCGACGCGGTGCTTGCGAGCCGATAGCAGCTTGTGGACGAGCGTCAGCGTCTCGTTTTCGCGCGAGGTGATCACACCTCGTCCTCCGGGAACAGGACCTCCACCAGGGGCGCGTGGGCGACGAGATCGTCGAGGGACGCCTGCGAGCGATACCAGTCGAGCCAGGGATGCGACTGCGTGAAGAGCCAGCGCCTCGTCGCCGCGTCGCGCACCGGCACCGCCTGCGCCCGCAGGTCGGCGCGGACGGACTCCTTCAGGTGAAACGTGAACCGATCGTGCGCCAGGAGGTTCGCGTACCAGCCTCGCGTGCCCGGGGTCCCCGTCAGGAACGTGCGGCCGTCGAGGTGGACGAACCAGATCTCGATGCGTCGAGGCAGCCCGGTGCGAGCGCCGACCGTGGTGATGTCGACGGTGCCGTCCGACGCGAGCGTCGTCTGAACCTCCGGCTCCATCGCGGCGGAACCTAGCCGAGCCAGTCCAGGCGGTTGCCGTGGAAGTCGAGGTGCGCGACGTGTCGCATCGGACCCGGCCAGACGCGCAGCTCGAGCTCCCATGCGTCCTCGCGCTCGCCCTCCCGCTCGTCGCTGCTGCGGGCGGAGACCCACGCGAGCGGCCGCCCGTCCGCCGGCGAGGGATCGAGCGCGAGCCGCTCGGCCAGCCGCGCGTACACGGGCGACCCGAGCGCCGCGAACTGGCCCGCCTGGCGGCGGAGCGCGTCGGCCTGCGCAGCGTGCGTCCCGCCGGCCCGCTCGTCAGGCGCCGGGCCGGGCAAGCCCGACCCCTACGCCGGCTCGGTCAGCGCGGCCTTCGCGCGCTCTGCCACGAGCGCGAACGCCTGCGGATCGCTCACGGCGAGGTCGGCGAGCGACTTGCGGTCGAGCTCGATCCCCGCCTTGTGGATCCCGTTCATCAGCTGGTTGTAGGAGAGCCCGTTGGCCCGCGCCGCGGCGTTGATCCGCACGATCCACAGCTGCCGGAAGGTGCGCTTCTTGTTGCGGCGGTCACGGTAGGCGTAGACGAGCGAGTGCTCGACCTGCTCCTTCGCGTAGCGGTAGTGGGTGCTCTTGCGGCCGTAGTAGCCCTTGGCCTGGTCGAGGACCTTGCGCCGCTTCTTGCGGGCGTGGACGGATCGCTTCACGCGCGGCACGACTACCCCCTCCCCAGGAGCTTCTTGACGGCCTTGACGTCGCTCGCGGCCACCTCGTAGACCCGCCCGAACTGGCGCTTACGCTTCGACGACTTCTTCGTGAGGTTGTGGCTCTGCATCGCGTGACGACGGGTCAGCTTTCCCGACCCGGTCACCTTGAAGCGCTTCTTCGCTCCCGTCGACGTCTTCACCTTCGGCATCTCTCTTCACTCCCGCGTTCTTCGTCGGGCCCAGCACCATGACCATGTTCCGACCGTCGAGGGTGGGCTGCTGCTCGATCTGCCCGATCTCCTCGACGTCCTTGGCGAGACGCTCGAGGAGGAGCCTCCCCCGCTCGGGGTGGAGGTTCTCCCGCCCGCGGAACATGATCGTCACCTTCACCTTGGCCCGCTGGTGGAGGAACCGGACGACGTGCCCCTTCTTCGTCTCGAAGTCGTGATCGCCGATCTTCGGCCTGAGCTTGATCTCCTTGATGTTGATCGTCGACTGGTGCTTGCGCGCCTGCTTCGCCCGCTGCTCCTGCTCGTAGCGGTACTTCCCGTAGTCCATCACCCGGGCCACGGGGGGGTCGGCGTTCGGGGCCACCTCGACGAGGTCGAGGTTCTTCGAGTACGCGTACTCGAGCGCCTCCTTCGTCTGCTTGATCCCCACCTGTGCGCCGTCCTCGGCCACGAGCCGCACCCGCGGAACGCGGATCTGCTCGTTGATCCTGTCGTGCTGGATGACCGGACGCGTTCTGTCCTCGGGGCGCCGCCGCGGTCTCAAAGGCCGATCACCAAGTCGAGTCGATCCTCCCTCTTCGTGGAACGAGCCACTGCACGCAGCAGCGGCTCTCCCTCGTCGGATTCGACTCGGTTGAACCTCGTGCGACGCGCGGCCGACGAGGTGAGGGGCGATGCCGCTCCTGCTTGCAGGGGTCGAAGCCTAGCAGGGGGTCGGGCCGCTGTGTGGGCACGTTCCGGCTGCGCCGGAACGTGCCAGGTCCGCGCTGGCCGCCTTGCGCCAGCCGGGACCGCCGGGCACCATGGTGCTCGGTGGAGGAGCAGGACGTCACGACGATGATGGAGGCGCTCTTCGACATCAGGACACGCGTGGTCGACATCCACGCGGCGCTGTTCGAGGAGGAGGACGATGGCGAGGATGAGGAACCGCCGCTGGGAGAAGATGACTTCTGAAGAACGCGCTCGCGAGCGCGCCGACCAGGAGCGCCTGACCCGACAGCTGAAGGAGCGGATCGCGTACCACCAGGCGCGCATCGCTGCGCGCGAGCGCGGCGAGGATCCCGACGCCGCGACCGCCTGAGGACCCTACGACGGGGTGCCGGCGTGGATCTCCGCCACGAGCTCGGCGACGCTGAGCGCCTCCTGCCCCCCGCCCCGTCGGCGGACGGCGATCGCGTCGACCGTCTCCTTGTCGCCCCAGACGGCCACGAGCGGCACCTTCTCGAGCTCGGCGTCCCGGATCCGGCGGCCGAGCGTCTCCTCGCGCGCATCGACCTCGACCCGCACGCCTTCGTCGCGGAGCGCGACGCCGAGCGCCTCGGCCGCGCCGTGGTGCGCGTCGGCGACCGGCAGCACCTTCACCTGCACGGGCGCCAGCCACAGCGGCAGGTCGCCGGCGAAGTGCTCGAGGGCGATGCCGATGAACC
>CAZUVW010000199.1:0-4241 GCA_964623875.1 uncultured Gaiellales bacterium
CGAACGCTTCGACGGCCGCGGCTACCCGGACGGGCTCGCCGGCGAGGAGATCCCGCTCGCCGCGCGAGTGATGGCCGTGTGCGACGCCTGGGACGCGATGACGACAGACCGGCCCTACCGGGCGGCGCTCTCGCGCGACGAGGCGAGGCGCGAGCTCGAGCGCTGTGCCGGGACGCAGTTCGACCCCGCGGTCGTCGCAGCGCTCGTCGCACGGGTGCGCGGGAGCGTCCTGACGCCGTAGGGCCGGGCTCGGAGGCGCGGGCTCGGCTCGGGTGCACGATCCTCGGCGCGCGCGCCCGCGCGCCCTCGCCGCGCCGGCCCCTCGTGGTGAGCGGCTCCGGGCCCCTGCCTGCGGGGCGGTCCGCTCCGTCCGACGGGGGTCCTACCCTCCGCGCATGACGCTCGGCATCGTCGTGTTCGGGGCGGTCTTCCTCGCGGGCCTCGGTCTCGGGACGATGACGCGCCGACCCATCGCCACGGCTTGCGTCGTCGTGGGCGCCTTCGCGGCGCTCCTCGTCCTGCAGGCGCACGAGCCCTTCGTCGCGTTCGCGGCGTTCGCGCTCATCGCGGTGGGCGGTCTCGTCGTCGACTCCGTGCGCGAGACCGTGACCCTGCTGCTCGGGCGCTGACGCGCGCGACGCGCGGGCGGCCGCCTGGCGCCCGCGACAGGGGGCGCGGTCCCGCGCCCCGTGTTCATGCGCCTCTGTGGATCGATCGGCGCACCTTCGGCGCAATCCCTCACAGCAATCGCTGACAGGAACCGCTGACAGCCGATGCTGACAGCAGCGCCTGTCAGGGCCCGCTGGCAGGAATCGCTGGCAGGAATCGCTGGCAGGCATCGCTGGCAGGAATCGGCGGCAGCGAGGAACGGCCGACTGCAGGCGTCGCCGCCGTCGTCCGACGTTGGCGAAGATCGTGGCAGGCGTTACGATTGAGGCTCCCAGCGAGGAGGTCGCGATGAGCACCCACGTGAGCCCCGGTCACGACGGCACGGAGCTGCTGCTCGAGGAGATCCGCGAGGAGGCGGGGCGCCTGCTGACGCACCCGGTGCGGGAGGTGGTGCGCCTCGAGCACGTCGCGGCAGACGGCGAGAGCGCCGCGACCCCGATGATCGTCGTCCTGGGCGTCGCCCTCGGCGGCGTCGCGCTGTTCGCCGCGTTCCTCGGGATCGCCGCGCTCGCCACGGGTCTGCTCGGCTGAGCCGGTCGTCGCCCGGAGAGGTTCGTCGAGCGCCGCGCTACGGCGGTCCCAGCCCCGCCGCGCAATGATGGCGCCCGCGAGCGGGCACCCGGGTGACCGAGGCGATCGGGCCAGCGCGTCGTCGCGCGCCGGCGTCCCGTGATCGCTCACCCGGCCGGGCCGCGGTGATCCATCCGCCGCGTCGGGCGGTACGCTCGGAGGCGCGCGGGTGTGGCGGAACTGGTAGACGCGCCGGGTTTAGGTCCCGGTGGGCTTCGGTCCTTGGAGGTTCGAGTCCTCTCGCCCGCATGGGCGGTGCGCCGCGGGCGCCCGAGCTCCCCGCGCGACTCCGCCGCGCCGACCGACGCGCCGAGAGGTCGGCCGGGGGCGCCGGCGAGAGCGCCCACGACGTCGGGACGGACGCCCTGGGAGCTCGTTCCCGCCTCCGGCCGAGGCACGGCCCGAGCGGGACCGGTCGGGTCACACGCCTCCCCTCTGCTTGAATGGCGCCGTGGCCCAGGTCGAGGAGCTCGGCGGGAACCGCGTCCGCCTGACGGTGGACGTGACGCCGCACGAGCTCCACCACGCCGTCGAGCACGCGACGCACGACCTCTCCGAGTCGGTGCGCGTGCCGGGGTTCCGCAAGGGGAAGGTGCCGACTCCCGTCCTGCTCGCGCACGTCGGCAAGGACCGGCTCTGGGCCGAGGCGGTCGAGTCGCACATCGGCGGCTGGTTCTGGGGAGCGGCCGGACGCACGCGGCTGCGGCCCATCACGGCGCCCGCCTACGAGTACGAGCTGCCGAGCACGCACGAGGAGCCGTGGTCGTTCCACGCGACCGTCGAGGTGCAGCCGACGCCGGAGATCGTCGACTGGACGACGCTCGAGGTCCCGCGCGCCGAGTCCGTGGTCCCGGAAGAGCTCGTCGAGCAGGAGCTCGACGCGCTGCGCCACAGCGTCGCCGAGCTCGTCCCGGCCGACGACCGGCCCGCGCGTGAGGGTGACACGCTGGTGATCGACCTCGTCGACGGAGACGGCCAGACGCAGTCCGACACGGTCGTCGAGCTGGGCAGCGGCAGGCTGATGGAGGAGGTCGAGACCGCGCTCGTCGGCGCGAGCGCCGGCGACACCCGCGAGGTGCGCTACGAGCTCGGGGACGGCTCCGAGGCCACCGTCTCGATCACCGTCAAGCACGTCAACGGGCAGGTGCTGCCCGAGGTGGACGACGATCTCGCGCGCTCCGCCACGGAGTTCGACACGATCGCCGAGTGGCGTGCCGACGTGGAGGGCCGCATCCGCGAGGCGGTCGACGAGGAGATCGAGGCCGCCTTCCGCGCCGCGGCGGTCGACGAGCTCGTCCGCGCCTCGAACGTGCAGGCAGCCGGCCCGCTCGTCGAGGCGCGGGCCCGCGAGCTCCTCAACGGCTTCCTCCGGTCGCTCGCCAACCGCGGGATCACACCCGAGGCCTACTTCCAGGTGACGGGGCAGTCCCCGGAGGTGCTGACGGCCCAGGTGCGCGCCGAGGCGGCGCACTCCGTCGCACGCGAGCTGGCGCTCGAGGCGGTGGCCGAGAAGGCGGGGATCGAGGTCTCCGACGACGAGGTCAAGGCGCTGATCCGCGAGCAGGCGGAGGCGGCCGACGAGGATCCCGACGAGGTGATCGCCGACGTGTGGGCGCACGGCCATCAGGAGTCGCTTCGCGAGGACCTCCGCCTGAAGGCGGCGCTCGACCGGCTCGCGGCCGAGGTGAAGCCGATCTCCGTCGAGCAGGCGACCGAGCGGGAGGAGCAGCGCGCGGCTCGCGAGGCGATCTGGACGCCCGACAAGGACAAGCCCGAGGGCGAGAAGAAGCTGTGGACCCCAGGAAGCGAGGAGAGCCGATGAGCCCCCTGATCCCGATGGTGATCGAGCAGACGTCCCGCGGCGAGCGGTCGTTCGACATCTACTCCCGTCTGCTGAACGAGCGGATCATCTTCCTCGGCACCCAGGTGGACGACCAGATCGCGAACCTCGTCGTCGCCCAGCTCCTCCACCTCGAGTCGGAGGATCCCGACAAGGACATCTCGATCTACATCAACTCGCCCGGCGGCTCGGTGTACTCGGGCCTGGCGATCTACGACACGATGCAGTTCATCAAGCCGGACGTCTCGACGATCTGCGTCGGGATCGCGATGAGCATGGGCGCGCTCCTCCTCGCCGGAGGCGCCGAAGGGAAGCGGATGGCGCTGCCGAACTCCAAGATCCTGATCCACCAGGTGTGGGGCGGGTACCAGGGGCAGGCATCGGACATCGAGATCCACGCGAAGGAGACCATCGCGCTGAAGCGCAAGCTCGAGGAGATCATGGCCCACCACACGGGTCAGGAGATCGAGAAGGTGCGACAGGACATGGACCGTGACTACTTCATGACCTCCGAGGAGGCGAAGGAGTACGGGATCGTGGATCGGGTGATCACCCACCGCTAGGCCTCGGGTAGCCGAAACCGGCGAACTCGACTACAACAGAGGAGACCGATGGCCAGGGCGAGCGACGGCAACGAGCAGCTTCTCTGCAGCTTCTGCGGCAAGAGCCAGCGTCAGGTCAAGAAGCTGATCGCCGGTCCCGGCGTCTACATCTGCGACGAGTGCATCGATCTCTGCAACGAGATCATCGACGAGGAGCTGACCGCCCCCGTCCAGCTCGACCTCGACAACCTGCCGCGGCCGAAGGACATCTACGCCGTCCTGAACGACTACGTCGTCTCGCAGGAGGAAGCCAAGCGGACGCTCGCGGTGGCCGTCTACAACCACTACAAGCGCGTTCGCATGGGCCAGGCCGAGGAAGGTGACGTCGAGCTGCAGAAGTCGAACATCCTGCTGCTCGGGCCGACCGGCTGTGGCAAGACGCTGCTCGCCCAGACGCTGGCGCGGATCCTCAACGTCCCGTTCGCGATCGCCGACGCGACCGCGCTGACCGAGGCGGGCTACGTCGGCGAGGATGTGGAGAACATCCTCCTCAAGCTGATCCAGGCGGCCGACTTCGACATCAAGAAGGCCGAGACCGGGATCATCTACATCGACGAGGT
>CAZUVW010000200.1:0-4203 GCA_964623875.1 uncultured Gaiellales bacterium
CGCTCTACTACTACGAAGAGCTGACGCTCCGCGAGATCGGAGAGGTGCTCGGCGTGACCGAGTCGCGCGTCTCGCAGCTTCACACGAAGGCCGTGCTGCGCCTCAAGTCCCGACTGTCGGGGCCGGTGCGCGAGCCCGCCGAGACGTAGCGACGCACCCCCGCTGGGAGCGTCGCCGCTGGGTCTAGGATTGCGCGCGGACCCGGAAACCAGGAGGAGCGCGCGCACATGGCATCGACCGAGCCCGGAAAGATCCGCAACGTCGCCGTCGTCGGTCATCGAGGGACGGGCAAGACGTCCCTCGTCGAGGCGCTCCTCTACCAGACCGGCGAGGTCAACCGGCTCGGGACGATCGAGAGCGGCACGACCGTGTCCGACTGGGACGAGGACGAGCATCGCCGCCAGCTCTCCATCTCGCTCTCGCACACGCACACCTCGTGGCAGGGGCGCAAGATCAACCTGCTCGACTGCCCCGGCGATCCGTCCTTCCAGGGGGACGTGCGCTGCGCGCTGCCCGTCGTGGAGGGCGCGCTCGTCGTGGTCAGCGCGGTGCTCGGGCTCGAGGTCGGCACGGCGCGGGTGAAGAAGCTCGCAGACGAGCTCGGGCTCGCCCGCGTGTGGTTCGTCAACATGCTCGACCGCGAGCGCGCCGACTTCTTCCGCACGCTCGGCCAGATCCAGGAGCAGTTCGGCTCGAAGTGCGTCGCCGTGCACATCCCCATCGGCGCGCAGCACGAGCTGCGCGGGATCGTCGACGTGCTCCACATGTGCGCCTACCTCTCCCCGGGTGGCGGCAAGGAGGCCGACCCGGTGCCGATCCCGGACGACGTGCTCGAGCTCGCGCAGAGCTACCGGGAGAAGCTGCTCGACGAGGTCGTCCAGATCGACGAGGCGCTGATGGAGCGCTACCTCGAGGGGGAGGAGCTCGACGCGCACGACGTCGCCGCAGCGCTCAAGCTCGGGATCACGCGCGGCGAGGTGTTCCCCGTCGCCTGCGGCGTCGCCACGGACAACCTCGGCACGCACGCGCTGCTCGACCTCGTCGTGGAGGGCGTCCCCTCGCCGGCCAAGAAGGGCGAGCCGATGGACGTCGACGGTGCCGGCACGGCAGCGTTCGTCTTCAAGACGATCGCCGACCAGTTCGCCGGGAAGATCAACCTGTTCCGCGTCATCCGGGGAACGGTGACCACGGAGTCCACGCTGCTCGACCTGCGCGAGAAGGCGAAGGAGCGGATGGGGTCGCTCGTCCAGCTCCAGGGCAAGGACCACACCCCAGCGAAGGAGTACGCGGAGGGCGACATCGGCGCGGTCGCCAAGCTCAAGGACGTCCGCACCGGCGACCTGTTGGTCGATCGCGAGATCGACGTCGAGGTCGAGCCGCTCGCCTTCCCCGATCCGGTGATGAGCTTCGCGGTCACGCCGAAGGTGAAGGGGGAGGAGGAGAAGGTCGCCGCCGCCATCCGCCGGCTCGCGGAGGAGGACCCGACGCTGCGCCTGCGGCGCGACGCGCGCACCGGTGAGGAGATCCTCTCCGGCATGAGCCAGATGCACGTCGAGGTCGCGCTCGAGCGGGCGAAGCGGCGCTTCGGCGTGGACGTCGACCTCCATCCGCCCCGTGTCCCGTACCTCGAGACGATCCGCAAGGAGGCGCGCGCGCGGCACCGCTACAAGAAGCAGACGGGTGGCCGCGGGCAGTTCGGCGACTGCGAGATCGTGATCGAGCCGCTCCCCGAGCGCGAGGGCTACGAGTTCGTCGACCAGATCGTCGGCGGGGTGATCCCTCAGGGGTTCCGACCAGCGGTGGACAAGGGCGTGCAGGAGACGATGCAGCACGGCGAGCTCGCCGGCGCTCCCGTCCAGGGCGTGCGCGTGCGCCTCGTGGACGGCCAGTACCACAACGTCGACTCGTCGGAGATGGCGTTCAAGATCGCCGGCTCGATGGCGTTCAAGGACGCCTACGCGAAGGCCGACCCGGTGCTGCTCGAGCCGATCATGGAGCTGGAGGTGACCGTGCCCGACGAGGCGGTCGGGGCCGTCAACGGCGACCTCAACTCGCGTCGCGGCCGTCTCAGCGGAATGGAGCCGGCCGCTGGGATGACCACGATCCGCGCAGAGGTGCCGATGGCGGAGATCCTCACCTATGCGCAGTCCCTCACCTCGATGACCGGCGGCCGCGGCGACTACTCGATGCACCTGCTGCGCTACGAGGAGGTGCCGTCCCACGTCGCCCAGAAGGTGATCGACGAGACGCGCAAGGCCCGGGAGGCTGCGACGGCGTAGAGCGTCACGCTCGGACGCTCGATCGCTCACGGGTGCGGCGCGTCCGGGTTGGGCAGGCCCGGCCCCTACGAGCGACGGGCACGCGAGACGTCGGCGCTCAGGTGGAGGCCGGTGTCTGGCACCGTCGTGCGCTCTCCGTGCCGAGAGCGTGACGAGCGATCCACAGGCGCCAGGCCCCGAGCGGGCTCGGGTAGCGCCCGCCCGTCCGCGGTGCCAGACACCGCTCCCTGTCAAGGGGGATTCGTGCCGAATGTGCGCCTATCGCTCCACAGGGAGCCGACGGCCCGGCTCGGTTCGGAAAATCCCTGCAGGCGGGCTATAGTGGGCGTCCCATGCGGGTCACCAAGGCCAACGTCACCCGGACGTGCGCGGTGTGCGAGCGGACGCTCCTGATGGGCGAGCAGACGGTGCGCTTCTCGCCCGACGGGCACGAGTACGTCGACGTCTGCCCGTTGTGCAGCGAGGTCGCGCTCGACTACGGCTGGGTGCGCGAGGGGAACCCGGTGTCGGTCGCGCTCCAGGCGACGGGTCGTCGCAAGCGCCAGAAGACGCTGTGGCAGGCCCTGCTCGGGGCCCGACACGAGGAGCCGGAGACGGTGGTCGCCGACCCGATCCTGCGCCGGCTCGACGACGAGGAGCTGGCGCTCGTCGAGGCGGCCGATCTCTTCAACCAGAGCCAGTTCCGCCGCACGATCGCCGGCGTCTCCAAGAGCCTCGGGCCGCCGAGCGCCTCGATCGTCCCGCTCTCCGGGGTCAACGCCGAGACGGTGCTGACGTTCGCGTGGGACATCACGTGGTACCAGTACCGCGTCTCGCCCGAGTCGGGACAGCCCGTTCGGATCGCCGAGCGCGGTCACGACGCGGACGAGATCGAGCCCGCGTTCACGCACTGGAACGCGACCGTGGACGACGACGGCCGGCTGATGCCGAACCTCGTCCGCATCTGACCGAGCCGGTCGGCCTGCAGCGCCGCGATGCGGTAGGTACCGTCGCGGTGTCCCGCTGATCCCGTCCGAGGAGGCCGCCGTGGCGACCGTCGCAACCGTCACTTCCGCAGCCGGGCTGCTCGACCGACTCGGCGTTGACCCGTCGCTCACCTCGGCCGGCGATCTCGTCGTTCGCACGCCGATCACGGGGGAGGAGATCGCCCGGGTCGCACGCACGGACGAGGCTGCCACGAGCGCGGCCGTCGAGCGCGCCGCCGACGCGTTCGCCGCGTGGCGCGACGTGCCCGCTCCGCGACGTGGCGAGCTGGTGCGCCTGCTCGGCGAGGAGCTGCGACGCGAGAAGGAGACGCTCGGCGCGCTCGTCACCCTCGAGGTCGGGAAGATCGCGCAGGAAGGCCTCGGCGAGGTGCAGGAGATGATCGACATCTGCGACTTCGCCGTCGGCCTCTCCCGTCAGCTCTACGGGCGCTCGATCGCCTCGGAGCGTCCCGGGCACCGCCTGACCGAGACCTGGCACCCGCTCGGCCCCGTGGCCGTGATCAGCGCGTTCAACTTCCCGGTCGCAGTGTGGAGCTGGAACGCGGCGCTCGCCCTCGTCTGCGGCGACCCGGTGGTGTGGAAGCCCTCCGAGCGCGCGCCGCTGTCGGCGCTCGCCTCGACGGCGCTGCTGCGTCGGGCGGCGGAGCGGCTCGGCGACGTCCCCGACGGTCTGTTCGAGCTCGTGATCGGCGGCGCCGACCGCGCCGTGCAGCTCGCTGACGACGAGCGGATCCCGCTGGTGTCGGCCACCGGCTCGACCGCGATGGGCAAGGCGATCGCGCCGCGCATCGCGGCGCGTCTCGGCCGCTCCCTGCTGGAGCTGGGAGGGAACAACGCCGCGATCGTGGCGCCGAGCGCCGACCTCGACCTCGTCGTGCGCGGCGTCCTGTTCGCTGCCGTCGGCACGGCCGGTCAGCGCTGCACGAGCCTGCGGCGCC
>CAZUVW010000201.1:0-4062 GCA_964623875.1 uncultured Gaiellales bacterium
AGGCGAGCAGGAACGGGTTCGTGCAGCTCGCCGTCATGTCGGGGAGCTTGAACTCGGCCCAGGAGTCGACCGGGAAGACGAGGTCGGCGTACTCGCACGAGCTCGTCCAGTGCCACTCGTTGCAGAAGACCGCGTCCTGGCGCGGCAGCGTGTTCTTCACGAGGTCGAATGACCACTTGGCGTTGCCGAGCAGGGAGTTGGAGTTGCCGAACCAGATCAGCTTCGTGGGGGTCGGCATGTGGCTCTTGCCGGTGACGGTCTCCTTCGGGGAGACGAGCGGTCGCTCGCCGTAGTTCCAGTAGTGAGCGGACTCGGCCTTGTAGTAGCGCTTCACGCGGGCCGGCTTGGTGAGGTCGGTCTCGATGTCGAACGGGTTCTCCGCGATCCACTGCCCGGCCGCGGAGAAGAGCGAGCCGCGGTAGTTGCCGGCGAAGGAGCCGACGTTGCCGCCGAGGTGGCCGATGTTGTCGGTGAGCGCGGCGACCAGGAACTGGGCGCGTCCGAAGAGGTCGTTGTTGAAGTAGTGGTTCGGGCCCATCCCCGCCGCCAGGAGCGTCTTGCGCTTGTTCTCGGCGAGCTGCCGTGCGAGGCTCTGGACCGCGGTCGCGGGGATGCGACACACCTCGCTCGTGGTGGCGAGGTCGAACGTCTCGTCGAGGTACTCCTTGAGCAGGTCGAACGCCGGACGGACGGTGACGGGCGTGCCGTCGAGCAGCTCGACCTCGAAGGTGCCGAGGAGGGCTGGGTCGCCGTCGAAGCGTGCGCCGACCTCGTCCCGGTCGACCGCCCGCGGCGCGTCGGCCGCGCGATCCCAGTAGACGAAGTCTCCCCATGCGTCCCGGAGCTCGTTGGAGACGACCTGGCTCCCAGCCGTGAACGGCGGCGCGGGCGGAGCGGTCTTGATCTCCTCGTCGGGCTTCAGCGTGACGTAGTTCTCGAGCGGCGCGAGCCGGTAGTCGGGGATCACGTCGCGGGCGTCGAGCCGCTCCCCGGTGTCGAGCCGGACGAGCAGCGGCAGGTCGGTGCGCTCGATCACGGCCCTGCGGTCGTAGAGGTTCTTCGCGATCAGCTCACGTGCCACGCCGAGCAGGAGGGCGGTGTCGGTGCCCGGACGGATGATGAGCACCTCGTCGGCCTTGTTGGCGGTGGGCTGGTAGTCGGCAGAGATCACGACGATCCTGCTGCCCTTGAGCCGTGCGTCGGCCAGCCAGTGCCCGTCGGGCATCTTGGTGCAGATCCAGTTCATCCCGATCACGAGCACGAGATCCGAGTACTCGGTCGAGAACAGGTCGAAGTCGACCGTCTGGTTGCCGGTGACCATCGGGTGGCCGGGGGGCAGGTCGGTGTGCCAGGCGTAGTTGTCGAAGGCGCGGCTGCCGACGATCTCCTCCGCGGGGACGTCGGGACGCACCTTCCGATCGAGCAGCGCCAGCATGTTCGCGAAGCGGTAGAAGCCGAAGATGCGGCCGATGCCGAGCAGCGGCATCCCGCCGCGCATCTTGATCGCCTGCACGCCGGCGCCGTGCATCGCCTCGACCATCTCGGGCTCGTAGCCCTGGTCGAGGAGCTTTTTCGCGCCCGCGGCGCCGTTGTACGTTCGCGCGACGTCGGCGATCGTCGCCGCGGCGATCCGGGTCGCGTCGTCCCAGCCGAGGCGGATCCACTCGTCGCTGCCTCGGATCGTCGTGTCCATCGTCGGCGTCCCGTCCTCGCCCCGCGGGAAGCCGGCGTCCGCCCACTCCTTGAAGCCCTTGCGGATCAGCGGGGCCTTGACGCGGCGCTCGCTGTAGAAGCGGCGGCTGAGGATGAGCCCCTTCTGGCAGATGCGCGGGTCCCAGCGATGCGACGCCTGGTTCCCCTCCAGGTCGGTCGCCTTGCCGTACCCGTAGGTCGGGCTGATCCGCACGACGACGCCGTTCTTGACGTGCGCGCGCAGGAGGCAGTTGTGCGTGTCGTTCGGGGCGCAGGTGAAGACGAAGCTCGAGTCGTCCGCGAACTGATCGCGGTAGATGCGCTCCCAGCCGCGGTCGGGCATCACCCGCAAGGGGTTCCCCGGGACGACGGCGCGTGGCGTGGCCGCGTCGGCGGCGCCCAGGAAGCGCGCCGGGCCGAGCGCGTCCGCGAGCGCGACCGCCGAGCCCGAGGCGAGCGCCCGACGAAGGAGCTGGCCGCGCGAGAGCCCCCGGGGGGCTGTGCGCTGGGGGTCTGTCGTCTCGCTGCTCACCGCTGCGACCGACGCTACGGGCAGTGCGGCGAGCCCGGCATCGTGGACGCCCGCTGCCCGGCTCAGTAGGAAATACTGATCAGAGAAACACTGTGAAAAACGTGACGGTCATGCCGCCGCGAACGTCGCGCGGCAGAGCCCGGGCTCGGGATACGGCTCGAGCGTCGTCAGCTCGACGCCTGCGTCGAGCGCCTCGAGCGCTCCGGCGAGCAGGCCGCGGTGGAGGCCGCAGACGACGTTCCCGTAGGCCTCGACGAGCTCCTGGAACGGGCAGCGGCGCATCTCGATCGCGTCGCCGACCCGCCGGGGCGCGAACCCGTGCGTGGCGAGCAGGTCGACGATCCGGCCCGCTGCCTCGTCGGTCGTGAGCGGCAGCGACGGGGTGGGGCGCTCGACGAGGTATCCGCCCCAGGCGCGTCCCGCTTCCTCGACCGCCCGTTCGCCCTCGGCCGCGCGAGCCAGCGCGCTCGCGAGCAGCTCGGCGAGGAAGCGGTAGCTCTCACCCTCCGGCGCCGTTCCGCTCGTGGCCGAGTAGACGATGCGCGGCCGACCAGGGCGACCGCGGTGGGCGGGGGTCGACCGGACGAGACCTGCGTCGCCGAGGCGGCCGAGATGCCAGCGGATGGTGTTGGGGTGCAGGCCGATCCTGGTGGCGAGCTGCGACACGTCGAGCCCTGCCGGCTCTCGTCGGAGCTCCTCGAGGATGGCGGTGCGCTGTGGCTCGTCCACGCCGCCGCTGGTCGTCGTCTGTGGCCGTGCTGGCGTCACGCGGTGCAGTGTCGTCGTCGTCCGTGGCTGACGAAACCGTGAAAAACCCGCACCGGCGCCTCGGGGCGTCCGCGGTCGTGTCACGCTCCAGATGGACGCGGGGCCGAAGGGGTGGAGGTGGGCGTGCGCTACGCGGGCTCGAGCGCGACGAGTGCGGCGGTGGCGATGGAGGCGGCGTCGATCCCGTAGTGGGCGTACAGCTCGGGTTGTGAGCCCGTCTGCCCGAAGGCGTCCACGCCGAGGGGGACGGCGCGGGTGCCGAGCGCGGCGCCGACGAAGGCGAGGGCATGGCTCGCTCCGTCGATCACGGTCACGATCGGCAGCCCGCGCTCGTCGGGGTGCACGAGCGTCTCGAGGTGGGAGGGCGTGCTGGTGGGGGCGCCGCGCAGGGGTGCGGAGCGGGAGCGCTGCCAGTCGCGGTACAGGCGGTCGGGGCTGGAGAGGCAGAGGACGGTGGCCTCGACGCCCTCGTCGGTGGCGAGCTGGTCGGCGGCCGCGAGCGCCATCGGGGTGATCGTTCCGCAGGTCGCGATCAGCACGCGGTCGTCGGCCGGGGCGGCGTCACGCAGGCGGTAGCCGCCGCGGACGACGTCGGCGCGCACCTGCTCTTCGCCGACCCGTTCGACGAGCGCGGCGAACGGCGCCTGGTCGATGGGGGTGGTGGACAGCCGCAGGTAGACGGCCTCGCCGTCGGGCTGCTGCATCCGGTTCAGCCCGTCGAGGAGCAGCCACTCGAGCTCGCGCGCGTAGGTGGGGTCGCAGTAGGTGATCCCCGGGGTCTCGATCCCGATGCCGGGCGTGTTGAGCGACTGGTGGGCGCCGCCCTCTCGGCTGAGCGAGATGCCGGACGGGGTGCCGGCGAGCACGAAGCGGGCGCCCTGGTAGGCGCTGAACACGATCCCCTCCAGCGCCCGCATCACGAACGGGTCGTACAGCGTCCCGATCGGGAAGAGGCGCTCACGCTGATAGTCCCAGGTCATCCCGAGCTGGCCGAGCAGCAGGACGAGGTTCATCTCGGCGATGCCCATCTCGACGTGCTGGCCGCGCGGCCCCACGCGCCACTTGAGCGG
>CAZUVW010000202.1:0-2275 GCA_964623875.1 uncultured Gaiellales bacterium
CTACATCCGCCTCGGCCAGCCGGCGACCACGCTCTCGGGCGGCGAGGCGCAGCGCGTGAAGCTCGCGTCCGAGCTGTCGAAGGTCGCGACCGGCCGGACGCTCTACATCCTCGACGAGCCGACCACGGGGCTGCACTTCGCCGACATCGAGAAGCTGCTCGAGGTGCTCCAGCGGCTCGTCGACAGCGGCAACACCGTGCTCGTGATCGAGCACAACCTCGACGTGATCAAGCAGTCCGACTGGGTCGTCGACCTCGGTCCCGAGGGCGGCGACGCGGGCGGCGAGGTGGTCGCCGCCGGCACGCCGGAGGATCTCGCGGAGGTCGAGAGCTCCTACACGGGCCAGTTCCTGCGGCGCGTGCTCTCCGGGCGCGCTGTCCCTGCCTCCGCCAGCGCGGCCGCGGCGTAGGCGTCCGTCCCAGACCGGGCGGACCGCCGCGCTCGAGACGCGAGCGACTGAGAGGGCTCGTGTCTCAGAGCCACGAGCATCCTTGCACCCGCCACGCGGACCAGGATCGGCGGGGCGGGTGGCGGACTGGTCGGCCCTGCTGCGATCGGGCACCTCGTCGGCTGCCGACGAGGGGGGAGCGGCGCCGCGCCGCTCCCCCCCTGCCCCCTGCTCGGTGAAGCCCGGCTCAGGGCACGTAGCGGACGCTCCACCTGCCGGTCAGCTGGAACGACGGGCTGCCCGGGGCGAAGGTCGTGAACGTCCCCTTGCCCGACTGGCCGTTGGCGGGCACGGTGATGTCCACCCTGGCCGTCGTCCAGTCCCAGCACCGATTCGAGCCATTGCCCCAGGTGCGGGCCGCGTCGGTGCCACACCAGTCGAACCCGTAGGTGTGGTCGTCGTCGGCGACCCGCAGGTAGGCGGAGAACGTCGCCGGCACGTCGGCCACCTTCATCGTCTTGCCCAGGGTCAGGGTCGCGGGGCCGCTCAGACTGCGGTTCGAGACGACGGCCGGGACGACCTCGTCGTGCACGCGCGTGTCGACGTACAGCTCGCCCGAGCCGCCGTTGTCACCGTCGTCGACGACGAGTGCTCTCTCGAAGGTCACCTCGACGAGCCGGCGCTGCGTCCGGGCCGTGCCGCGCGCGTAGAAGCGGCAGCCGCCCTCGTCCTCGGCCATCAGGACGTAGTCGTACCGCGTGCCCGGCTCGAGCTCGAGACCGCTCTTCGTGCCGAGCACGGACGGGCTCCCGGGCGTGCCCTGGTGCCAGCTCCAGCGCGCGCTCGTGGCGAGGATGTCCTTCTTCCCCGCGCGATGGACGGTGAGCCACGTCCGGACGGGCGCCGTCGTGTGGTACAGGACGAAGAAGCTCGTGCCGTACGGCAGCACGCGCTGCACGGTCACGCTACGAATGCTGCACGCCGACGTCGCGGCCTCTGCGCGGGGCAGGTCACCGCCCTGCCCGACGAGCGCGACCACGGTCGCGGCGATCAGGACGACGAGGCGCAGTGGCTGGGCCGCCTGGTGGATGACCGCTCGGATCATGGGTGGTTCTCCTTCGTGTTCGGTGGATGGGCGAGTGCGAGGTGGGGGCGGCAGGCGCCCCCAGCTGCGTCGTTCGTGGTCAGCGCTTCGCGTGGTAGGTGAAGACGACCGTTCGCGCCGGGCCGAGGTCGCCACCGACCGCGCGCGGCGTGACGGTGACCGCGACGCGGCCGCGCAGCATCGCCTGGGCGAGCGCGGGGCCGTAGACGCGACCCTTCACCGGCACCGAGGCACCGGCAGGGATGTTGAACGGGAACGTCCCGACCTTCGCGACGGCCGGAGGCTGCGTCGTGTACGGCTTGATCTTCCCCGCGGTGCGGACGTCGAGCACGCCCGTGCAGGGCGCGTCGGTCGCCGTGCAGGTCACGACGATCGCGAACGCCTTCGTCGACGGGACGATCCGGACGGGCTTGCCGGCGATCCCGACCGTTGCCTCCGCTGCGAGGGCGCCGGTCGCGAGCACGAGCGTCGCCGTCGCGCCGACGAGGGCCGCGCGGATGCGCAGCCGGAGGCCGCGGCGCGGCGAGAGAGCGGCGCCGCGGCGCTCCGCATGCGCCCGCAGGAGGTCGACGACGCCGGCCGTGAGCCGGAAGGGGTCGCCGAGCGCGGTGCCGTCCGCGAGCGAGAGCGACGCGATCACGTCGCCGTCCTGCTCGGCGACGAGATGCGGTGCCTCGCCCTCGCCACGGCCCTCGAGCGCCGCGAGCCGTCGGAGCGCGTCCTGGTCGGCCGGGGTGGTGGGTCGGATCGTGACGTCGCCGAGATCCGGAGCGGACTCCTCG
>CAZUVW010000202.1:2375-4052 GCA_964623875.1 uncultured Gaiellales bacterium
TCGTGTTCGGGTGACGTTCCGATGGTGCGCCTGCGCCCCCTCGCACCGCGCCGGGGATTCCCCCGGCACGACCCCTCGCTGTCACCGTCCCCGTCACGTGCACCTGCCGGTCGCGCGTCCTTGCCGCGATCGGGGCGGCCTCGCTAGCGTCGGGCCGTGCTGATCGGGCGTGAGCGGGAGCGTGAGGCGGTCGCGCACGTCGTCGAGCTGGCGCGTGCCGGCCAGAGCGCCACGCTCGTGCTGCGAGGCGAGCCGGGTGTGGGGAAGAGCGCGCTGCTGGCGGAGGGGATCGAGGCAGCAGGCGCCCTGCGCGTCCTGCGCGCGACCGGCGTCGAGTCGGAGGCGGAGCTCGAGTACTCGGGGCTGCTCGAGCTCGTGCGGCCGCTCGTTCACCTGCTCGATGGGCTCGCAGAGCGCCAGGCGGGGGCGCTGCGCGTCGCGCTCGGCCTCGGCGATGGCGACCCGCCCGACCGTTTCGTCGTCGGGGCCGCGACCCTGAGCCTGCTCGCAGCAGCGGGCGAGGAGGCACCCACGCTCGTGGTCGTCGACGACGCCCAGTGGCTCGATCGCGCCTCGGCCGACGCGCTTCGCTTCGCGGCGCGGCGGCTGCTCGCTGATCGCATCGGCTTCCTGCTGGCGGCCCGAGCGACGGGCTTCGAGGCCGCCGGCCTGCCCGAGCTGCGGCTGGACGGGCTCGATCCCGCGTCCACGGCGGCGCTCGCCGCCCTGGTCGGCGGGGCGGCGCTCGGAGAGCGCGAGGTCGCTGCGCTCGCCGAGGCCACGGCCGGCAACCCGCTCGCCGTGATCGAGCTCGTCCGGGCCGGGTACGCGGCCGACCCGGCAGGGGCGACGCCCCTTCCCGTGACCGAGGCGATCGAGCGGGCCTTCGCCGGTCGTCTCGCCGACCTGCCGGACGCGGTGCGCCGTGCGCTCGGGGTCGCTGCCGCGGAGGCCGCGCTGGGGCCGCTCGCCGACGCCCTCGAGGCGCTGGAGGGCTCGCTGGCCGACCTCGCACCGGCCGAGGACGCGGGGCTGGTCTCGCTCGACGACGACGCCGTGCGCTTCGCGCATCCGCTCCTGCGCTCGGTCGCCTACCACGCCCGCCCCGCGTCCGAGCGCCGAGCGGCGCACGCGGCGCTCGCGGCGGCGCTGGCGCGGCCCTCGGAGACGGAGCGCCGCGCGTGGCACCTCGCCGCGGCCGCGCTCGGCCCCGACGAGCGGGCGGCGGGGGCGCTCGCCGAGGTCGCCGAGACGGCGCGGGCGCGTGGTGGGCAGGCGGCCGTCGCCGAGGCGCTCGAGCGCGCCGCACGGCTCACCCCCGACCCGGCGACGCGCGGCTCGCGCCTCGCGGGAGCGGCGGAGGCAGCGTGGGAGGTCGGAGAGCCCGCTCGGGCATCGGCCCTCGTCCAGGAGGCGCTCGAGGTGGTCACGGACTCCGCCGAGCGCGCCCGCCTGACGGGCCTCGCCGGACGCATCGAGTTCCAGTCGGGCGACCTCGAGCAGGCCCACCGGCTCGTCCTGGACGCAGCCGACGCCTTCGCCGCGCTCGACCGCCGGGCACAGGCGGTGACGATGCTCGGCGTCGGGTCGTTGGTGCTCCACAACCTCGCGCGGCCGGGCGTCGGTGCGGCGCTGGGGCGGCGTGCGCTCGAGCTCGTCGAGGGCGAGTCCGTCTAC
>CAZUVW010000203.1:0-622 GCA_964623875.1 uncultured Gaiellales bacterium
CAGCCTCGGCGCAGACGCGGTAGCGGAGCCTGCCGTCGTCGCCCTGGACGAGGTGGTGGCGCATCTCCTCCTCGAGCGTGGCGCGGGGCGTGGAGAAGAGCGTTCCGTCGCCGAGTCGGGCGGCGATCGCCTCGTCGGCCGAGCCGAACGACGCGTCGGCCCGGGCGACCGCGGCGCGCTCGGCGGCGACGGCGGGGTCGATGTGCAGCGCGGGATCGAGCAGCACCGCGCGCTCGACGAGCTCCGGTCGCCGGAGCGCGAGCTCCGCGACGAGCCGCCCGCCGAAGCTGTGCCCGACCCAGCTCGCTCCCGCGATCCCGAGAGCGCTCACGGTGTCCACCAGGTCCGCGACATGCTGGTCGATGCCCCACGGCGGCGCCCACGACGAATGGCCGTGGCCGCGCAGGTCGGCCGCCACGACACGGTGACCAGCGAGCGCGTCGGCGGCGAGCGGCTCGAAGCGGCGGGCGTGACCCGTCAGCCCGTGGAGGCACACGACCGCCGACGCGGCGTGCGGCCCCCACGTGACCACGTTCAGGCGCATGTGAGCACGACCTTCCCGAAGGAGTCCGCGCGCTCCGTCCGCTCGTAGAGCCCGACCGGGAGCGTATCGAGCCGGACC
>CAZUVW010000203.1:632-4049 GCA_964623875.1 uncultured Gaiellales bacterium
GCCTCCAAGGATCAGCGCACGCTCGCCCAGGGCTCGTCGCCCGAGACGTCGACGAGCTCGTAGCCGCCCTCGCCCGCAGCCGGCGCGAGCACGACCTGCAGCTCCGCCACGGCGTCGGAGTCGTTGTAGGAGCCGTGCACGACGTCACGGTCGATGTACACGGAGTCGCCCGGCCCGAGCTCGCGGCGCTCCTGCTCGAGGTACTGGGTCACGCGCCCCGACTTCACGATGATCACCTCGTCCTGATCTGGGTGCTTGTGGAACGCGTGGCAGCCGCCCGGAGCGAGCGTCACGTCCATCACGACGAAGGACGTGCACCCGGTGCCTGGCGGCGAGACCCGCATCCCGGCGCTGCCCCAGTCGAACGTCGCGACCTCGACCTCATCCTGCATCACGAACCTGCTCATCTCCTCGAACCTCCTCTCGTCACCGTCCCGCCGGGCTCAGCGCCCGGTGGGGATCGACTTGAACCGGCGCATGTTCTCCGTCATGGCCACCTCGGTGGGCAGCCGCTCCATCGACGAGGCGCCGAAGAACCCGACCACGCCCTCGGTGTGGGCGAGGACGTACGCGGCGTCGTCCGGCTCGGCGATGGGGCCGCCGTGGCAGAGCACGATCACGTCCGGGTTGATCCGCTTCGCCGCGTCGTGCATCGCCTGGATCAGCGGCACGCAGTCCTCGAGCGTCTTCGCCGTGTCGGCGCCGATCGTGCCGCCGGTGGTGAGCCCCATGTGCGGCACGAGGACGTCGGCGCCGGCCTCGGCCATCGCCTCCGCCTCCTCGACGGTGAACACGTACGGCGCCGTGAGCAGCTCCTTCTCGCGCGCCAGGCGGATCATCTCCACCTCGAGCCCGTAGCCCATCCCCGTCTCCTCCAGGTTCCGGCGGAACGTGCCGTCGAACAGCCCGACGGTCGGGAAGTTCTGCACCCCGGAGAAGCCGATCCGGGCGAGCTCGTCGAGGAAGACGTCCATCAGCCGGAACGGATCGGTGCCGCAGACGCCGGCGAGCACCGGGGTCTCCCGCACGACGGGCAGCACCTCCCGCGCCATGTCCACGACGATCGCGTTGGCGTCGCCGTACGGGAGCAGCCCGGACAGCGACCCGCGCCCGGCCATCCGGTAGCGGCCGGAGTTGTAGATGATGATCAGGTCGGTGCCGCCCGCCTCGGCGCACTTGGCCGACAGCCCGGTGCCCGCTCCTGCGCCGATGATCGGGCTGCCCGCGTCGATCTGCGCCCGCAGGCGCGCGAGCGCCTCACCTCTGGTCATGGGTTCCTCCCTCCTCGCGCCGCCCGGTGGACTGCGTCCGACGCCGACGCGTCGCGACCTCGGATCCTGCTCTCATGCGGCGCTCCTGATCAGCTCGTGGAGCCGGTCGGCCATCGCCCGGGCGAAGGCGGGGTCGTTGACGTCGGTGTCGACCTCGTGCACTTCGACGACCGCCGGGTCGATGTGCTCCCGCAGCGTCTCGAACAGGGCCGCGTCCGCCTCCGGGTCGTGGAAGGGCTGACCTTCGGTGGCGATCATGGAGACGCCCCGGAGCGGGACGTAGAGCGCCGTCGGGCCCGTGGCGGCGTTCAGCTTCGACGCGATGAGCTCCGCGATCTGGCGACACTCGTCCGGCGTCGTCCGCATGAGGGTGATCGTCGGGTTGTGGACGTACAGAGTGCGCTCCCGGTAGCGCTCGGGGACGGTCTCGAGCGGGCCGAAGTTGACCATGTCGAGCGCCCCCAGGGAGACGACCTGCGGGATCCCCAGACGTCCGGCCGACTCGAGCCGCTCCGGCACCGCGGCGAGCACCCCGCCCGCGACCTGGTCGCAGAGCTCGGTCGTCGTGACGTCCAGGGCACCGGCGACGAAGCCGCCTGCGAGCAGCTTCTCCATCGAGCCTCCTCCCGCGCCGGTCTGGTGGAACACGAGCACCTCGTAGCCCAGCTCCTCGAGCCGCTCGCGCGCGGTGGTGACGCACGGAGTCGTGACCCCGAACATCGACGCCACGACCAGCGGACGCTCGTCGTCGAGCGGCGGAACCGTCGCCTTCGCCATGCCCGCGAGCGCACCCGCGGCGTTGGCCATGATCCGAGCCGAGATCCGGTTCACGCCTGCGATGTCGACGACCGAGTACATCATCGTCACGTCGACGGAGCCCACGTAGGGACTCGTGTCACCCGAGGCGACGGTGGAGACCATGAGCTTCGGCACGCCGATCGGCAGCTCGCGCATCGCGTGCGTGACGAGGGCCGAGCCGCCGGAGCCGCCGAGACCTCCGATCGCGTCGAGCCGGCCCTCGGCATGGAGCCGTCGGACGATCGCCGCCGCGCCGCGCGCCATGGTCTCGACCGCCGCGCCGCGGTCGCCCGCCGCCGCCAGCGCGGCGACGTCGGCCCCGGCCGCCGCGGCGACCTCTTGCCGCGCCACATCGGGCGCTGCCAGCGGCTCGCCCACGATGCCCGCGTCCACGAGCACCACGTCCACGCCGTGCTCCCGGATGCGGTCGGCGAGCCAGGCGTACTCCCGCCCCTTCGTGTCGAGCGTGCCGACGAGGACGACGATGGGCACTACGTGACCTCCTTCGCTGGACTGCGACCGGTACGACGATCCTAGATCAGCCGGCGCGGGCCTCGAGCGGCTCGACCCCGAGATACCGGCGCTGCAGGTCCGGATCGGCGTTGAGCGCCTCCGAGGTCGTCTCGGCGGCGATGTGCCCGCCGACCATCACGAGCTGCCGTTGCGCGACCTCGGTCGCGACGCCGAGGTTCTGCTCGACGAGCAGGATCGCCATCCCCTCCTCCACGAGCGCGTGACAGGTCGCGATCACCTGCTCGACGATCGCGGGCGCGAGGCCCTCGGACGGCTCGTCCATGATCAGCAGCTCGGGATTCGTGAGCAGCGCCCGGCCGATCGCGAGCATCTGCTGCTCGCCTCCGGAGAGCTGTGTCGCACCGATCTTCTTCCGCTCGGCGAGGCGGGGGAAGAGCTCGTAGATCGCCGACGGCGTCCAGCGCTTGCCCCTGGTGCCGCGCGAGAGCATCCGCAGGTGCTCGTCGACCGAGAGCGACTGGAACAGTCGCCGCCCCTGCGGGACGTACGCCACCCCATGCCCGGCCACCTTGTACGACTGCCGGCCGATCAGCTCCTGCCCGCGGAAGCGGGCGGAGCCGCTGGCCGCTGGCGGGCGGATCCCCATCAGCGCGTTGCAGAGAGTCGTCTTGCCCATCCCGTTGCGGCCGATCACCGCGACGGCTTCGCGGGCCATCGCGAACGTCACGCCGTGGAGCGCCTGCGCGCTCCCGTAGAACGCGTCGAGCCCCTCGACCTCGAGGAGCGTCTCGCCTGCCTGGCCGGTCACTCGTGCTCCTCGTGGAACCGGCTGCCGAGGTAGATGTCGTGCACCATCTGGTTCGCGCGGATCTCC
>CAZUVW010000204.1:0-3991 GCA_964623875.1 uncultured Gaiellales bacterium
CACCGCGTCGTGGCCGACCGCTCCGAGCGCGCGGTGGACCGGATGCGGCGCTTCCTCTGCCAGTCGGCCGAAGAAGAGGGGGAGCCAGCGGCCGGCGTGCGTCGTCAGGAAGTCGGCCTCGATCTCGGCGCAGCGTCGAGCGGCGTCCTCGTCGCCCTCGGCCTCCGCCTCGAGCCTGCGCAGCCCGAGGAACGCGAGGAACTCGAGCTCGGTGCCCGCGTGGTCCGGGCGCTCGGCCACCGGCCCGTGCGCGTCGGCGCCGAAGGCCCGGTAGAAGCCCGCGACATCGGCCATCTGGCGGGCTTGCCGGAACGGGTCGATCTCGTAGCTGCCCTCGTACGGGGGCAGCATGACGTCGCCGTCGAACAGCCGCCCGTGCGCCGCTGCCAGCTCGGCCGCGTCGCACGCAGCGAGCTCGGCTGCCAGGCTGCGCAGCGAGGCGGGCGCTTCGGGCAGCTCTCCGAGCACCGCGGCGAGCTCCGCCACCTCCTGGACGGAGTCCTCGGAGGGGGGGAGCAGCCCCGACGCGAGCAGGCTGCGCAGCGCGACCGCGGTCGCGCTCACGCGCCCTCCAGGCGGAGCGGCACCCAGTCCACGTAGTGCTTGCGCCCCCCGCGGTTCTTCCGGTCGCCCAGCCAGACCGCGAACGAGACCCACCACTCCTCGCCCGGCCTCAGCGGTGCCCCCAGGCCCTCCCGCACCACCGGGAGCCCGAGCGCGACCGACCAGGACGAGCCGTCGTGCACGCCCCTGCCGCGCGCGTCCGAGCGGGGCAGATGCGTCGTCGTCCCGAAGCCCTCCGCCACGATCTGCTCGACGGGCGTCGTGCGGTCGCTCTGCGAGAGCGGGTTGCCCGCCTCTCGGCCGACCCAGTACAGGGCTGCCGTCTCGGGCGGGAGCACGTCGTCGGGCATCACGTCGTGCACCACGCGCGGGTAGATCTGGTCGACCCCGGTGTTGCCGAGGGAATCGACGTCTCGCTGCCAGGTCGCGCGCCACTGGAGGATGTGCACCGGGCTGCCGGCTGCGCCCATCGTGATCGCGGGCTTCTGACCGGGCGCGGGGGGAAGCATCACGGCGACGGCGTCGTGGTAGCCGTTCACGCCGTCGAGGTCGTCGGCCGTCTCGTCCTCCCACGTCAACCGGAAGGCGAGGTCGGTGCCGTTGGTGAGCGCGCGCACCGCGAGCTCGGAGATGCCGAGGCTGTCGAGGTTCGGTGGCACGACCTCCTGCGCGAGCACCGGCACGACCACCTCGGTCGCCGCGTCCCAGGCGCCGGCGGTCGGGTCCTCCGTCGGCACCGCGCCGGCGACCGCCGCGGCGGTGAGGACGTCGTCGTCCGGGTCGTCGTCGCTCACCAGCGCGATCACACCGGCGAACCCGAGCGCTCCGGCTCCGACCGCCCCGATCGTGCCGGCCGAGGTGAGCAGATCCTTCCTCGTGATGGGCTCGGACATCAGGCCTCCTACGAGTTGTGGCGGTAGCCCGTGGCGGGGGCCCCTTCGACCTCGGTCGCGAACTCGAACTTCCGCACGAACGTCGGCTCGCTGAGGGGGACCGAGACGATCTCCGCGCTGTTCTCGTCGTAGCCGGTGGCGACGCCGTCGGCGACGTCGAAGGTGTCGATGATGCGCTCCGTCGAGCCGAACAGCATGAGCAGGCCGAGCAGCGTCTCGTCGTCCTTCGCGGTGCGGTAGAGCTCGATCGCGCGCTCGACTCCCGGCCCGAACATCTGCTCGAGGTAGGGCACCGGCACGTGGACGGGGGGGATGTAGTAGACGTTCGGCTCCAGGCCGAGCTGCGGGTAGAGCGGCAGCGCGATCTTCTTCACGTGGACCAGGTAGTCGGCGGGCTTGCGCGGGTCGATCTCCTCCGGTCGGGAGAGGAAGTTCGTCAGTCGCAGGCGGCCGATGCACGCGGTCGTGCACTGCGTCTGCTCGCCCGCTTCGATCTTCGGGTAGCAGCCGATGCACTTCTCGCTGACACGGGTCTCGAGGTTGAACATCGTCTTCTTGTAGGGGCAGGCGGTGAGGCACTCCTGGTAGCCGCGGCAGCGCTCCTGGTCGACGAGCACGATCCCGTCCTCCGGACGCTTGTAGATCGCGTCCCGCGGGCACGCGGCCACGCAAGCCGGGTACGTGCAGTGGTTGCAGATCCGCTGCAGGTAGTACATCCACATCATCGAGTGGGGTGTGTCCGCGATGTAGGAGGTCGTGGACGCGTCGCCCGTCGGCTCGTCCTCGCCGATGTTCGGGTGGTTCCAGTCGGCCTCGTCGGGTGTCCACCCGAGCACCTGCTCGCCCTCGGGCGCGGCCTCGAACAGCGTCTCGCCCGCGTAGACGTCGTCCTCCCAGGCCTGCGTGCCGAGCAGGTCGAGCACGTTGACGTCCCAGCCGGTCGGGTAGAAGCCGAACGGCTTCGTCTCGATGTTGTTCCAGAGCATGTACTCCTGGCCCTTGCCCCAGGTCCACGTGCTCTTGCAGGCGATCGTGCAGCTCTGGCACGCGATGCACTTGTTCGTGTCCATGATCATGCAGAACTGCCTCTTCGGCCGCGCGCCCTCGTGGGGGTACTCCATCTCGCGGCCGAGCTGCCAGTTCTGCACCTTGGGCACGGGTCACGCTCCCTTCGGGTCGCCGTCGGTGTAGCCGCCCGCGAGGTAGGTCGTGAGCGCCTCGGAGGGGCTCTCGGGGCGGAGTCCGAGGCCGACCGGGCGCCAGACGCGCTCGGCGCCGATGCCGCCGTCCTCGGCCTTGGTGATCTTGACGAACGCCTCCTTGGGCGCTCCCGAGACCGAGTGGACGTCGGCCTCGAAGCCCGTGCCGATCACGTGGCCGAAGTAGGCCTTCCGGTTGAGCGTCTCGGTCATCTGCGTCGGCCGGAGCCAGGCGCGGGTGCCGGACTGGTGGCTGCCATGTCGGAAGAGCGCGACGTAGTTCGTCGCAGGGTTGCGTGCCGGGTTGCCCTCCGCCTCCTTCTGGTGGGCGACCGTGCCGGGCGTGGCGGCGTACATGTTGAACCAGGTGCGGATCACGCCCCGGGGCATGCCGGTGTAGATCCGGGTTCGCATCATCGCGCGCGCGACCTCGTAGTAGGGGTCGGTCTCCTTCCAGTCCCGGTACGGGCGGTCTTCCGGGTCGGCGTCGACCCAGGCGTAGTCGCCGTCCTTGAGCCCGAGCTCCTCCGCGTCGGCGGGGTGGATCTCGAAGTAGGCCTCGCCCGTCCACGGCGTCCGCGGGTCGCGCCGATACGGGTCGCCGAACGGCCCGAAGAGCATCGCGATCCAGTCCGCGTCGACGGCGGTCGAGTGCGCGCCCCAGCGGTACTTCGGGGTCTGGTAGACGAACCGGTACGCGGCGTCGCGCTCGTTCAGCGGATGGCGCGTCTGCTTGAGGGCCTCCCACGTGTGCACGACGTTGCGGTACTGGCGCGTCTCGACGTCGCGCTTGTCCACGGGGTTGCCGTAGCTCTCCGGGCCGCGCGGCTTGATCGAGGGATGATCGGTGTTGGAGAGGATCGCGTTCGGGTCGTAGAACGTCGCGTCGACCGGCTCCCGCCAGACCGGGAGCGCCTCGCCGGCCGCCTGGAACTCGGGCTCCGGCCGGTAGAGCTCGAGCCGGCCCGTGGCCGTGTACCACGGCTTGTCCTCGTTGCGCTGCTCCCAGCCGACCGAGCGCGGGTACGTGCGCGGGTTGGCGAGCAGCGGCACGCCGCGCTTGCAGCTGGCGTGCAGGTCGTCGAAGACGACGCCGCGGGTGTTGTTCGAGCCCGACAGCACGCGCTGCAGGTAGGGGCTCGGGTCGCCGTCGAGCACGCCGCGCCAGTAGGCCTCCATCGCGGGCTCCTGCACGAGCTCCCCGAGCTCCTTCGCGACGAGCGCGAGCGCCTCGTAGTCGGACCGCGTGTCGTAGAGCCGCTCGAGCGGGGTCTCGGGGAAGGCGAGCAGGAACGGGTTCGTGCAGCTCGCCGTCATGTCGGGGAGCTTGAACTC
>CAZUVW010000205.1:0-3969 GCA_964623875.1 uncultured Gaiellales bacterium
AGCGATCCGCCGCGTGGCCGTCGCGACCGGGTCGGCCGGCTACGACCTCGTCCGCGCCGCGCACGAGGGCTTCGACGCGCTCGTCACCGGGGAGCCGGAGGAGCCGAGCCTCCACGCCGCTCAGGAGCTCGGCATCCACCTGATCGCGGCAGGCCACCACGCCACGGAGCGCTACGGCGTCCAGGCGCTTGCAGCGACCCTCGCCGACCGGTTCGACCTCCACTGGTCGTACATCGAGGTTGCGAATCCCGTCTAGGCGTGGGTTCCGGCCGAAGGCCGGGAGCCACGCCCTGCCGTTGACCACCGTCGGCCGCCAGGGGTATCCTCGGGAGCACGATGAGGCATTTCGGGAGGCGGGCCCGTTGACCCCCGCCGCCAGCGATCGAGTGACGAGCCGGCCCGTCCGTGCGCCCTGCGCCGACGGGCCTTTCTCGTGGCTCGGGAGGAGGTGACACGCCGATGGCAAACCACCTGACGCCCGACGAGCTCGCGAAGGAGCTCAACATGGACCGGGAGGCGATCATCCGGCTCTGCATCGCCGAGGGCGTGCCGATCTACCACGGCAAGATCGACAAGACCCTGTTCCAGGCGCAGCTGCAGGCGATCGGCGCTCCGGCGTCGAGCGCCAGCTGAGCCCGGCTCGTCGGACGTCGTCCCGGGCGGCCGAGGGGCCGCCCGGCGCGTCTCGGAGCCCGGAGAGCGCTAGCGCTTCGGCCGCGTGCGGGTGGACGCGCCCTTGCGCGACGCCACGCGTGACGCCGACCCGCTGCCTGCGCCGGTCGCGGTCTTCGACCGTGGCGCGCGCGCGGGCGCAGCAGACTGCTTGGCCGCCGCGACGCTCGCCTTGAGCGCCTCCATCAGATCCGCCATCGGTGCGGGCTCCGCCACCGGCTCGGGCTCGACGATCGCCTCGCCGCGAAGCTTCGCGTCGAGCAGGGCCCGCAGGTCACGGCGGTACTCGCTCGCGAGCAGCTCGGGCTCGAACGGGCCGGCGAGGCCGTCCACGATCTGCCGGGCGAGGTCGAGCTCACCGTCCTTCAGCTCGGCCGCGGCGACCGCCTCCTCGATCTCCGCCTGCGAGTAGACGTCCTCGGCGAGGAAGAGCGTCTCGAGCACGAGCGCCTCCCCTCGCGGTCGCACGAGGCAGATCGACTCGCGGCCGGCGCGGACGAAACGACCGATCGCCCCGGTGGCGCTGGAGCGCATCGCCTCCAGCAGCAGCCTGTAGGGCCGGCGCTGCGCCGCAGCCTGGCCGGGAACGAGGAAGTACGTGCGGTCCATCCAGGCGGGGTCGACGTCGCCGAGCGGCACGAACCGCCGGATCTCGATCACACGGGAGTCGTCGTGGCGCTCGATCGCCTCGAGCTCCGCGTCCTCGACGACCACGAACCGCCCCTTCGACACCTCCCAGCCGCGCACGAGCTCGTCGGGCTCGACCTCGCGATCGTGCTCCGGGCACCACCGCTTCTGCTTGATGGGGGTCAGGCACTCCCGGTGCAGCAGCCTGAACGAGACGTCCGACTGGCGTGCCGACGACCTCGTCGCGGGCGCGACCCCGACCGGGATGCTGACGAGGCCGAAGCCGAGGGAGCCGTTCCAGGAGATGCGCATGATCGGAGTCTAGGCCGGGTGATCGCCCGCGACAGGCGCCGGGCAGCCGGATTCTGCCCGGGACGGGCGAATCCTGCTGACCGCGACCGAGTAAGATCAGCCGATGGCGACGCGGACGATCCCGACCCTCTGGCGCGACGCGATCGCCGCCGGCCATCCCGAGCCCGCCTACCTCCATCGCGTCGCCGGCGCGTGGCAAGCGGTCAGCTGGGCCGAGGCCGCGGAGCGCGTCGAGGCGCTCGCCCACGGGCTCCTGGCGCGGGGGATCGGCAAGGGCGACGCCTTCGGGATCCTCGGTCGGACGACGCTCGAGTGGGCGCTGTTCGACTTCGCGCTGGCGCACGTCGGCGCGGTGACCGCGCCCGTGTACGCCACGAGCTCGTCGAAGGACGTCGCCTACGTGCTCGGGCACGCGGAGGCGGTCGGCGTGCTCGCGGAGGACGACGCGCAGCGGGACAAGGTCGAGCTCGAGCGGGGCTCGCTGCCCCTCCTCCGCGAGGTGCTCACGAGCGCCGACCTGCCGGCGCTCGAGGAGGAGGGCCGCGCACACCGGGCCGCGCACCCCGGCGCGCTCACGGAGGCGGTCGCGCAGATCGGCGAGGACGACCTGTTCACGTTCATCTACACGTCGGGCACCACCGGGCCGCCCAAGGGCTGCATGCTCCGGCACCGCAACTACTACGAGATGGCCGCGGTCGTCCGGCGGATGGACGACTACCTGGAGGAGGGCGACCTGTGCCTGCTGTACCTCCCGCTCGCGCACAACTTCGGCCGGCTCGTCCACCTCGCCGGACCGCTCGCAGGCTTCACGATCGCGTTCGAGCCCGATCCGTACGCCGTTGCCGACGCGCTCGTCGAGGTGCGGCCCACCGTCTTCCCGAGCGTGCCACGCGTGTACGAGAAGATCCACACGGCGGTCGTCGCGGCCTTCGACGAGGCGACCGGGCCGAAGCGGAAGCTCGTCGACTGGGCGCTCGCCGTCGGCCGTGAGGCGGGGGAGCACCGTCGGGAAGGTCGTCCGCTCCCGCGCGGTCTCGCCGCGCGCCACGCGGTCGCCGACCGGCTCGTCTACTCGAAGGTCAAGGAGCGGCTCGGGGGCCGGCTGCGGCTGCCGATCGCCGGCGGCGCCCCGCTCGCGCGCGAGATCGCGGAGTTCTTCGACGCGCTCGACATCCGGATCATGGAGGGCTACGGCCTCACCGAGTGCACGAGCGCGGCGACGTCGAACGTGCCGAACGCCTACCGCTACGGCACGGTCGGCCGGCCCCTCCCGGGCTCCGAGGTGCGCATCGACGAGGACGGGGAGATCCTCCTGCGCAGCGAGACGATCTTCGCCGGCTACTACAAGGAGCCGGAGGCGACGGCCGAGGTCCTGCAGGCCGACGGCTGGCTGCGCACCGGCGACATCGGCACGATCGACGACGACGGCTTTCTCACCATCACCGACCGCAAGAAGGACATCCTCGTCACCGCGGGCGGGAAGAACATCGCCCCCCAGAACATCGAGAACGACCTGAAGACGTCGCGCTGGATCTCGCAGGCGCTCGTCGTGGGAGACCGGCGCCCCTACGTCGCGGCGCTCGTCACCCTCGACGCAGTCGAGGTCGGCAAGTGGGCCGAGGCCAACGGCCTGACCGGCGACATCGCGGCGCTCGCGATCGAGCCGCGCGTCGTCGAGCTCGTGCAGGCCGCCGTCGACGACGCGAATCGCGACCGCACCCGCTTCGAGCAGGTCAAGCGCTTCGCGATCCTGCCGCGCGACTTCTCGCTCGAGCAGGGCGAGCTGACGCCCACGCTCAAGCTCCGCCGTCGCGTCTGCATCGAGCACTTCGACCACGAGGTCGACCGCCTCTACGCCGACGCGTAGCGTCGGCGGAGCGTCGTCCGCCCGGAGCCGCGGGGACGGTCGCTAGGTGACGCGGCGCGCGCCGACCCAGCCCGACGCGTACCAGGAGTCGTTCAGGCTGGAGATCTTGACGACGTCGCCCGTGTGGGGCGCGTGGATGAACTGGTCGCCGCCGATGTAGATCCCCGCATGACCGAGCCCGTCGAAGAAGACGAGGTCACCCGGCTGGAGCTGCGACCGGTCGACCGGCACGCCGTAGCTGAACTGCGACGCGGCGTGGTGGGGAAGCGAGACGCCGACCTGCGCGTAGACGTACGAGATCAGCCCCGAGCAGTCGAACCCGCTCGGGCTCATCCCGCCCCACACGTACGGCACGCCGAGGTACTGCATCGCGATGCCGACCACGCCGCCGTACCGTGCGTCCGGGACGCTCGCGACGGGATCCGAGGACGGAGGCGCGATCTCCTGCGCGGTCAGCGCGTGGCGAAGGATCGCCCGGTCGCGCTCGCCGA
>CAZUVW010000206.1:0-3899 GCA_964623875.1 uncultured Gaiellales bacterium
GCTCGCCGGTGAGCGCGACCCAGGCACCGACCGGGGCGAGGCCGAGACACGCACCGAGCCACAGATGGCACAGCCACGTGACGCGCTTGAGGTACGGGTAGGCGACGAACAGCACCACCGGGATCGGCCAGAGCAGCCGGACCAGGGGATCGAGGTTCGCCACCGCGACGAGGTACAGCGCCAGCGCCAGCGCGCAGAGCAGGAGCACGTGCCCGCGGCGCAGCGCCCCGCTCGGAAGCTCTCGTGAGGCCGTCCGGGGGTTGCGCGCATCGATCTCCGCATCGACCAGCCGGTTGAGCGCCATGGCCAGGGTGCGCGCGCCGATCATCGCCAGCGTCACCCAGCCCATCGGCCCCCAGCCGGGCCAGCCGTCGACGGCGAGCAGCGCGCCGACGTACGCGAAGGGAAGCGCGAAGACGGTGTGCTCGAGCTTGACGAGCCGTGCGTAGAGCACCGGGAGCGACGCCGCCCGGGTGGCGCTCGCACCGGCGCTCAGACCGGCTCCTTCCGCTTGTCCACGAGCCGCACGTCGGTGATCGTCATCTCCCGGTCGACGGCCTTGGCCATGTCGTAGACGGTGAGGGCGGCGACGGACACGGCGGTGAGCGCTTCCATCTCGACCCCGGTCTGCCCGGTCGTCTCGGCCGTGGCGACGACCTCGACGCCGCCCTCGACGACGGTCAGCGCGACCGAGACGTGGGTCAACGGCAGCGGGTGGCAGAGGGGAACCAGATCCGCCGTGCGCTTGGCTGCCTGGATGCCGGCGATCTGTGCGACGGCCAGGGCGTCGCCCTTGGGCAGCGCCCGCAGCCGGTCGGCCGTCGTGGCTGCCATCCGGACGAAGCCGCTGGCGGTCGCGCGTCGCCGTGAGATGGCCTTCCCCCCGACGTCCACCATCCGGACGTCGCCCGAGCCCTCGTCGACGTGCGAGAGGCCGCTCACGAGAGCGCCTTCCGCACGAGGTGCGCGACTCCGGCGCGGTGTGCCCTGAGCGCCGAGAGACGCGGGCGCAGCCCGTCCCCGTAGAGACCCCCGAGGACGCCTCGGAAGCCGTCGAGCACCGCATCCGAGTACGGATACCACCAGCCCGGGCGGATCCGCCCGGCGTCGGCATCCACGTACTTGACGTGCGAGAGGGCGGTGAGCCCCTCGCGTCCGTGCGTTCGCCCGATTCCCGACGAGCCCCGGCCGCCCCACGGCGCCTGTGCGGCCCCGTACGAGTAGGCATGGTCGTTCAGCCAGACCGATCCCGCGGAGAGCCTGGCCGCGACCGCCTGGCCGCGCCGTCGATCGCGCGTCCAGACCGACGCTCCCAACGCGAAAGGCGAGTCGTTCGCGCGGCTCACCGCCTCGTCGTCGTTGTCGAATCCGACAACAGTGACGACGGGCCCGAAGATCTCCTCGCGCCGGATGCGCGCCGAGGCCGGCTCACCGAGCAGCACGGTCGGCTCGTGGAACCAGCCCGGCAGACCGACCGCGGGCCTGGCGCCCCCGGTGACCACGGTCGCGCCGTGCTCGACTGCGTCGGCGACGATGTCCTCCACGACCCGGCGCTGCCGCTCGGTGACGAGCGGGCCGAGCTCGGTCGTGGACAGGTGCCCGTCGCCGATGCGCAGCGAGGCGGCGCGCTCCGCGAGCGCCTCGACGAGGGGCTCGAGCAACGGCCGGGCGACGTAGAGCCGCTCCACTCCCGAGCAGACCTGTCCGCAGTTCGCGAACGACCCCCAGAGCGCCCCCTCGACCGCGCGCTCGAGGTCGGCGTCGTCGAGCACGATCATCGGGTCCTTCCCGCCCAGCTCGAGCGTCACGGGGCACAGTCGCTCGGCGGCCCGAACCGCGACCGCACGGCCGGTCGCCGTCGATCCCGTGAAGACGATCGCGTCGATCCCCGGCTGCGAGACGAGCGCATCCCCGGTCACGGCGCCCGGCCCCTGGACGACGCGCACGAGCCCGGCCGGCGCGCCTGCACGCCGGAACAGGTCCTCGATCAGCTGGCCCGACAGGGGCGTCAGCTCCGACGGCTTGAGGACGACCGCGTTCCCCGCTGCGACCGCGGTCGCAGCCTGGCTGAGCGGCAGGCCGATCGGGAAGTTCCACGGCGCGACGATCCCGACCACGCCGAGCGGCTCGTGGCGCACCCAGCCTCGCTTGTGGAGCAGCACCGGCTGCCGGAACGGGAGGCGCCGGTCGCCCAGGGACGCGTCCAGCGCGCCGGCCAGCCACGTGAGCGCCTCGACGGCCACGAACAGGTCGTGCGTGTACGCCTCGACGAGGGGCTTGCCGCTCTCGTCCACGATCCGGCGGGCGAGGGCGAGATCGTCCGCGACGATCTCCTGCGCGACGCGGCGGAGCAGCTCCCGTCGATCGGCGAGCGGCCGGGCAGCCCATGCGCGCTGGGCGTGCCGTGCCTCCGCGACCGCCTCAGCGACCGCCTCGGGCTCGGTCACGGCGACCTGGCCGACCGGCTCGAGCGTCGCGGGGTCGACCGGGACGAGGGGCTCCAGCGCGAGGTCGAGCGGTGCGCTCACCGGCCCATCGTAGCCCCGTCCGGCCCGTGCGCGAGCGCCGGGTGGGGGCGCTCAGCCCCGGTCGCGTGGCCGATCGGTCAGGGTCACGTCGACCGTGCGCCGTGCGCCGTCCCGGACGATCGCGAACGGGACCGTCTCCCCCGGCAGCAGGCCGCGGGCGACGATCCGGCCGACGTCGTCGGAGCCCGCGACGGGCTGTCCGTCGATCGCGACGATCAGGTCTCCGCCGACCGTCACGTCGAGACCGTTCACCGTCCTGCGCCCGTTGCCGCCCCGCAGCCCCGCCTTGGCAGCGGGCGTGCCGGGCTCGACCGCCGCGACGAGCGCGCCGCGCGCGGCCGGCAGGCCGAGGGCGTCCGCGATCCCCGGCGTGAGGTCCTGCGTCGTGATCCCGACGTACGCGTAGGCGACCTTCCCTGTCGCGAGCAGCTGCTCGAGCGACCGGCGCGCGCTGTTGATGGGGATCGCGAACCCGACGCCCTCGGCCGTTCCGGAGGTGCTCTGGATCTGTGCGTTGATGCCGATCACCCGACCGCGCGCGTCGAACAGCGGGCCGCCCGAGTTGCCCCGGTTGATCGGCGCGTCGATCTGGATCGCGTCGGCGATCGCGAACCCCGACGTGAGGGAGTCGATCGTGCGGCCCGTGGCCGAGACGACGCCGACCGCCAGGGAGTTCTGCTTCCCGAAGGGACTCCCGATCGCCGCGACCGGATGGCCGACGCGCACCGCGTCCGAGTCGCCGAGCGGGACGGGCTGCAGTCGGTGGTCGGTCTCGCCGATCTCGACCACGCCCGTGTCGTTGAAGAGGTCCCAGCCGACGACGCGCGCAGGGGCGCGCTCGCCGTCGGAGAACTCGACGAAGACGCGCTCCGCACCGCGGACGTCCCCCACGCTGTCGGCGACGTTCGTGATCACGTGCGCATTGGTCAGGACGCGGCCCTGACCGTCGACGACGAAGCCCGAGCCCTGGGAGCCCCCACTCGCGCCGAGGTCCGCGTAGACGGTCACGACCCCGGGCGACCGGCTCGCGTAGATCGCCGCGGGGTCGAAGCCGTTCCCCGGAAGCGGCACGGCGGCGTCGGTGGCCTGGTCGTCCGTTGCGGGCGGCGCGTCGGTGGGCAGCACCACGGTCGTCGTCGCTCCCGCGCCCAGCCCGGTCACCTCGGCGAGGCCGAGTGCGGCCACGCCACCGAGCAGCGCGGCACAGAGCCCGACGGCCACGACGGCGGCAGGTCGCATCGGGCTCACGGTACCACCGGACGCCCCGATCGCCCGCGGCGTTTCCACGTGAAAACGACCCGCGTTTCCACGTGGAAACGGCTCAGACGGGCTGTGCGGCGACCGTGGCGCGCTCCTCGGCGGGGACGACGA
>CAZUVW010000207.1:0-3864 GCA_964623875.1 uncultured Gaiellales bacterium
TCCCTGCGGGAATCCCCGCCTAGGGAAGACCACCGCGGGGGCGGGCCTGGAGATCGAGCGGCGCACCGCAAAGACGGGTCACCCCCGACCCCGCCGACCCCTGACCTGCCACTGCGCAAGCACGGAACGAGCGCACGCCCCCGCCAACACCGGCCCGCGGGCGGGCCCCTTCAGGGATCTGCCCCCGCGTCCCGCGCAGCGGGACGCGGGGGATCAAGCCGCGGGAATCCACTTCCGTGGATTCCCGCCTGGCGCAACTGGCTAGCGCCTCCCGTTGCGGCGGCTGCGCGAGCGGTTCGAGCGGTGGATGGCCTCGAACTCCTCGAGGCTGCGACCGGAGCCCACCGCGACGCACGTCAGCGGGCTCTCGGCGAGGTGCACCGGCATGTGGGTCTCGTGCCGCAGCCGCTCGTCGAGCCCCAGCAGGAGCGCGCCACCGCCTGCGAGGACGATGCCGCGGTCCATGATGTCGGCCGAGAGCTCGGGCGGCGTCTTGTCGAGCGTGGACTTGATCGCGTCCACGATCTGCGAGACCGGCTCGTCGAGCGCGCGTCGGATCTCGTCGGAGGTGATGACGACCGTCTTCGGCAGCCCGGTCAGCATGTCGCGACCGCGCACCTCCGCCTGCACCTCCTCTTTGAGGCGGTGGGCGGAGCCGATCTCGAGCTTGATCTCCTCGGCCGTCTGCTGGCCGATCAGGAGCTTGTACTCCTTCTTGATGTGGTTGACGATCGCCTCGTCCATCTCGTCGCCCCCCACGCGCAGCGACTGCGAGACGACGATCCCGCCGAGCGAGATCACCGCCACCTCCGTGGTGCCGCCGCCGATGTCGACGATCATGTTCCCCGTCGGCTCGGCGACGGGGAGGCCCGCGCCGATCGCCGCGGCCATCGGCTCCTCGATCAGGTAGGCCTGGCGCGCGCCCGCGGAGAGCGTCGCCTCCTCGACCGCGCGCTTCTCGACGCCGGTCACGCCGGAGGGCACGCACACGACGACGCGGGGGTGGGCGAAGCGGTGCTGGTGCACCTTCTGGATGAAGTGGCGCAGCATCTGCTCGGTGACGTCGAAGTCCGCGATCACGCCGTCCTTCAGCGGGCGGATCGCGGAGATCGAGCCCGGCGTCCGGCCGAGCATCCGCTTCGCCTCGACGCCGACGGCGTGGACGTCGCCCGTGCGCTGGTCGATCGCGACGACCGACGGCTCGGAGAGGACGATCCCCCGGCCACGGACGTAGACGAGCGTGTTGGCGGTGCCGAGGTCGACGGCCATGTCGCGGCCGCCGAAGCCGGTCATCGAGCGGAAGAGGCCCATCGGGGCACGGAGTGTAGCCGGGACGCCGCGAGCCCCGGCTCCGGCGGAGATCGATGACCGGGCAAAGCTTGTAGCAGCAGATACGAGAACGTGGCATCATCGCGCCCCGACCAGAGGAGGTTCGATGAGCGGAGCGGAGCTGAAGGCGATCGCCCGGCGGGAGATCGAGGAGGTCTTCAGCGCCGGCGAGCTGGACGTGGTCGACGAGATCTATGCGGCGGACTACGTTGGCCACGACCCCGCGCTGCCGGAGGCGATCCACGGACGATCCGGCGTGAAGGAGCAGGTCACCGGCTACCGGTCGGCGTTCCCCGACCTCCGGCTGACCGCGGACGACATGGTCGCCGAGGGAGACCGGGTCGTCACGCGCTGGACGGCCACCGGCACGCACGAGGGCGAGCTCTTCGGCGTGGCCCCGACCGGCAGGCAGGTGACGGTGAGCGGCATCACCGTCATGCGGATCGTCGGCGGCCGGATCGCGGAGGACTGGACGAGCTGGGACGCGCTCGGCCTGATGCAGCAGCTCGGGGCGCTGCCCGCGCCCACGACGGCCTGACCGACGAGGCCGCGACCGAGCCGGGAGGGCCGCCACGGCGGCCCTCCGCACGGAAGGAGCCGGAGCACGACGGTGGAACCCGTTCCGCACCGTGCCGCTCTCGCTCCCGCCCCCGGCGCACATGCCGTGCTCGACCTGCGGCGCGTCCGTCGCGCATGCCGACCGCGCGACGCACGTGTGCGACCCCGACCGGCTGCTCGACTTCGAGCTGTTCCGGCTGCGCGACGAGATCGCGGCCCTGGAGGAGCGCTTCGGCGCGTGGCTCGGGACACCGCAGGGTCGCTTCGCCCGCTGGGATGCCGAGCAGCGTCGTCCTCGCCGCGACTGAGCCCTGGCTCGCGTCCCCGACGCGTCGCGAGCGCCGACTGGCTCGTCCAACGGAGCGGCGTCGCGCGGGGGACCGCGTCAGGCGCTGGCTCAGCTGGCGGCGAGCAGCTCCGGCACGTGCGCCTCGAGCAGGCCGAGGAGCAGCGCCGCCGGCAGGCCGACGACGTTGAGGTAGTCGCCGTCGATCCGCTCCACGAGGCGCGCGCCGAGCCCCTGTACCGCGTACGCGCCTGCCCGTCCCTCCCACTCCCCGCTCGCGAGGTATCGCTCGAGCTCGAGCGGGTCGAGCGACCGGAACGTCACGAGCGTGGTCGACTCCTCGACGCGCTCGACCTCGGGGCCGAGCAGGCAGAGGCCGGAGACGACCGCGTGCGTGCGACCGGACAGCTCGCCCAGCATCGAGCGCGCCGCGTCCTCGTCCGCCGCCTTGCCGTACGTCCTGCCGTCGAGGTGCACCGTGGTGTCCACGCCGAGGGTCCAGCGGCCCTGGCGCCGGACGCTCACGGCCTTGCCGCGCGCGTGCTCCCGAACGAGGGCCACCGGGTCGGCGTCGGGTGGATCGTGCTCCTCGTAGACGGGCGCGACGACCTCGAACGGGAGGCGCAGCTGCTCGAGGATGGCGCGGCGCTGCGGCGACGTCGAGGCCAGGACGAGCGGCGCCGTCACGAGCGCTTCTGCGCGACCCAGATCTCCTCCGAGGGCCACCTGCGCGACCACTCGACCGAGAACGCGTCGTAGTAGGCGTGGTCGACCGCGTCGTCCGGCGGGTAGAGCTCGACGAGGTCGATCACCTCGAACCCCGTGCGCCGGAGCAGTCGGAAGAGCTCTCCGTGGGGGAGCTGCCACTCGACCCCGAGCTCGCCCGGCCACTCCAGCCGGCCGAGGCCGCGCTGGGGTCGCTGCAGGGTCTCGCTCGGCCTGCCCTCGTCGGGCGCGCACAGGATCGACAGCGTGCTGTTGCGGAGGAACCAGAGCCGTCCCCGGGGTCGGAGCAGGCGGTGGGCCTCGGGGAGCCATCGGTGTGGATCGCACCAGATGCTCGCGCCGTACTCCGACACGGCGAGGTCGAACGAGGCGTCGGGCAGCGGCACGTCCTCGGCGCTCGCCTCCACGAGCGGGAAGACGATGCCCGTCTCCGCCATGCAGCGGCGCGCGGTCTCCAGCTGGGCGGGCGTGACGTCGACGCCCACCGGGCGGGCGCCACGACGCGCCAGCCAGGCGCTGACGTACGCCGTCCCGCAGCCGAGCTCGACCACGTCGAGCCCGTCGACCTCGCCGAGCGTGCCGTGCTCGGCCTCGGGGACGCCCCACACGCCCCACGTGATCTCCGCCTCTGCCCATTTCGCGCTCGCGTTGGCGTCGGTGTACTCGGTGTTGGCCTTCGTCCAGTCCTCGCGGTTGCGCGCCGCGTCCTCGGAGATCCCGGTCATGGCGGGATGGTGTCATACGCGCCGCGTCGCACGTCGAACGAACGGCGGGCCGGGCAGGCCCGGCCCCTACGACCTCGGACGTGCTGCGGCCACAGGACGAACGCCCGAGGCCGGCGAAGCCGCCCGAGCGCCGACCAGCGCACCTCCCGACCCACGATCCTTTAGGGATGTGCCCCGCGTCCCGCGAAGCGGGACACGGAGATCGCGCGGGGCGGGATCCGCCCCTGCGGATCCCGACCT
>CAZUVW010000208.1:0-3790 GCA_964623875.1 uncultured Gaiellales bacterium
AGGCCGACCTGGCCGCCGCGCTCCGGCTCGCGGGGCCGCAGCTCGGCCATGTCCACTTCGCCGACAGCAACCGCCGCGCGGTCGGCTTCGGGCACACGGACCTGGCGCCGGTCGCCGCCGCGTTGCGCGAGACCGGCTATGCGGGCTTTGTCTCGGCGGAGGTGCTGCCGTCCTTCGGCTTCTTGACGGGCCGAAGCTGGAGCATCCACTCGCCGTTCTTCTGGACGTAGTAGAGGCGCTTGGCCTGCTCGTCCGTGACTGCGAGGACGACGGCGTAGCGACCCTCGTTGTTCTGCAGGGCGCTCTGCTCGTCGAACTCGACGGTGTCGAGCACCTGCAGCCGCCGGAGGACGATCGCCGAGCGGATGTCGTCCTGGTTGGCGGGGTTCTTCAGGTTGGCGACCACGTCGACGCGGTCACCGGGCTGCAGGACGTCGACCATCAGCTGGTTCGGGCTCCCCGGCAGCTGATACGCGCGCTGGTTGCCCGCGATCTTCGCCCGGACGCCCTGCTGTGCCGCCGGCGCGAACCGCTTGAGCGTCAGCTGCTCGCCGGCGAAGACCGGCTGGGTCAGGTACAGCCCGCTGATCTGGGCCAGGTCGGTGACCGGCGCCGGACCGGCGTCCTTCCGTGCGACGGCCCGCTCCTCGATGCTGTCGGCCACCTTCGTGCCGGGTGCCCCGACGTCGAAGCCGCGGGTGACCGCGTAGACGGTGATCTGCTCCTTGCCCGCCGCCTGGTCGTCGCGCGCCGCTCCGACGTACACGATCGTCAGGAGCACTGCGACAACGGCGAGCGCGAGAGCGATGACGAGGTTCCTGGTGTTGACGGTCTTGGTCATTCCACACGCTCCGTTGTCTCACTTGTGAGGCGGCCCGACTTGAGGACGAGGCCGAGGATGTTGATCTCGTACGGGTAGGTGGCCCGCACGGTGACGTCGCCGCCCTGTACCCAGGACGAGCTGACCACCACGTCGAGCACCCCGGGCTGGACGTCGAGCGACGTTCGCGCGGCCAGCCGGACGCGGGCATCCGCGGCACCGGCCGGGTCCGGCAGCGTTCTGCTGACTGCCGCCTGTCGGGCGCCCACGCGAACCGCGTCCGTCAGGGTCTGGTAGTGGTTGAACAGGATCGAGAACTGGATGATTCCCAGCACGAGCACGAGCAGGACCGGGAGCACGATCGCGAACTCGACCATCGCCTGGCCACGCTCGTCCTCTCGTCTCGTTGTCGTCTTGCGTCCGATCATCTGTCCGTCCACCGATCTGTCGTCTGCCATGCCCGGACGAGCTGCCGTCCGGGGACTGTCCCGCGGAGGGGTGGCTGGGCCCGGACCGCGTCCGGGCCCCCACCGTTTCCCCATGCCTTCTAGATGCCGTTCACCACGGAGTTGAAGGCGCTCCTGACGTCGATCCCGAGGGCCTGCACCGACGCGATCACGACCACGGCGACGAGCGCGAGGATGATCCCGTACTCGGCCATGGCCTGCCCGTCCTCCTTCGTGCGGAGCTCGAAGAGCCGCGTCGCGAGCGAGGCGAAGAGCTTGTCCAGCATGTGAGTCACCTCCTTCCGCTGTGCTGAGTTCGAGGAACCGGGGAAAGGCGTGTGCGCGCTCATGTCAGGGAGTCGTCGATGAGCCGCGCCGAGGGGCGGCTGATGTCGGCCGCGATCCGCGTGAAGATCCAGTTGAGCTGGCCCGGGTCGGGCTTGTTGTAGAAGTTGTCCGGCTCGCTCGCGATCTGGCGGATCGCGTCGTAGGCAGTGATCGAGTCCGTCTGGCCGGTGTTCGTGCGGCACTGCTCGTAGTCGGTGCCGAACCCGTTGAGGTCGTAGCCGATCGAGTAGATGATCGTTCCCTGCGCCTTGACCATCGAGGCCGCCTTGATGCCGGCAGCACACGGGTGCAGCCGGTCGGAGGCGTTGTCGAGCGCGGGATCCGTGAAGCGCGGCGTGGTGTTCGCCGCTCCGTCGGAGAGGAAGATGATCACGTCCTGCACGTCTCCGCGCCCGTGGACGGCCAGCTCGTGCTGGGCCTCGAGGAGCGCGTTCGAGTACGACGTAGTGCCGTTCGTCTGGGTGCAGTCGAGGAGCTGGATCAGCGACGACGCCCCGTTGAGCTCGTTGCCGCTGCCGGTGGGGACGAGGTAGTCGTTCACCGGGGAGCCGATCGCGTAGATCCCCGGCGTCTTCCCGGTCGGCGAGGTGATCCACTCCGGCCAGTAGAGGTCGTAGCCGTAGCGGTTGGGGCTGTTCTGCGGTCGGTCGCAGAGCGACGACCGGTCGACCGCCGGGGGGAACACGGCCAGGCCGACCGAGTCGATCGCCGGATCCATGAACCCCAGGAACGTCCGGATGCCCTCCTTGGCGTTTGTCAGGTCGGTGCACGCCGGGTAGTCGCTCTGCCCGTTGCTCTTCTGGCACATGGAGCCGGTCCGGTCGAGCACGACCATCACGTCGAGCGGCTTGGCCGCACAGGGCGAGCAGGCGGTCGCGGAGGCGCGGACGGTGATCGAGTCGATCCCGATCACGCGCGCAAGGAAGGTCGGCACCGCGCTCGAGGCGCTGACCTTGACCGCGTTGAACGTTCCGAACCGGGAGCTGCAGCCGGGCGCCGAGGTGATGCACCGGAGCTCGACCGTCGTCTGCGCGTTCTTCACCGTCACGGGCTCGTTCAGCGCTCCGGCCGACGGCCCGTACGCGTTCGCCGTCGTCGTGACCGCTGAGGCGTTCGGGATTTCCTGAGCTGCCGAGAGCGCCGCGGCGTCCACGCCCGCCTGCAGCTGACGCTGGACGAGGTAGGCGTGGCCGACGTCCACTGCGAACCCTGCGAAGGCGACCAGGACGACCATCAGCATCGCGGTCAGGACGACGACCTGCCCCGACTCTCCGGTGCTCGCCGGGTTGGGTCGGCGACTCCCGCGGCGGTCGCCCGACCGTCAGTCTCTCCGCCAGGGGCAGAGCCGCGTCGACCGACCTCGGCCTGACCTCTGGGTGGCGCTTCCCGGTGTCGCCCGCGCGCACCCGGCGCGAGCGACGACTAGCCGTCGGGCGGGTCCCGGCGCCGCGACACGGCGTCGCGGGTCGTCCGCGTGCGCCGGGCGGCCCTGTCCAGCGCGACCGCTCCGCTCACCAGGCAGAACGCGCCCACCGCAGCGCCGTAGCGCTGGAGCTGCACGACGACGACGAACAGGGCGACGAGGGCGAGCATGAGCGCGAGCCCATCCTGGGCGTCGACCTCCCCCGAGGTCGAGCCGCTCCCTGCTGCCGCACGCCTGCCGATACGCGCTCCACCGGGTCGGCGGACGGCCGCTGCCGCGAGCGCAGCCCCGGCGAGCCCTCCGATCACGATCACGAGCCAGCTCGTCTCGCGGTCGAGCGCATCGCGCACGGTCGCCTGCAGCAGGAACGCGCCGAGCGCGATCAGCGCAAGCCGCGACAGCTGCGCGAACATCGGTCCCACGGGCCCCCCGCCCATCCCGAGCGCATCATCCCATGCCGATTGCGTGGCTCGCAACCGGCGACCCGCCGCCGCGGCCCGGGCGCTGTGTGCTTGCTGCGAACAGAGAGAGAGAGAGAGAGTGAGTGGGCGCACCTGGGATCGAAATGGGCGAGAGGCCGATCTACTAGAGGCAACTGAGGGCGACTTTTCCGCGCTCTTGCAGGGCTTTCTTGGATGGCTCGAGAGTGATCGGGAGCGACTCTGCGCAACCGGCTCTTACTCCGTCGTTGGACGGATTTGGGACATCGTCGCCGGGTCTGACGAGCTGCGCCAGCTCGTCGCTCGTGTGCTC
>CAZUVW010000209.1:0-3756 GCA_964623875.1 uncultured Gaiellales bacterium
GGCGACTTGAAGACGGACTCCTTGCCCTTCAAGCCCTTCCACGTCTTGAACTGCGGGTACTGCTTGAGCAGGTAGCGGGGGATGTACCAGCCGATCACGCCGGTGATGCCGTTCGAGCCGAGGTTGAAGACGGTCTTCTTCTCGTAGGGCGTGCCGGCGAGGTTGCCCCAGTCCTCCATCACGACGTCGATCTTCTTGTCGGCCATCGCCTGGAAGGAGGGCTGCCCCTCGGTGATGTTGAGCACCTTGACCGTGCACTTGAGCTTCGTCTCCAGGACGTTCTTGAGCACGTAGACGTTCGCGCTCGAGCCGGTCCACGAGTTCTCGTTGAGCACGACCTCGTCGCAGGCCGCCTGCCGCGCCCCGCCCGCCGCGGCTCCCGCGGCGAGGACGAGCGCGAGCGACGCGACCACGAGGCCGAGCCCGGCGAGGCGCATGCGCCCGCCGTGTGAGAGCTGGTTCACGTGACTCCTCCTTGTCGTTGACTTCCGTGCGAGGGCCGTCATGCGAGCCCTCCCTTGCGCTGCCGGCGTGACCCCTGCGTGACCCGGTCGAGCGTGATCCCCAGCGCGAGGATCGCGATCGACGCGATCACGCCCTGCCCGAAGTACCCGCGGACGAGACCCTGCGCGACCTCGTAGCCGAGGCCGCCGGAGCCGATCAGGCCGCCGATCACGACGACTGCGAGCACCATCACGATCCCCTGGTTGACGCCCAGCATGATCGCGTCGCCCGCCTGCGGGATCTTCACCTTCGTCAGCACCTGCCGCCGCGTCGCGCCGAACGCCTGCGCGGCCTCGACCGACTGCGCAGACACGTCGTCGAGCCCGCGCTCCACGAGCCGCACGACGACGGGGAAGGCGTAGAGAACACCGGCGATGATCCCTGGGACGATCGAGACGGGCATCAGATAGATGAACGGGACGATGTAGACGAGCTGCGGCAGCGTCTGGAGCACGTCGTTCACCGGGCGCATGATCCGCGACACCGTCTTGCTCTCCGAGGCGGCGATCCCGAGCGCGACCCCGATCAGCACGGTGATCGCCGTCGCGACGAGCACCTGCGAGAGCGTGTCCATCGACAGGGCCCACACCCCCAGGAACCCGATCAGCCCGAGCATCGCGAGCGCCGTCAGCGCGGGCCGGAGGCCCGAGATCACGTAGGCGATGAGCACCAGGCCGCCGAGCGTGACGAACCACGGCCCCTCGACGAGGAACGCCTGCAGCGGGAGCAGCAGCTGCTGGAGGATGAAGATGCCGATCGGCTCGGTGATCTGGAACACCCAGCTCGTCGGGTCCTGGACGAAGTCGAGCACCGACTGGATCTGCTCGAGCAGCCACGGCTGGAACGTGACCGACCGGAGCGGGTCGCCGGCCTCCAGCGGGTAGACCCCGCCCGCGCCGAGCGCCCTGGCGACGACGACCGCGATCGCGGTGCCGGCGACGACGACGAGGGTCTGCAGGTGGAGCGTGCGCCGACCGGTCTCGTCGAGGTGGCGCTTCGTCGGGTCGGTGCGGTCGGCGATCGCCTCCGTCGAGCGGTCGAGCGCCATCGCCATCACCACGACGACGATGCCCGCCAGGATCGCGAGCGCCGGGGCGGTGCTGATCCCGTTGTTGATCACGGCCCCGAGCCCGCCGCCGCCGATCAGGCCCGCGATGACGACCATCGAGAGCGCGAACAGGATCGTCTGGTTGACGCCGAGCAGGAGCATCCGGCGCGCGAGCGGCAGCTGCACCTTGTGGAGCAGCTGGGCGCGGGTCGCGCCGAGCGACGTCGCGGCCTCGACCGTGTTCGTCGGGACGCCCCTGATCCCGAGCGCGGTGATGCGGATCGCGGGCGGGATCGCGTAGATCATCGTCGCGACGACCGCCGCCGCGTACCCGATCGAGAAGAACAGCACCACCGGCATCAGGTAGGCGAACGCGGGCACGATCTGCGCAGCGTCGAGGAGCGGCTTGAGGAAGCGGTGCACCCGGTCGGAGCGTCCCGCGGCGATCCCGAGCGGGATGCCGATCAGCAGCGAGAGGCCGACGGCGACCACCATCAGCGAGAACGTCTCCATGCTCTCGGCCCAGAGCCCGGAGAGCGCGTACGTGGCGAACGCCGCGAGGGTGACGACCGCGGCCTTCAGGCCGCCGAGCCGCCAGACGAGGAGCGTCCCGAAGACGGTGACCCCGGGCCAGGTGAGCCAGAGGAAGAACCGGTCGATCCACTCCACGAGGTTGTCGAGGAGCAGGCGGAACCCGTCGAAGATCGAGAAGACGATCCCCGTGTCCTCGGCGTTGCGCTGCTCGATCAGCCAGGTCTGGAACTCGTCGAGCTTCGCCTGGAGTCCGTTCCACACGAGCGCGTCGGGCCACGGGTACTCGCCCTCGAGCGCGCGGTAGGCCAGCCACATCACCGCCACGATCCCCGCGACCCAGAGGAGCCGCGAGCGCCACCACGGCCGGTGCTCGACGACCGGCGTGACGGCGACCGTCTCGATGGTGGCGGACATCAGCCCTCCTCACCGGCGATCGCGGTGAGCACGGCGCCCCGGTCGACGACCCCGACCGGCTCGCCGTCCTCGACCGCGACGAGCGGCTGCTCGCTCGCGGCGAGCATCGGGATCGCGTCGCGCACCACCGTGGCGACGTCGATCGTCGGGCCGTCGAGCCGCTCCCCTGGATCCGGCTCGCGCATGATCCAGCGCAGCGTGAGGACGTGGCTGCGGGGGATGTCGCGCACGAAGTTCTCGACGTACTCGTCGGCGGGGGAGCCGACCAGCTCCTCCGGCGTGCCGAGCTGGACGATCGCGCCGTCGCGCATGATCGCGATCCGGTCGCCGAGCCGCAGCGCCTCCGGCAGGTCGTGCGTGATGAAGACCATCGTCTTGCCCGTCTCGACCTGGAGCCGGCACACCTCGTCCTGCATGTCCCGGCGGATGAGCGGGTCGAGCGCGCTGAACGGCTCGTCGTAGAGCATCACCTTCGGATCCGCCGCGAACGCGCGCGCGACCCCGACGCGCTGCTGCATGCCGCCGGAGAGCTGGTCGGGGAACTGGTTCGCGACGTCCTCCAGGCCGACGAGCGCGAGCACCGAGCGCGCCTTCTCGAGCCGCTCGGCCTTCGGCACGCCCTGGATCTCGAGGCCGAACGCGACGTTGTCGATCACCCGGCGGTGCGCGAGCAGCCCGAAGTGCTGGAAGATCATCGAGACGTCGTGCCGTCTCAGCTCGCGCAGCTCCGCCTTGCTCGCAGCGGACACGTCGCGACCGGCGATGCGGATCGCCCCGGCGGTCGGCTCGATCAGCCGGATCAGCGTCCGGACGAGGGTCGACTTGCCCGAGCCGGAGAGGCCCATCACCACGAACACCTCGCCCGGCCACACCTCGAGCGACACGTCCTTGACCGCCGCGACGCAGCCGGTCTTCGCGCGCAGCTCCGCGCGGGAGAGCTCGGCGTCCGGCGAGCCGGGGATCTTGTCGGCGCCCGGCCCGAAGACCTTCCACACGCCCGACGCCTCGATCAGCGGCGCCCCCGTGCGGTCGATCTCCGGCCGCGTGGCAGCGGCGGCGACGCTCACGATCGGGTCACGCGCTCTCGGCTCGGCGGCACGGGCGGTGATATATCACCGCAGCGCACCCGCGTCCACTCGCGCGGCCTCGCCTCCGCGGACGACAGGAGCCTGGCTGAATGGCGATGAAGGGGGCCTCCTGCGGGTGGCAGCCTTTGGTTGCTGTCCGGATGCGACCCGAGAGGAGGCCCATCGCAT
>CAZUVW010000210.1:0-3726 GCA_964623875.1 uncultured Gaiellales bacterium
TGAGATCGAGCACCCTGGTGAGGTCGGCCGCGTCCATGTCGGCGACCGTCCGCGCCCCGGAGCCACCGACGTTGTTGACCAGCACGTCGAGCCCGCCGAACCGCTCGACAGCCGCGTCGACCGCCGCCTGCGCCCCCTCGTCCGTGGTCACGTCGGCGACCACGCCGACCGCCGCGCCGACCTCACCGGCGAGCGCGACGGCGGCATTCAGGTCATCCAACCCTCTCGCGCAGAGGACGACGGACGCGCCCTCCTGGGCGAGACGGATCGCCGTCGCCCGCCCGATGCCGCGGCTGGAGCCGGTGACGAGCGCGACCTTCCCGGTGAGCTCGAGGTCCATGGGGGCGCCAGTATAGGAGCGCCTCGCCGACGGGTGCGCCGCGGACTACGGTGCGTCGATGCGCACCCGGCTGCTCCTCGCTCGCCACGGCGAGACCGACTGGAACGCGGTCGGCCGCTGGCAGGGACACGCCGATCCGCCGCTGAACGCGACCGGTCGCGCCCAGGCCCTCGAGCTGGCCGACCGGCTGCTCGACGTCGGGGTCGAGGTGGTGGTCTCGAGCGACCTCGCGCGGGCAGCCGAGACCGCCGCGATCGTTGCCGAGCGGCTGGGGCTGCCGGTCGTCGAGGACGCCGACCTTCGCGAGATCGACGTGGGCTCGTGGTCGGGCCTCACCCGCGCGGAGGTCGCGGAGCGGTTCCCGGAGGGGTTCGCGCGCTGGCAGGCCGGGGAGATCGGGCACGACGGGGAGAGCCGGGAGGCCCTTGGTGAGCGCGTCGAGCGGTCGCTTGTGCGCCTGGCCGAGGAGCATCCCGGTCGCTGCGTGGTCGCCGTCACGCACGGCGGAGCGATCCGCGCAGCACGCCGGGCCGCGACCGGCGACCCGGGGGAGCCCGTGCCGAACTGCGCGACGGTTGAGCTCGCCGTCGTCGACGGACGCCTCGTGCTCGGCTGAGCGTCCCGTGGCCGAGCGTCCGACGGCCCGTTGGCCCGACTCGGTATCGGGGCCGGCCCGCCCGGCCCGGACGGATGCTCGCCCGCTCTCCCGCTGCCGCCGTGACCGCGTGCGCCGCCGCTAGACTCCGCGCCTCGTGGAGGACTACACGAACAAGTACAAGGGCGAGCAGGTCGAGCTGGCGCTCTTCGGGGGCGAGTACCAGGAGGGCGTGCTGACGGCGTACTGCTCGATCGAGGACGTCCCCCACGTCGAGCTGAACGGTCACATCCTCGTTCCCCTGCAGAACGTCGCCTCGCTGCACTGCTCGAGCCGATGTGACGCGCCGCAGCCCGACTGGCCGCCACGCGGGCTCGAGGACGTCGACCGCGACGAGCGCGTCGACGACGAAGACGACGACGCCTGAGCCGTGCGCGCCGCGGCCGCGCGCAACCTCGGCATGGCGTGGCTGCTCGTGCTCGTGCTCGCAGCGGCGTTCGGCGGGCTCGGTTGGCTGGTCGCCGACCTGCGCGGCGCGACGCTGTTCGCGTTCTGCTCGGCGCTCGCCGCCTCCGGGGTCTACGCGTTCGGCGACCGGATCCTGCTCGGGATGCTGGGCGCGCGTCCGCTCGTGGCCGCCGAGCAACCTCTCCTTCGCTCCAAGGTCGATCGTCTCGCCGCGCAGCTCGCAGTCCGCCCGCCGAGCCTTGCGCTGATCACGGACGGGTTCCCACGGGCGTTCGTCGTGGGACGTGGCCCGCAGGGATCGACCGTCGTGGTGAGCTCCGGTCTGCTGGGGGCGCTGTCGACGGACGAGCTCGAGGCGGTGCTCGCACACGAGCTCGTCCACGTCCGGCGCCGCGACGTGCTCACCCAGACCTTCGCGGTGGTCCTGGCGGCCACCCTCCTCGAGCTCACGCGTGTGGGCGGGTGGCTCTCACGCGCTCTGCTCGCCGTGCTCGCGCCCGTCGCCTCGGCGTTCACGCATCTCCTGCTCTCGGAGAAGCGCGAGCTCGCCGCAGACGCCGCGGCTGCGGCGCTGAGCGACCCGCACGACCTCGCCGACGCGCTCCTGCGCCTCGATCGCGCGAGCGACCTCGTCTCGTTCGAGGCCTCGATCGCGACGGAGCCGCTCTACACGGTGAGCCCCTTCGACCCCACGGAGCGCGTCGCGCGCATGTTCGTCACGCACCCCCCCGTCGAGGAGCGCGTGAAGCGACTCCGAGCGCTCGGCGGAGCCGCGCCGACACCGGGAGCGGCCGACCCCGAACGCCCTGCCGGTTGACCAGTGCGCGAGCCGTCGCGGCCGGAGGCCGGCTTCGCCGGCCGGGGAGGCCAAGCGCGACTCACCCGTGCCGCGCGCTGAAGGAGGGGGTCGCTGGGGGAACCATGCGGTTCCCCGGCCGGAGAGGGAGGGGACGGTGGGGGAACCAGGGGTTCCCCCACCAGAAAATCCGGCGGCACCCTACTCTCCCAGGGGCTCGCGCCCCAAGTACCATCGGCGCAGACGGGCTTGACTTCTCTGTTCGGAATGGGAAGAGGTATTTCCCCGCTGCTATGACCGCCGAACTGTCAAAGGGAGCGCCCGTAGCCGTGTGTCGACCGGGCTCCGCTCACCTTCAAAACTCCATAGCGACCCTGCAGTGCTCTCAATCAAGACCTCGGGCAATTAGTACGGGTCAGCTGAACGCATTGCTGCGCTTGCACCGCCCGCCTATCGACGTGGTGGTCTTCCACGGCCCTTACTCACTCGAAGTGATGGGGAGCCTCATCTCGAGGTGGGCTTCCCGCTTAGATGCTTTCAGCGGTTATCCCATCCAGACGTAGCTAAGCAGCGGTGCCCTTGGCAGGACAACTGCTACACCAGAGGTCTGTTCATCTCGGTCCTCTCGTACTAGAGACGACTCCTCTCAAGCTCCCAACGCCCATGGCGGATAGGGACCGACAGTGTTGTTACTCCCGTCTCGGCGCGGGCAAGCGCCGTCGTGGAGGTCAGGTCATTTCTGCCTGACTCTGCATGTCGCCATGCAGCTCGGACTGTATCTTCCGGGCCTCGCGGCCCTGTCTGGCGTGCAGTCTCTGAGGATTCTGGACAGCTACCAGCTCCGCCCATCGACGTCGACGATGCTTCCCGCTCCCGTTCATCGAGAGCGCGAGCTCCAGGAGCTCACGGAAGCCCGAGTCGGTCAGATGGTGACCTCGAGCCATGCCTCGAACAACCTTTGCGAACGTCTCGACGTCCGCGTGCTTGCTCGACAGCAGTGGGTGGCGCTCGAAGAAGGGGCCCCCGCTCGAGGAGCTCACGCCGGTCGCGAACGACCAGGACGAGCGCCCTGTCGCGCTTCCTGTTCGGCTTGATGTAGCCGCACCCGAGCCGTTCGCGGATCAGCTCGAGCACCTGAGCCCTGTCAGCGTTCTGGCTGACGTGGAACTCGGGAACCAGCTGATACCCGACGCGACAGCTCGGATTCGCCTGCACCGAGACCGAGAAGCTCCCTTCTCCGTCGACATACCCAGCGATGTAGCTATCCAGCCTTTCCTGCTGATTGTCCGCACCCGGCACGTTGTCACTACCGTAAACGTCTGGTCGGACGTCCCGGTGAGTAGTGCGGGATACTCGGAGTTTCCAGCATATAGCCAGATTTATAGACAGCGATATCCACTGTCTCACGACGTTCTGAACCCAGCTCGCGTGCCGCTTTAATGGGCGAACAGCCCAACCCTTGGGACCTGCTTCAGCCCCAGGATGCGACGAGCCGACATCGAGGTGCCAAACCCTCCCGTCGATGTG
>CAZUVW010000211.1:0-3701 GCA_964623875.1 uncultured Gaiellales bacterium
GTGACGGCCGCGCGACGCCTGCGCGACCGGGTCCCGGCGGCGCGCTTCACCGAGTAGTGCGCCTCCTCCGAGCAGTACAGCGCGGCCCGGACCCCCGCCAGACCCGTGCGGCGGGCTCCGGGGAGCGAGCGCTCCCGCGCGGCGGCCAGCGCGGTCACGTTGGAGACCGTGCCGCCACTCGTGAACGCGCCGGATCCCGCCGGGAAGCCGAGGAACTCGCCCGCCCACAGCACGGCCTGCTGCTCGATGCGCGTCGCAGCCGCGGCCCAGGTCGCGAGGTTCACGTCGAAGCAGGCGGCCAGCAGGTCGGCGACGACGCCGATCGGGAGCCCCGAGGAGCCGACGAACGCGAAGTACCGGGGGCGGGGCTGCGCGATCGACCGGTCGAGGATGGTGGCCGCCTCCTCGAGCACGTCGAGCACCGGCGATGGGCCGGTCGGCAGCGGCAGCGCCAACAGGGCGTCGAAGTGCGCGTCCAGCGGCGGCTCGCTGTGGCGAGCCTGGTCGAAGCTGCGCCAGCCGGCGAGGACGATCTCCGCAGCCCGCGTGATCACCTCCTCGCGCGACGCGTCGAGCCGCAGGACGCCGATCGTCCCGTCCGCCCGTGGCGTGCCGCCCTCGGTCACACGCGGAGTGTACGGCCGCTCAGGCGTCGCCCAGCACGAGCGCTCGTGCCTCGCGCAGACGACGTGGCTCGTCCACGACGAGCGCGGCCGCCACCGCTCCGTCCGGATCGCGCCCGACGTGGAGCCCGTCCTCCTCCTCCCAGACGGCGACGGCTCCCGCCCACCCCACCTCCGCGAGCCGCCGCGGGCCGAGGTCGCTCCACCAGTACGGGAGCCGCTCGTAGGGCTGCGCGACGCCGGCGATCGCGTCGGCTGCCTGCTCGCCCGTGCCGACCGCCGCATCCCAGTGCGGGAACCGGATCGGGCCATAGCGCGCGTGCGGCACGAGCACGAGGTCGCCGACCGCGCGCACACCCGGCAGACCCGGGACCGCCATGTCGGCGCCCACCTCGAGCGGGCCGTCGAGCGCGACACCGGCGTCTGCCAGCCACGACGGCGCGACCACCCGTCCGCCCAGCGCCGCGACCACCACGTCCGTGGTCACCGACCCATGCTCGTGACAACTTGTCACTTGGCCGCCCTGCTCGACGACCACCTCCTCGACGGCCGCGTTGCCGACGAACGGGATCCCCAGGTCGGCGAGCGTCGCCTCGGCGATCGCAGGCAGAGGGTCGTGGAGGCGATCGAACGGCCGGGGGAGCACGTCGAGCACCGTCACGGCGTGGCCCTGACCGGCGAGCGTCGCCGCCGTCTCGACCCCGATCAGCCCACCGCCGATCACGGCGACGGTGCGCGGCCCGCCCGCGAGCGCGGCTGCGAGTCGCCGCATCCCGCCCGGCGTCGCGTTGACGTGCGCGACCTCGAGCCCCGGGATCGGCGGCGGTCGGTACGAGAGCCCCGTGGCGAGCACGATCGCGTCGGCCTCCACCTCCTCCCCGCCGGCGACGAGGCGACGAGCTGCGAGGTCGGCGTCGTCCACCATGGCGTCGAGCAGGTCGATGCCCCGCTCGGCGAGCTTCTCGGCGGTGGCGAGCAGTCGCGGCTCGCCGTCCGCGAGCGCCGCCTTGCTCAGCGGGGGACGGTCGACGGGGAGCCCGCGACCGACGAGGAGCGGCCTGATGCCGTGCTTCGCGAGCCGGGCCGCGCAGGCGTAGCCCGCGACGCCGTTGCCCACGACCGCGACCTCGGCTCTCATCCCAGCTCGACCTCGACGCGGCCGTCCACGACCCGCGTCGGGTAGACGCGCACCGGATCGTCTGCCGGGCCCTCGAGCGGCGCACCCGTCGTGAGGTCGAACAGCGCCGCGTGGCAGGCGCAGCGCAGCGCGCCGTCCTCGAGCCAGCCGTCGGTGAGCGGGCACTCGGCGTGCGTGCACCAGCCGTCGAGCGCGTGCCAGACGCCATCGGCCTTCCCGAGCGCGACGAGCTCGCCGCCCGCGCGGAGCGCGACCAGCGTCCCGTCCGGGAGCGCCGCTGACGTCGCGTCGACCCAGGTCACCCGCGCAGCACCACGTCGAGGTTGCGCGGGGCGCGGAACTCCCAGCCGGTGAACACCGGTGGCCGCTCGCCCCGGACGCTCAGGTGCGGGAACCGCTCCAGGAGCCGGGTGATCGCGATCCGCATCTGCACACGGGAGAAGTGGTGCCCCGAGCAGAAGTGCGGCCCGAACCCGAACGCCGCGTGGTTCCGCTTCGGCCGGTGGAGGTCGAAGACGTCGGCCGTCTCGCCCCAGACCGCCTCGTCGCGGTTGGCCGACGAGACGAGCACGCCGAGGTTCGCACCGGCGGGAAGCGTGCGCCCGCCGAGCTCGACGTCGACGAGACAACGCCGCGTCTGGGTGCCGATCGGCGAGACCCAGCGCAGTCCCTCCTCGATCGCACGAGGCACGAGCTCGGCCGGAGCGGCTGCGACCTCCGCCAGCTGGCCCGAGAGCGCGAGCCCCGCCAGCGTCGTCCCGGCCGCGTGCCCGGGCTCCTGCATCCCGCCGAGCAGGATCACCTTCAGCGTCGGGAGGATCTGCGTCACCCGCTCGTCGAGCGGGCCCTCGGCGTGCTCGAGCATCGTCGCGACGATGCTGCCGTCCGGCTCCGCGGCCAGGCGCTCGAACACCGGCGCGAGCTCGCGGTCGATCTCCGCGCCCGTCGCGTCGGCCACCGCCCAGCGGGCCGGATCGTCCTCGAAGTTGATCGCGCCCTGCGCGAGACCGTGGAACCAGCGACGCAGCGTGTCGCCGGGGAGGTGCCCGAGGCCGAGCATCCGCCCGAGGCCGAGCACCGAGACGGGCTCGAAGTACTCGGCCATCAACTCCGCCTCGTCACGACCCTCGAGGCCGTCGAGCAGGTCGGCGACGAGCGGCTCGATCAGGCCCGGGGTTCCCGCCTCGACCGCCCGTGGACGAAGCGCGGGATCGAGCATCGCCCGCAGGCGCTTCTGCGTCTAGCCGTCCAGGACGAGGATGCTCTTCCCGCCCATCGTGCGGTCGAGCGGCGACGGCGTCACGCTCGAGTCGATCAGCTCGGGGGTCGAGGCCGCGCGCTCGACGTCGGCCCAACGGGTCACGAACCACAGCCCCACGGCGGGCACGAAGCACACGGGCGCCTCGCGGCGCATCCGCGCGTAGATCGGGTACGGATCGTCGTCGAGCTGCTCGACGGTGATCGACGCTGCCCACTCCTCGACGGCGCTCATCCGGTCATCCTCGCAGCCCGAGCGCCGCGACCCGCGCCGTCACCTCGCCGCACCACGCGGGGAAGGCCTCGAGCTCGTCGATGTACTGGTTCGGCTTGATGCAGAACGTGCGCACGCCCGCCTCCCACTGGGGCGGGATCGACTTGATCGCTGGGCCGAGCGCTGCGACGCTCGTGTCGTCGGGGAACGGCGAGCGCATCCCGCCGACGACCTCCAGCGCGTCGGGGTCGCGGCCCGCGGCCTCCAGCGCCCCGCGCACCTGCTCCACGTCCTCACGGCGGACGATGCCGAGGGGGTGGAAGCCGTGTCCGTGCTCGACGAGCCGCCGCAGCAGCCGCGGATGGACGCTCTCGCCGCCGAACCACAGACGCGGCCCGTCGGCGCGCCACGGCTTCGGCTCGAGCCAGACGTCGTCGAAGCGGTAGTGCTCGCCGTGGAAGCTCGCCGG
>CAZUVW010000212.1:0-3693 GCA_964623875.1 uncultured Gaiellales bacterium
GCTCCTCGACGGCCTCCATCACCGTCTCCACGCGGTCGCGGACGACGACCGCCTCGACCTTCATCACGGCATGCTCCTCTCCGTCGTGTCCCACGCCGCGGACCGGGTTGGGACGACACGGCTGCCACGCAGATGCCGCCTGCGGCCGGAGGCCGGCTTCGCCGGCCGGGAGGCCAGAACCGGGTTCGCCGCTGCGGTGCGGCGAAGGAGGGGGCCCGTGGGGGAACCATGGGTTCCCCCACGCTTCTTCATCACTGATCTGCTCTCACGGGAGCTCCTTCGGACCAACGCAAAACGCCCCATTCCCCACGGCCCTCGTCGGCCGGGAATGAGGCGTCGCTGCCTGATGCGGGGCCGTCGTCGCCCCCGCCGGTGGCGGACAGGCTAGCGAGGGGGGACGTCGTCCGCAAGCGGCAGAGGACTGGCGAAGCCGAGCGCGGGGTGCTAGCGTCTCGCGCGCGATGTTGCTCCGGTTCTAGGACACCCGTTGCCGAGGCCCGCCCCGCGGAGCCTCTTCCCGCACGTCCTGGAACGCACGACCCGAAGGAGCATCCGTGAAGACCGCACCACCCGTCCGCAGTGACGTCGCCGTCGAGACCGAGGCGCTGCGCAAGGAGTTCACCCGACAGGACCGCCGTCGCGGCCGCCGTCGCGTCGCCGCCCTCGACGATCTGACGCTCTCGATCCCCCGCGGCGAGTGCGTCGCGATCCTCGGCCAGAACGGCTCGGGCAAGTCCACCATGGTCCGGCTGCTGTCCACGCTGCTCCTCCCGGACGGGGGCAGTGCCCGGGTGTTCGGGCACGACGTCGTACGCGATGCGAAGGCCGTCCGACGCCTCGTCAACCGGGTCTCCGTCGAGGCGAGCTTCTTCAAGAAGATGTCGCCCGCCGAGAACCTCCAGTACGCGTCGCGCTTCTACGGGATGACCCCGCGGGACACGGTCGCGCGGATCCCGGAGATCCTCGAGCGCGTCGGCTTCCCCGCCGGCCGGCGCGGCGAGCCGATGGAGAACCTCTCGCGCGGGATGCAGCAGAAGGTCGCGCTCGCCCGGGCGCTGCTGACGAGCCCGGTGCTGCTGCTGCTCGACGAGCCGACGACCGGGCTCGACCCGCGCTCCAAGCTCGAGGTGCAGGCGTTCGTGCGCGAGGTCAGGGCCGCGCACGACGCGACGATCCTGCTCTGCACGCACGACCTCGCAGAGGCCGAGGCCCTCGCCGAGCGGGTCGGGATCCTCGACCGCGGCCGTTTGCTCGCGCTCGAGCCGGCGGACGACCTCAAGGCGCGCTACGGCGCAGACACGCTCGAGGAGGCGTTCTTCGTCGCGACCGGGCGCGGGTTCGAGGACGAGCTCACAGAGGAGGACGAGAGGGAGGTGTACGCATGAGGAGCATCGCGCTCTCCGCGCGGGAGGAGCTGATCGGCCTCGCCGGGGTCGTGGAGCGGAACGTCTACCTCACCCGGCGCTACATCTACTGGGACGTCGCGTTCTTCGTGTGGACGGTCGCGAACACGCTGACGATCGTCTTCATCGCCAAGGGCTTCGAGGCGACCGGCGGCGAGATCGACGTCGACCGTGCGACCACGACGCTGCTGATCGGTGCCGTCGTGTGGGCGTACCTCGGGATCATCTTCGAGTTCATCACGGAGACCGTGGCATGGGAGCGCTGGGAGGGGACGATCGAGTACACGTTCATGGCCCCGCTCTCGCGGGCGATGCACCTCGGCGGCTCGGGCGTGTTCGCGGTCCTCTACGGCCTCGTGCGGGCGGTGCTGCTGTTCGCCGTGGTGGCGCTCTCGTTCGGGCTGGCCTTCCCCGACGCCAACTTCGCGGCGGCGCTCGCGATCCTGATGATCGCGTCGGTGTCCTTCTTCGGGATCGGGATGATGACCGCGGTGCTGCCGCTCGTCTCGCCGGAGAAGGGCGCCCAGCTCGGCTTCATCGCGCAGGGGATGCTGCTCGTCGTCTCGGGGGTCTACTACCCCGTCAGCGTGCTGCCGGCCTGGATGGAGTGGCTGTCGACGATCTCGCCCGCCACCTACGCGCTGCGCGGGATCCGCGCGTCCATCCTCGACGGGGCAGGGCTGGCGTGGGCGGACGTGTGGCCGCTGCTCGTGATCGGCGTCGTCTCGATCCCGCTCGGCCTGTGGGTGTTCGGTCGAGGCGAGGTCTACGCGAAGCGCAACGGCAAGCTGAAGCGGAGCGGGTGACGTGGGCGCGGTGCCGGTTCGGGACGAGGCGGCCGGGTCGGTCGTCGACGATCCTGTCGCGTGCCCGATCACCGTCGACACGTGCGAGCCGGTGCTCCGCTTCGACCACTGAGCCGTGCGCGCGCCAGCCATCCCCGTCTACGTCGGCCTGATCTTCTGCGAGTCGCTCGCGAGCATGCTCACGTTCACGGTCACGAACCTCTACTTCGTGACCGAGCTCGGGATGAGCCCACTCGCGCTCGTCCTCTGCGGCACGGCGATGGAGCTCGCGATCTTCCTCTTCGAGGTGCCGACCGGGGTCGTCGCCGACACGATCAGCAGGCGAACCTCGATCGTGATCTCGTACGTCGTGATCGGGGTCGCCGTTCTCCTCTTCGGCCTCGTCGAGAGCGTGCCGCTCGTGATCGCCGCCTACGGGCTGTGGGGGATCGGCTACACGTTCCAGTCGGGCGCGTTCGACGCCTGGATCGCAGACGAGGTGGGCACCGACCGGCTGACGCGGATCGTCCTGCGCGGAGCGCAGGCCGGCTGGGCCGGCGCCCTGCTCGGCGTCGTGCTGAGCACGCTGGTCGGAGGCGTCAGCCTGCGCGGCGCGATCCTTGCCGGTGGCGTCGTGATGCTCGCGATCGCCGTCGCGCTCGCGCTCGTCATGCCCGAGACCGGGTTCCGACCACACCGCACGCCCGAGGAAGGCGGTGTCCGCGCGTTCACCGCGACCGCAACGCGCGGTGCGCGTGCGGTCCGCGGCCACCCGATGCTCTTGCTCCTGCTCGGGATCGCGTTCGCCTACGGAGCCTGGACGGAGTCGTTCGACCGGCTGTGGGTCGCGCAGTTCCTCGCCGTCGGGCTGCCGTCGGGCGTCGCCGACGTCACCGCGATCGGCGTCCTCACCGGCGTCGCGTTCGTCGCCGGGATCGTCACGAGCGAGGTCGCGGCGCGCCGGCTCGGCGACGCGCCGACGCGGACGCTCGCGCGCGTGCTCACCGCCCTCAACGCCGTGCTGCTCGTCGCGGCGCTCGGCTTCGCGCTCGCGGGCTCGTTCCTGCTCGCCTGCGCCGCCTACCTCGTGCTGGTCGGCGTGCGCTCGTTGGTCGCCCCGCTGACGAGCGTCTGGGTCAATCGCACGATCGAGGACTCGAGCGTCCGTGCGACGACCCTCTCGGTGGTCAGCCAGGCGGACGCGGTCGGGCAGGTGGCGGGCGGCCCGGCGATCGGGGGCGTCGCCACGGCGTTCTCGCTGCGCGCGGGGCTCGGCCTCGGTGCGCTGCTGCTCGCGCCCGCGCTGGTGCTCTACGGCCGGGCGCTCCGTCGCATGCCGCACGTCGACGAGACCACCTGCTAGCGTTCGGACGTCTTTCGAGGCGACGGGGCCTCGGACGCGTGGCGATCGCGCCTGCGTCCGGGCCCTTTTTCATTGGCGTTCAGTCGGCAGTTCGAGGAGGAGAGTGCGATGGCGAGACCCAGAGCGGCGGCGGCGAGTCGTC
>CAZUVW010000213.1:0-3690 GCA_964623875.1 uncultured Gaiellales bacterium
TCTTCAAGCTCACCGAGGCCGAGTCGCAGAAGCTGATCCGCATGGAGGAGGAGCTCCACAAGCGCGTGATCGGCCAGGAGGCCGCGATCGTCGCCGTCTCGAAGGCCATCCGCCGCGCACGCGCCGGGATCAAGGACCCGAAGCGCCCGACCGGCTCGTTCATCTTCCTCGGCCCCTCCGGCGTCGGCAAGACCGAGACCGCGCGCACGCTCGCCGAGTTCCTCTTCGGCGACGAGGACGCGATGATCCAGGTGGACATGTCGGAGTACATGGAGAAGCACTCCGTGTCCCGGCTCGTCGGCTCGCCCCCGGGCTACGTCGGCTACGACGAGGGCGGCCAGCTCACCGAGGCCGTGCGGCGCAAGCCGTACTCGGTGCTCCTGCTCGACGAGATCGAGAAGGCGCACCCGGACGTCTTCAACATCCTGCTGCAGATCCTCGAGGACGGGAAGCTGACCGACGCCCAGGGGCGCAAGGTCGACTTCCGCAACACGATCGTCGTGATGACCTCGAACATCGGCGCCGCCCAGATCTCGAAGAACCAGTCGCTCGGCTTCACGGTCGGCGACGAGAGCGGCCTCGGCTACGACGACATGAAGAGCCGCGTGATGGGCGAGCTGAAGAAGGTCTTCCGACCCGAGCTGCTGAACCGCATCGACGAGATCATCGTCTTCCACAAGCTCGAGAAGCACGAGATCATGCAGATCGTCGACCTGATGATGAAGCGGCTGCGCGACCAGATGGCCGTGCACGGCGCGATGATCGAGCTGACCGAGCCGGCCAAGGAGCTGCTCGTCGAGGAGGGCTACGACCCGGCGATGGGCGCTCGGCCGCTGCGCCGCGCGATCCAGCGCCTGATCGAGGACCCGCTCGCCGACTTCGTGCTCGGCCGTGAGCTGCCCGAGGGCGCGACGATCGTCGTCGACCGGCGCGAGGATGCGGGCCCGGACGACCCGAAGGTCGAGATGCGCGTGATCGAGCCGCCCGCCGCGCCGCCCGAGCCCGTCACCGTGCCGCCGGACGAGCCGGCCGCCACCGACGACTCCGCCGAGGGCTGAGGTCACGGGGCGAGGCTGAAGCCGCGCCCCGGAGTCTCCCTCACCACTCGCTGAGCTTCCAGAGCTCGGGCTCGCGGCGCGCGTCCTCCCCGATCTCGGCGAAGATCGACACCGCCTCCTTCAGCGCCGCCATCGCCTCCTCCGCACGGCCCGCCCGGTGGAGCATGTCCGCGAGGTTGTTGCGGAGCGCGGCCTCGCGGTGACAGTCTCCGAGCTTCACGCACAGGTCGAGCGCCTCTCGGCCGAGCTCGACGCTCCGATCCACGTCGCCCGCGCGTCCTGCAACCAACGCGAGGTTGTTGAGCGCTGCGACCTCGGCCGGCGCATCCCCCGCGTCGCGCGCGAGCTCGAGGCTCGTCACGAGCTCGGCCTCGGCCGTCCGTCGGTCGCCACGCGCCTCGGCCAGCATCCCGAGCAGGTTCCGCGTCTGCGCCAGCGCGCGGCCGTCGCCCGTAAGCATCGCGCGGTCGAGCGCCTCGTGCGCGAGCGCCTCGGCGTCGTCCGTCCGCCCGCGCCGATGGGCGACCAGGCTCCGATCCGCGAGCGCCCGGGCGGCCTCGGGCTCGGCGAGACCGTCGACAGCGGAGGCGAGGGCCGCGTCGGCCAGCTCCCACGCTCCACGTCGCAGGTAGAGCAGCCCGATGCGATGCTCGATCGCCGGCAACGCGTCCGGATCGGCGTGCGCTGCGGCCGCCTCGTAGCTCGCGAGCGCGGACGGGTAGTGGCCGCCGAGCGTCTCCAGGTCGCCGATCGCGGCATGGAGCTCGGCCACCTGCGGTGACCCTAGCGCGAGCGCCGAGCGATAGTGGCCCAGGGCCTCGACGTTCGCATAGAGCCCGCGTGCGCGATCGCCGGCGAGCTGGTAGAGCTCGGCGGCAGCCAGCTCGTCGCCGCCGAGCTCGAAGTGGCGTGCGACCACGGCTGTCTGATCGCCACCGCGCGCCCCCGTGGCGAGCGCGTCGGCGGCCCGTCGATGGAGGAGGCGGCGGCGAGCACGTGTCATCCCCTCGTAGACCAGCTCGCGCGTCTGCTCGTGCCGGAACTCGAAGCTGCCGTCGACGCCCTCGGTCAGGATGCCTCGACCGACCAGCTCCTCGATCGCGACCACGACCTCCTCGTCGGTACGACCGCTCGAGTCGCGGACGGACTCGACCGTGAACCCGCGTCCGATCACGGCCCCCGCGGCGACGACCTGGGTCGCGAGCTCACCCACCGTGCCGAGCCGGGCGAGCAGCAGCTCGCGCACGCCGGCGGGCATCGTCGAGCCGGCATCGCCGGCTGCGTCCCCCACGGCGTCGAGGTACTCGACGACGAAGAACGGAAGCCCACTCGAGCGTCGGTGGAGACGCGGCGCGAGGTCGGTCTCGTGACCCGCCGAGCGAACGAGCGTCTCGACGTCGTCGCGTGAGAGACGGTCGAGGGTGACCAGGCGACCGTCCCGCGTGCGTCGAGCCGCGTCGGCCAGCGCATTGACGGGATGCGACGCGTCGACCTCGTCGTCCCGCCAGCTGAGCACGAGAAGGAGAGGGCGGCTACGGAGCCGGTTGGCCAGATAGCCGAGCAGTCCGAGCGACGACCTGTCGGCCCACTGGAGGTCGTCGACGCAGATGAGTCCGGGGCCGTTCGCGGACGCGGTCTCGACGAGCAGCGCCAACACCGCCTCGTAGAAGCGCGACTGCGCGGCGAGGCTGTCGAGCTGCGAGCCGGGCGCACGACCGAGCTCGGGCACGATGCGTGCGACGTCGTCCGCCCACCACCCGAGCGTCGTGTCCGGTGTCCGGACGAGGAGCGCCGCGCGCGTCAGCTCCGCGATCACACCGTAGGCGAGGTCCGACTCGTGCGGGAAGCACCGGGCGGAGAAGGCGGTTCGTCCGCAGGCGCGTGCATGAGCCAGGAGCTCCTCGGCGAGGCGGGTCTTGCCGATCCCGGCCTCGCCGACGATGACCGCCAGGCGCCCATCCGTATCGATGCGGTCGAGCAGCCCTGTGAGCGTCGCCAGCGCTGTGTCACGGCCCACGAGCGGATACCGCTCCGGTGTCGGGCCGGCCGTCTCCACCGGATGCCGATCCGGCACGACCGACCATGACTCGAGCGTCCCGTCGAGGATCGCGTGGTAGAGCTCCGTCGTCTCCGCGAGCGGGTGGACGCCGAGCTCGCGGTCGAGCGCACGAACGCACTCCCGATACTGCTCGAGCGCTGCCGAGCGGTCGCCGCTCGCGGCGAGCAGGCGAATCAGCTGGCGGTGCGCAGGCTCGTGGAGCGGTTGGAGCGAGAGGCGTCGGCGTGCGACCGCGAGCGCCTGCGGATGGTCGCCACGGGCGGAGAGGTCGTCCGCGACCAGATCGAGCAGTGCCGCGACCTCGCGCGAGACATCGTCTGCCACGAGCTGCTGCCAGTCGTCGAACGCCGCGCTGTCCCGAAGCCCGAAGCCCTCCATGAAGGCGCCGCGCGCGAGGTCGACCGCCCCCATGAGCTTGGCGTGGCAGCCCGCGCACGCAGGTCTGCCCTGATGCTCATGGGCGCCGACCTCGTCGACCAGCTCGCGGATCCGGGCGAGGTCGAGCTCCACGCCTGTTGCGTCGAGCGCCACGATGTCCCGCTCGGTCACGAGCCAGCGGTCGCCGAGCGCCGC
>CAZUVW010000214.1:0-3683 GCA_964623875.1 uncultured Gaiellales bacterium
CGCAGTTCAAGACGTGGAAGGGCTTGAAGGGCAAGGAGTCCGTCTTCAAGTCGCCCGAGTCCGGGTCGCAGGGGATGTTCCTCGGCGGTGACCCGTCGTACGTGCAGAAGGACCGCGCGATCATCGAGGGCCTCGGTCTGGACCTCAAGCACGTCGTCGCCGGAGCGGAGCCCGCACAGGTGGCGCGCTGGACGCAGCTCTACAAGCAGCGCAAGCCGGTGCTCTTCTACTGGTACGACCCGCAGTACCTGAACGCCCAGTACGACCTCGTCCGGGTGAAGCTCCCGCCGCGCTTCAAGGGCTGCCAGGACGACGAGAAGAAGGGCGGCGACCCGAAGCAGTACGCGTGCGAGTACCCGTCGTATCGGCTCGACAAGCTCGTCAGCGCCGACTTCATGAAGAGCGGCTCGCCTGCGCTGAAGGTCGTGAAGAAGTTCAAGTGGACCTCGAAGGACCAGAACTTCGTCGCGAACCTCATCTCGGGCAAGAAGATGTCCAAGGACAAGGCCGCGGCGGTGTGGGTCAAGGCGAACCCCAAGACCGTCAACGCCTGGGTGAAGTGACCGAGGCAGGTGGGAGGGCGCTCCGCGCCCTCCCACCTGCCAGGGCCGGCCCGGCTCGCCGCTCTCCGAGGCGCGCGCCGCGCAAAGGCCCAGAGCCGAGCCGGCCCGACCCGACCCGAGATCCGCCCGTGACAACCGCCCCGCTCATCCGCCCGCACGAAGGGGAGCCGCCGCTCTCGCTCGCCGATCAGGCCTTCTTCGCGATCCGGGAGCTGATCGTGACCCTCGAGCTTCCTCCGGGCTCGGTCGTGAGCGAGCGCGAGCTGATGGGGCGCCTCGGGCTGGGCAGGACACCCGTGCGGGAGGCGCTTCGCGACCTCGCCCGGGCGCGTCTGGTGGAGGTCTACCCGCGCCGCGGGATGTTCGTCTCCGGCGTGGACGTCGGCGACATCGCCGCCCTCTCGGAGGCGCGGCTCGTGCTCGAGAGCCAGGCGGCCCGCCTGGGCGCCGAGCGCAGCACGCCGGCGGATCGGGCGGAGACCGAGGCGCTGCTCGACGAGGTCGCCAGGCTGGCGGACGAGCCCGACGAGCGGCACCTGATCGAGCTCGACCAGCGCATCCACCGGCACGTCTACCGCGCGGCGCACAACCCGTTCGTCGAGGCGACCCTCGAGGAGTACTACGTGCTCGCGCTGCGCATCTGGTTCCTCGCGCTCGACCGCGTCGCCGACCGGCTCGATCGGTCGGTGCACGAGCACCGCGAGCTGCTCGAGGCGATCCGCGATGGCGAGCCGGACCGCGCGGAGGAGGCGATGCGACGTCACATCCTCAGCTTCGACGCGGCGATCCGCGCGGTGCTGTGACGCGCGCCGGTGCACGACGGTGCCTGACTGAAGTCAGGCACCGTGGATTGCTCGATGCGCCACCCGGCTCGGTGCCTGACTTCAGTCAGGCTCCTGTCTCGTACGGTCTCGGTAGCGCACGTATATTCTCTTGCTCCAAACTCATATATCAGATGAGGAGACCTGCTCCATGAGCACCTTCCCCGCCCGCGCCCGCGCGCTCGTGATCGGCTGCGGGATCGTCGGCAACAGCCTCGCCCACCACCTCGCCGAGCAGGGGTGGGACGATCTCGTGCTGATCGACAAGGGCCCGCTCCCGAATCCCGGCGGCTCGACCGGCCACGCGTCGAACTTCATCTTCCCGGTCGACCACAACAAGGAGATGACGATGCTGACGCTGGAGTCCCAGCGGCAGTACGTCGCCCTCGGCGTGAACACGGAGTGCGGCGGGATCGAGGTCGCGCGCACCGAGGAGCGCATGGAGGAGCTGCGGCGGCGGATGGCGTCGGCGACGTCGTGGGGGGTGGACTCCGCCCGGCTCGTCACGCCGGCCGAGATCAAGGAGCTCGTCCCCTACATCGACGAGTCGATCCTCCTCGGCGGCTTCTACTGCCCGACCGTCTCCGTGGTCGACTCGCTGCGCGCCGGCACGATCATGCGCGAGCGCGCGGTCGAGGCGGGTGCGCTGAGCGTGTTCCCGACCACCGAGGTGAGCGGGATGGACGTCGAGCACGGACGGATCCGCCGCGTCCACACGTCGCGCGGCACGATCGAGGCCGAGACGGTCGTGATCGCGTGCGGCGTGTGGAGCCCGCTGCTCGCGGCGATGGCAGGCGCGCACATCCCGCTGACGCCCGCCGTGCACCAGATGATCGACGTCGGGCCGGTGCCGCGCTTCGAGCGCAGCGCGCGGGCGATCGAGTTCCCGATCGTCCGCGACATGGACGTCTTCATGTACGAGCGCCAGGACGGGACGAGCCTCGAGATCGGCTCGTACGCGCACCGCTCGATCCTCCACGACCCGGAGGAGATCCCGTCGATCGAGACGGCCGCGCTGTCGCCGACGGAGTTCCCGTTCACGCAGGCGGACTTCGACCCGCAGATGGAGGACGCGCTCGAGCTGATGCCGGAGATCGTCGGCGACGAGTCGGTGGGCGTGAAGTACGCGATCAACGGCCTGATCGCGCTCACCCCGGACGGGATGCCGATCCTGGGGGAGACGCCCGAGGTGAAGGGCCTCTGGTCGGCTGCCGCCGTGTGGGTCAAGGAGGGGCCGGGGGTCGGCAAGTCGGTGGCGGAGTGGATGGTGCACGGCGAGTCGCACATCGACCTGCACTCGTCGGACATCAGCCGCTTCCACGACCACCAGAAGACACGCCGCCACGTCAAGGCGCGCACCTTCGAGGCGTTCCCCAAGACCTACGGGATCGTCCATCCGGCGGAGCAGTGGTCGAGCGACCGTGATCTGCGCATCTCGCCGATGCACCAGCGCGAGCGGGAGCTCGGCGCGGTGTTCTACGAGGCGGCCGGCTGGGAGCGGCCGCAGTGGTACGAGGCGAACGCGCCGCTCGTCGAGCGCTACGGCGTCGAGCCGCGCGAGCACGAATGGGACGCGCGCTGGTGGTCGCCGATCGTCAACGCCGAGCACCTCGCGATGCGCGAGCACGCAGGTCTCTTCGACCTGTCGGCATTCGCCATCTTCGACGTGACCGGCCCGGGCGCGCTCGACGCGCTGCAGGGGGCCGTCCTCGCGCAGCTGGACGTGCCGGTGGGGCGCGTCGTCTACACCCCGGTGCTCTCGCCGGGCGGGGGGTTCAAGAGCGACCTGACGATCATGCGGCTCGACGACGACGTCTTCCGCATCGTCACCGGCGGTGCGCACGGGATGGCCGACCGCAAGCTGTTCCTCGACCGGATCGACGGCCGGGCGTCGCTCGTCGACGTGACCACCGCGTGGACGACGATCGGCCTGTGGGGGCCTCGCGCGCGCGACATCCTCTCGTCCGTCACCTCCGACGACGTCTCGCACGCGGGCTTCCCGTTCGGCGCCTGCCGTGAGCTGGAGGTGGGCTCGCAGATCGTCCTCGCCTCGCGCATCTCCTACGTCGGCGACCTCGGCTGGGAGCTGTACGTGCCGATCGAGCAGGGCGCGCGGCTGTGGGACACGCTCTGGGAGGCCGGAGCGCCGCACGGGCTGACGGCGTGCGGGATCGGCGTCTACGGCACCACGGGCCGGCTCGAGAAGGGATATCGGGCCTACGGCGCCGAGCTCGAGTCGGAGTACACGGTGGTCGAGGCGGGGATGCAGCGCCCGAAGGTGAAGGAGCAGGACTTCGTC
>CAZUVW010000215.1:0-447 GCA_964623875.1 uncultured Gaiellales bacterium
TTCCACGGCCCCGTAGCTCAGCGGATAGAGCGGCAGACTTCGAATCTGCGCGCGGTGGTTCGACTCCACCCGGGGCCATCAGGATCCACACGAGGTCGCGCCGACCGCGAAGCTCCGTCGGGGTCGCGGTGGCGGTCTGGTGGCCGAGCAGCCGCGCTCGATGTCGAGCGATTCGTCGTCGGACGCGGTCACCGCGCGCGCCGCTGCGCGCGCGCAGCGGTCGACGCGCGACGGCGTCGACGAGCACGTCGAGGGTGCGGAGGCTGATCGGGGTCCCGACCACGCGATGCGCGAGCGATCGGGGTCGTTGATGGTAACGGTGATGAATCGGCGTTTTACGAATCGCTCTGCCGTGACGATCCTGAAGGCATGAGGATCATTCGCCATCGCTCGGACGGGTGTCCTCCCCCGTGCCATCCGACCGAAAGGAGTCAGACGCCGATGCGT
>CAZUVW010000215.1:457-3647 GCA_964623875.1 uncultured Gaiellales bacterium
GCGTCCTGTTCTGCTCTCGCTCGTGCTCTCGATCGCCGTGTTCGCGCTCTTCGCAGCGCTGCCCGCCTCGCTGGGCATCGTCTCGCTGCTGCGCGCGCTGGTGTTCCTCGGCGCGGCTGCCTGCCTCGTCGCGGCCGTGCTCCTCGCGGTCGGGTCGCTCCTCGGCGGCCGCGCCCTCGAACGGAGCTGCTGAGACCGCGCGCTCGCCGTCGCGCGCGCCGCGACTCGCTCGGCGTCCGCACGACGAGGGGCGCCTCGTGGGCGCCCCTCGAAACCCCGATTCGCCTGGCTCAGACCGCAGCGAGGCTCTTGCCCGCCGAGCGGAGCTTGAAGGCGAAGATGATCTCCGTGATCCCTCGCGCCAAGGCGAGGAAGCCCGTGAAGACGACGAGCAGCACGACCTGCCGTCCCCAGGTCTCGTAGCCCGGGCCGGAGGCCCAGAACCCGACGAGCAGCTCGATGATCCCGACGATGAGCTGGAGCCACCAGATCTCGACCTCGTTCCTCGTCGCGATCGAGACGACGACGTCGAACGTCCCCTTGAGGATGAAGAAGAGCCCGACGAGCGACGCGAGCGCGAGGAAGGTGTCGAACGGGTTGAACAGGGCGAAGACGCCCCCGGCGATGAACAGCAGGCCGAGGATCCCGTGGAAGAGCTTCCAGCCGAACGACGTGCCGGCCAGCAGCAGGAACTCGTTCACGCCGAAGAAGATCGCCATCACGCCGAACAGGTAGGAGATCGACGAGACCGTCGAGTAGTCCCACCGGAGGATCAGCCAGGACACGATCATCCAGGCGATCCCCGTCACGAGGAACAGCCACCACAGACCGGCTGCCTCCTCCACCGCCTCGCGCGCCTCGAGCGAGACGCCACGCATCTCGGTCATCGTCACTCCTCCCGCATCGATCCCAGGTCGTCTGCGTCGAGGTTCGGCCCGAGAGCGGCGAATCCTGCGCGTCCACCGGACCGCCGGGCCGGATTGGTGGCGGCCCGAGGGGCCGGGACGGGGCCGATCAGTCGGGTGAGCGGATGAGGCCCAGCAGGTAGCAGGCAGCGGCGACGACGAGCAGCGCGCCCTGCACCGCGAGCGTCGTCGTCGTGCGCTCGGCGAGGAAGCCGATGCCGATCGAGGTCAGGACGAGCACCGCGCAGGCGGCGCCCCACGCGCCCAGTCGGCGCCGCCACCAGGGGGCGCGCTCGCGGCTCATGGGCATCCGTCGGCGACCCCGGGCGTGGCTGCTACGGCGACGTCGGGCGCAGGGCCCGGCCGGGGCGGGATCACGGGCGACGCTGCCATCGGGCGAGCATGCCAGAGGGATCAAGGTGCACGGCACGCCGGCCGATGACCTTCCGATGGCAGCTGCGGCCCAGCGTGCCGTCACGGTGCTGCAGGTCGGCGCCGTTGCGGCGCTCGTCGCCTTCGCGGCGCACACCGTGCTGCCCGACAGCGCTCGGGTGAGCTGGTTCTTCGACTACCCCGTGTACTACGGCATCGTCGTGACCGCGACCGTGCTCGTCTGGCTGCGGGCCGCCCTCGTCCCGCTCCACCGCGCGGGGTGGGTCGCGATGGCGATCGCGGTCACGTCGTACGCCGCGGCCGAGCTCGTCTGGCTCGTCGCCTACGCGGACATGGAGAGCCCGCCCTACCCCTCCTGGGCCGACCTGCTCTACCTCGGGTTCTTCCCCGCGAGCTACGTCGGGGTGGTGCTGCTGTTCCGGGCGCGTGTCCGCGGCGTCGGGCCCGGGCTGTGGATCGACGGCAGCACCGCGGCGCTGACCGCGGGGGCGCTGGGCTCGGCGCTGCTCGTCGACGCTGTCCTGGACACGACGGACGGCCCGCCTGCGATCGTCGCGACCAACCTCGCCTACCCCCTCGGGGACGTGTTCCTCCTCGCCCTGGTGGTCGGGGCCGTCGCGCTCACCGGGTGGCGGCCGGGACGGGCCTGGCTGCTGATCGGCGCCGCGCTGGCGGTGTTCGCTCTCGGGGACAGCGTGTACCTGTTCCAGACCGCGCAGGGCACGTACGTCGAGGGCCGCCTGCTCGACGTCACCTGGCCCGCTGCGCTCCTGCTGATCGCCCTCGCCGGCTGGAGCGACCGTGCGAGGCATCGGACGGTCGAGGCCACGGGACGTGCCCTGCTGGCCGTGCCCGCGACGTGCGCGGCCGTGGCGGTCGGGATCCTCCTCCTCGACCACTTCCACCGCGTCAACCTGCTCGCGCTCGCGCTGGCGACCGTCGCGCTGATGGGGGTCGTCGCCCGTCTTCGTCTCACGTTCCGTGAGAACGCGCGGCTGCTCGCGCAGACGAGTCGCGACGCGGTCACCGATCCGATCACGGGCCTCGGCAACCGCCGCAGGCTCGTGACCGACCTCGACGAGGCGGTCGGCGTCGCATCGCCCGCCGAGCCGTGGCTGCTCGCGATCTTCGACCTCGACGGCTTCAAGCTCTACAACGACGCGTTCGGGCACCCGGCGGGCGACCAGCTGCTCGCCCGCCTGGGGGGCAAGCTCGCCGCGGTCGCCGACGAGGGGGTCTTGCCCTACCGGCTCGGCGGCGACGAGTTCTGCTTGCTCGCTCCGGTCGCGGGCGTGGACGTCGAGCGCCTCGTCGATCGCGCCGCCCGCGCCCTTGCCGAGACCGGCGAGGGCTTCGCCGTGACGAGCTCGTTCGGCGCAGTCATCCTTCCCGAGGAGGCGCACGAGCCGAGCGAGGCGCTCCGACTCGCCGATCTCCGCCTCTACGCGCAGAAGCACGAGAAGCGGGCGCATCGCGAGCAGGCGCACCGGCCGCTGCTCCAGGCGCTGCTCGAGCGCGAGCCGGGCCTCCACGCGCACACGGAGGACGTCGCCTCGCTCGCGCTCGCGATCGGGCGCGACCTCGGTCTGGCGGAGGGGGAGCTCGACGACCTCCAGCGCGCGGCGCTGCTCCACGACATCGGGAAGCTCGCGATCCCCGACACGATCCTCCACAACCCGGGGCCGCTCTCGACCGAGGAGTGGGCGTTCGTACAACGGCACACCCTGATCGGCGAGCGGATCCTCGCCGTCTCGCCGATCCTGCGCGCCGTGGGTCGGATCGTGCGCTCGTCCCACGAGCGCTGGGACGGCGGCGGCTACCCGGCCGGCCTCGCCGGCGAGGAGATCCCGCTCGCCGCGCGCGTGATCGCCGTGTGCGACGCCTGGGACGCG
>CAZUVW010000216.1:0-3591 GCA_964623875.1 uncultured Gaiellales bacterium
CGGGGAAGTCGCCGATCGCGGTCGAGACACCGGGCGAGGGCGAGCAGTAGATCAGGGTTCCACCGTCCTTGACGACCAGGTCCGCGGACATGCACCCCCAGCCGGTGTGGAAGAACAGGTGGTCGGTCGGGGCGAAGACGCCGCAGATCGCGATGTCGGCCTGCCCGTGCTCGGGCACGAACGACTCGTACGCGTACACGTCGTTGAAGCGGCGGATCGCCTCGCGGTGCGCCTCCGGATGGGACCCGAAGATCACGTCGATCACCCGACCGTGCGTGTCGAGCAGCACGTTCATCGTGCAGTCGAGCCCGCACATCGTCGCGACCTCGTCGATGTCGGATCGCATCGGCCCGCAGTAGGCGCCGTAGTGCGTCTGCGGCGACGTGACGAAGGCGCAGTGGTTCGACTCGACGGTCACGTCCGAGACGACGCCCGGAAGGATCAGCTTGCCGCCGCCGCCGGCTCCCCAGTGATTCGCCTGGGCCTGGCCGATCGTGATCGTCAGGTCGGCCGAGGCGACCTCGTTCAGCAGCCAGACGGGGGTTCCGCCCGAGGAGACGCCGACGAAGGTGTAGGCGTCGGGGTTCTGGGGGTCGTTCTGGGTGAACGACCATCCGCGATGCTCCATGCGCGCGAGGTTCTCCCGCCCGACCTTCTGTTCGGTGTCCGATTCGGACATGGGGAAGACCTTCCCGTTCGCGCAGCACACGCGCACGTCGCCAACTCCCGCCTCCTCGATGGCGTCGAAGACGGCAGGGAGGAGCTTCGAGGAGGGCGTGGGCCTGAACTGGTTGTCGATCACGACCGCGACGGACGTCCTGCCGGACAGGAGCTCGGCGAACGTCGGTCCGCCGACGGGCGCGGCGAGGGCGGCGCGGGCCGCCTCGGTCGGGTCCCCGACCGGCGCCGGCTCGACCGGCCGCACGTCGGCGACGAGGTTGGCGGTCGGCACCTCGAGCTGGATCGTGTCGCGGTGCTTCTTCGACTCGTCGTCGGTGGCCCCGATCGCCAGCGGGTCCATCGACTCGTACGGGATCGTCACCGTCGTCGTCTCGCTCATCGGGCCAGCCTCCGTGGTCGCGATTGCTCCGAGCCCAGAGGCTAGACGATCGCGGGCGCCTCGTCCCGCGCGCAGCGGATGGCGCGGGTGGGCGAGATGGGGGAGAATCCCGAGCCGAGTGGTCGCGCGCCGCCCTCCTCCGCACGGCCGCCGCCACCCGAGGAGAGAATCGATTATCGGTTACCCGTTGAAAGCTCCTGTCCAGCCGGTTAGGCTCGCCCACGGATGAGCGAGCGCCTCCGCCACGTGGACGTCCGTGCCCTGGTCCCGCGTCTGCTGGTCGGCGTCCTCGTCGGCTTCGCGCTGCTCTACGTCGTCGTCATCGCGACGCCGTTCACGGGCGAGGGCGGCAACTGGCGCACGACCAACTTCGGGTCGGCGACCGACGACTGGCAGAGCTTCTGGCGGACGCTCCTCAACGGGCTCACGTTCGCCGGGCTGCTGTTCATCGTCGCGAGCGGCTTCTCGCTCATCTTCGGGCTGATGCGGGTCGTGAACATGGCCCACGGCTCGTTCTACCTCCTCGGCGGCTACGTGGCCTGGGAGGTGCAGCAGCAGATGACCGGCTCGGGCTTCACGATCCCCGGCACGGAGGTGAGCACCTGGGAGTGGGTGTTCCCGGCTGCGGTCGCCGCCCTGACGATCGGCATCGTCGGGCTGATCGTCCAGCAGGTGTTCCTGCGCTGGAACCAGGGGCAGGAGCTGCGCCAGGCGCTGATCACGATCGCGATCTCGGTGATCGCCGCCGACCAGGTGATCGCTCACTTCAACGACGGCCTCGCCTCGACCATCACGTGGCCCGGCTGGACGAACGAGCTGGTCGAGCTCCCCCTGCTCGGGATCGAGTACTCGCTCGCGCGCCTGATCGTGCTCGCGCTCGGGATCCTCGTCGGCATCGGCCTGTTCCTCTGGCTGTACCGCACCCGCACCGGCATGGTGATCCGCGCGGGGGTGGACGATCAGCAGATGACCTCGGCGCTCGGGATCAACATCCAGCTCGTCTTCGCGCTCGCCTTCTTCATCGGGTCGGGGCTGGCGGCGCTCGGGGGCGCCGCCGGCGCCTCGCAGGGCGCCGTCGCTCCCGGCCAGGACGGGCAGTGGCTGCTCAACTCGCTCGTGGTCGTGATCATCGGCGGGATGGGCTCGCTGCTCGGCGCGGTCGCCGGCTCGCTGCTCTACGGGCTCGTCTTCTCGTTCGCGGCCGTGTACCTGCCGACCACCGGTGACAACTGCTGCACGCAGTACTCGATCGTGTTCACGTTCATCCTGCTCGCCCTCGTGCTCGCGTTCCGGCCGCAGGGGCTGTTCGGGAGAGCCGCGTGAGCGCCGCGCCGCGCGACCTCGTCGAGCGGGGGATCGCGATCGCCGTGCTCGTCGTCGCGGTCACGGGTCCCGCCTACTTCAACGAGTACTGGGTGGAGACGGTCCTCACCCAGACGTTCATCTTCGGGATCGCAGCCGCGAGCCTCGTCTTCCTGTCCGCCTACGGGGGCATGGTCTCGCTCGCGCAGACCGCGCTGATGGGGATCGCCGGCTACATGCTCGGGAACATGGTCACCCAGCGCGTGCCGGGTGGCGAGACGAAGGGGCTGACGCTGGGGTGGGATCCGACCCTGGCGCTCGTGGCGGCGATCCTCGTGACGACGGCGATCGGCCTGCTGTTCGGCGCCCTGGCCGCCCGGAGCTTCGGGATCTACTTCCTCATGCTCACGCTCACGTACGCCGTGATCGCCAACTACTTCTTCGGCCAGGTGACCCAGTTCGGCGGGTTCTCGCCGATCGCCGGCATCAACCAGTACATGCCCGGCTGGATCGGGCCGGTGCTCGACAACCCGGACAAGCTCTACTACATCGCGCTCGGGGTCGCGGTGGCCGTCTACCTGCTCGTCCGCTACGTCGTGCGCACGCCGTTCGGGCTCTCGCTGCAGGGCGTCCGCGACGAGCCCGTGCGGATGGCGTCGCTCGGGTACGCGGTGCCGTTGCACCGGATGCTCGCCTTCGGGCTGGCCGCCTTCGTCGCATCGCTCGCCGGCGTGCTCTACGTCTGGTGGCAGGGGCAGATCTCGCCCGACTCCGTCGGCCTCGCCTCCACGATCGAGCTGCTCATCATCGCCGTGATCGGGGGCCTGGGCCGCATCGAGTTCGCGTGGCTCGGCGCGTTCGTCTACATCGTCATCAACACGTACATCCGCGACAGCTGGCTGACCGACCTGCTCGACACGACGGGCATCGGCGGCAGCTTCAACACCATCATCGGCGTGATCTTCCTCTTGATCGTCATCGTCTCACCGGACGGCCTGAGCGGGTTGTGGGACCGCCTCTGGACGGCCGGTCGGCGCGGCCGGATCCCTGCCGCGCCGGACGCGCCGCCGGCGCCGACCGGTCCCACCGGGCAGGAAGCCTGAGGAAAGGAGGGTGTGCACCGCAAGATGACCACGCTCGACGCACGTTCATCCGCTTCATCCGTGTACCACCACCACGAAGGAGGGCAACGCGCATGAGCCGTATCTCACGGCGCTGGAAGCTCGTGC
>CAZUVW010000217.1:0-3580 GCA_964623875.1 uncultured Gaiellales bacterium
GAGGAGGCCCGCGAGCTGTGGCCCGACGGGTGGGAGGAGCCGCGCCCCTACATCCGCATCGTGCCGCAGCCGGTCTGATCGGCCGTGTGCGGCTCGCTCACCGGGAGGCCGGCGGCGCGACTCTCGCAGTCGCCCGCCGGCCTGCCGGGCTCGGCCTCTTGTGCCGGCTCGTGCTCGTCGGACGCGGCAGCGGCCGGCGGGTCGGCGCTCGATCCCGAGGGGGAGCACCTCGCAGCGCTCCGGCGCCTGACCGACTTCCGCGGCGCCCACGTCTGCGAGGTCGGCTCGGGCGACGGTCGGCTCACGACCGCGATCGCAGTCGAAGCGGCGACGGTCTTCGCGTTCGATCCGGACGCGGAGGCGATCGCCCGGGCGCGGGCGCGCCTCCCGCGGCGCCTCCGGTCAGCCGTCACGTACACGGCCGGCGACGCGCTCGACGTCGACCTGCCCGGGCACGCGTTCGACGTCGTCTTCTTCTCCTGGTCGCTCTGCTGCATGGAGCCTGCGGACGTCACTCCTGCCCTGCACCGGTTCCGGGACGCACTCGTCCCAGGCGGCCTCGTGCTGGACCTCCAGGTGATCCCTCCTGCTGCGGTCGTCGAGGCGGGCGGAGCTGTCGTGTGCACACTCGAGGACGAGACGCTGCTCCGCAGGGCTGCCTCGGCGGCAGCGATCGTCGACCGGTTCGTGACGAACGGGCTGCTCCACGAGGAGGCGGTCGACGACCACACGGTCGCCCGGCACTTCCCCGACGGCGCAGCCCTCGCCCGTCACGTCGAGACCGGTGATCGCCTCATCCCGGCACGAGCCCTGCAGACCGTGGAGGCGATTGCAGGCCCGTGCCTGATCCGCGAGGCATGTCGGCTTCGTCGGCTGCGCGTGCCGACCACCGGCACGACGGAGACGACCGACGCGACATGGCACTGAAGGCCCTGCCACGTGAGCACCGCCCGGGAACGCTGGATGCTCGCGGACGCGGCCCGAGGGTAGCCCGGATCAGCCGGGGGTCGCCGTGTCGTGCGCGTCGAGCACAGCCTTCAGCCCGGCCAGCGCCTTCGCGCCCATCGTGCGGATCGCGCCAGCGAGGAAGGGCTCGGCCAGGCGCAGCACGCCCTTCAGCCGCAGGTCGGCGTCGTAGGTGATGCGGGTGCCGCCGTCGGCAGTCGGCTCGAACGTGATGTCGTCGTCGGAGGTCGCCTTGTCGCCCTCCCCGTGGAGCACGATCCGGCGGTTCGGCTCGAGCACGGTCACGGTGTACGCGAACGGCAGCGTCTTGCCGCGGAACTCGGCATCGACCGCATAGGTCGTCCCGACGCCGCCGTCGCCCGACGTCCGGCGCGACGAGACGATCCCGGGATCCCACTCCGCAGCGGTCGTGAAGTCGGCGACGTACGCGAACGCCTGCTCGAGCGGCCGGGAGACCTCGATCACCTCGGCGAAGCGGGCCATGTCGTCAGCCTACTCCTCCTCGCATCGCCTGGACCTTCAGCCGGCCTCGAGCGCGAGGATGCGACGGTGGCTGCGCTCGAGGCCCGCACGAGTGAGGCGGCCTTCGACGGCCGATCGCACGAGCGCGGCGTGCACGCCGGCGGTCGAGGCCTCGCTGCCCGCGAAGAGGAGAAGATCGGTGCCCGCGCGGGCCGCGAGGAACGCGACCGCTTCGAGCGAGCGGCGGCGCGTCCGGGCGACGGCCTCCAGCGCATCGCTGATGGTCACCCCGGCGAAGCCCAGGTCGCGACGCAGCAGTCGATGCACCGCAGGCGTCCAGAGCGCAGGCTCGGAGCCGTAGGCAGGGTAGATCGCGCTCGACAGCATCACGAGCGGGACGCCACCGGCGACGAGCCCGCGGAACGGGACGAGGTCGGCGGCGAGCGCGCCCGGCGAGCCGGTGATCGTGACCGCGGCGAGATCCGTGTTGCCGACGGCACCCCCGAGCCCCGGGAAGTGCTTGGCCGCAGCCAGCACGCCCCCGTCGCCGAGGCCGAGCGCGAACGCGGTCGCGAGCGTGGCGGCTCGGCGGGGGTCGCTCGAGAACGCCCGTCGCTGCTCCGTCAGGAACGCGCCCGACACGCGCGGCACATCGGCGACGGGAGCGAGGTCGACGTCGATCCCGTTGCGGCGGAGCGCTTCGGCGGTGTCCCGACCGGCCGCACGCAACGCGCGCGGCCCCAGCCGACCCAGCTCCTCCGCCGATCGACCGGGCGGCGCCCAGCGCAGCCGCCGCAGGTCTCCACCCTCCTGGTCGACCATCACCAGGAGGCGCGGCCTCCCTGCACCCTCGGCTGCTCGGTGGAGCGCCTGGGTGAGCGCGCGAACCTGCGCCGGGCTGCGCACGTTGTGCCCGAACAGGATCACCCCGCCGATCTCGCCCCGCCGCACGCGGCGCAAGAGCGACGCGCTCGGCGACGTCCCCTCCATCGCGACGATCAACCGTTGCCCGACGAGCTCTCCCACGGTCGGCTCGACCTCGCTCGACGCCGTCTGCGTGAAGGAGGCGCCGAGCGAGGCGACGACGACCAGCGCCACCAGGCCGACGCGGGCGACGCTCAGAAGATCTCCGGGCACCAGGGGTGCGCCGGGACACGAAACACGTCGTCCGCACGCGCGATCCCGCCGCGCGCCATCTCCTCGACGCGACCCGCAGACGCGAGCTCCGCGAAGGTGAAGCCGCCGAGGAACGCCGCGCCGAGCGTCGCGACGTCCACCCGCACGTCCGGACGCCGCCGCGCCCGGCGCACACGGCCGTCGCCGATCGTCCAGGTGCCGACGTTCTCCGGGAACAGCGGGTCGTCCGTCACTTCGACCGTCACGCGACCGGGTCGGAAGCCACGCGCCGTGAGCGCCTGCTCGACGTCGAGCAGACGTACCCAGATGCCGTCGAGGAGCCGCGCTTCGAGCAGGTTCATCCGGTCGGCGAGCAGCACGAGCGCGTGGTCGGGCGGGAGGCAGTACGTCTCGACCCGGTCGGTCCAGTCGATCTCGAACACGAAGCGCCACAGGTCGCGCGCGGCCGCGTCGTCGAGCGCCACGACCTCACCCACGCGCACTGTCTTCTTCCAGTCGGTCGGGCTGTCCCCGCTCTGCGCGATGCGGTACAGCGCGTAGCCCACAGGCCGTCCGTCCCGCTCCAGGAGCGCGTGCACCAGCGGGCCGGCACCTCGACGCTGCTCGGGACGGTCGCCGAGCTGGCGCGTCTCCCACCAGTCGCGCGAGCGCGACAGGTGACCGACGGCGCGGCGGCGCACCCGGTCGTACACCCGCGGCAGCACGCGCAGCGCCTCGTCTCGGTCGATCAGCCGCACCTTCCCGTGCGGTGGCGCGCCGGCAGGGATGCGCACCTTGGCGCAGTCGGCGTCCACGTGGAGGCTCGCGGCCGCCATCCCGTAGCCGTAGCGCCCGTAGATCGTCTCCTCCGAGGCCCACAGCGCGGCGATCGGCTCCCCCAGCTGCCGCGCCTCCCGCAGCTGGGCCTCCATCATCCGGCGGAGCACGCCGCGGCGGCGGTCCGACGGGAGCACGCCCACGACAGACACGGCTGCGCAGCGCACCGGTCCCGCAGGCAGCGTCAGCTTGAGGGGGA
>CAZUVW010000218.1:0-3563 GCA_964623875.1 uncultured Gaiellales bacterium
GTGCCGGCGCGACCAGGCGCAGCGCCCCTGCGGCGACCTCCTCCAGCTCGGGCTCGCCCCAAATCCGGGCAAGCCGGATCAGCACCCACGCGAGCATCGAGCTCCCGGACGGCGTCGGCTCGTCGTCGAGCTCCTTCACGCGCGCCGCGAGGCGCTCGCCGTCGTGCGGGGACAGGAAGAACCCACCGCGCTCTCGGTCGGCGAAGAGATCGACCGCGAGCAGCGCGACGCGGCGCGCCTCGAGCAGCCACCGCACGTCCCCGGTGGCGACGTGCAGCTCGAGCAGGCCGTGCGCGGTGTTCGCGTGGTCGTCGAGGAAGCCGGTACCGCTGACGCGTCCTCCGCGCCAGCTGCGCAGCACCCTGCCGTCGTCGCCTCGCAGCCGTGTGAGCAGGAACTCGGCCACGCCGACCGCGGCGGCGAGCGCATCGGGACGATCGAGCCGGCGCCCAGCCTCGGCCAGCGCCGCGAGCGCGAGACCGTTCCAGGAGGCGATCACCTTGTCGTCGAGCAGTGGCTGCGGGCGACGTGCGCGCACCTCGAGCAGGCGACGGCGCGTCGCCTCGGCGAGCTCGCCTCGCACGATGCAGCGGCCGTGCTCGAAGGGCACGAGCAGGGCCTCGTCCAGGCCCCGCGCGGCCCACTCCTCGGGCGTCCAGGTGTAGGTGAGCCCCTCCACCCCGTCGGTGTCCGCGTCCTGCGCCGATGCGAGCCCGCCGTCGGGGAGCAGCAGCTCGCGCAGCAGGTAGTCGACGGTCTGCTCCACGACCACTCGGTAGCGAGGCTCCCTCGTCACCACCCAGGCGTGCAGGTAGGCCGCGGTGAGCAGCGCGTTGTCGTAGAGCATCTTCTCGAAGTGCGGCACGAGCCACCGCGCGTCGACGGAGTAGCGGTGGAAGCCGCCGCCGACGACGTCCCACAGCCCGCCGGCGGCCATCCCGTCGAGGGTGCGCGTCACGATCTCGAGTGGAGCGTCGCCACCGCGGCGCAGGAGCAGCTCGATCGCGGACGAGGGCGGGAACTTCGGCGCCCCGCCGAAGCCTCCGTAGGTGGGCTCGAAGGCGCGCACGAGGCCGTGCTCGGCGGCGTCGAGCAGCTTCGGCCCGAGCGGTCCGGGCGCCGGCTCGAGCCGGGCGGTCTCGCCGAGCGCCGCCACGAGCCGCTCTGCCTGCTGCTCGAGGTCGTCCCTGCGCTCGTCCCACGCCGCGGCGACGGCACGACACAGCTGGGTGAAGCTCGGGATCCCGTGGCGGGGGGTCGGTGGGAAGTACGTGCCCGCGTAGAACGGCCGTCCGTCGGGGGTGAGGAACACGGTCGTCGGCCACCCGCCCTGCCCGGTCATGGTCACGCAGGCGTCCATCGTCAGCGCGTCGACGTCGGGCCGCTCCTCGCGGTCGACCTTGACGTTGACGAAGAGGTCGTTCATGAGGGCTGCGGTGGCGGGATCGGAGAACGACTCGTGCTCCATCACGTGGCACCAGTGGCAGGCGCTGTACCCGACCGAGACGAGCAGCGGCCTGTCCCGCTCCCTCGCCGCGGCGAACGCCTCCTCGCCCCACGGGTGCCAGTCGACCGGGTTCGACGCGTGCTGGAGCAGGTACGGGCTCGTCGCGTCGGCGAGACGGTTCACGAGAGCACCGTGCGCACACCCCGCAGGGGGGTGCGAAGGAGGCGGGTGGCACGCGTCGTGTCGAGTCGGCAGTCGAGCGGCCTGCCGGGTGGCGCCGGCACGCTGCGAACGGCTGTGCCGGCCACGAGGGCGGCGAGCTCCGCACGCGAGAGCGCGTCCGCGCCGGCGACGTGCAGCGGGCCGGCCAGGTCGAGGGTGGTGAGCTCGACGAGCGCCCGCGCGAGGTCGGTGACCTGGATCGGGCAGCGGAGCTCGTCCTCGTAGAACGTCGCGTCCGGGTCGCGGGCGACGAGCTCGTGCTTGGAGGGCTCGTGTCCCGGCCCCCCGACGATCAGCGACGTCCGCACGATCAGCGCCGTCGGGTCGGCCGTCGCGACCAGCCGCTCGGCGTCCGCCTTCGCCCGGCCGTAGTCGGTGACCGGCGAGAGGCGATCGTCCTCGCGGTACGGGCGGCCCGCCCGGCCGTCGAACACGACGTCGGTGGAGAGGTGCACGAGCCGCGCGCCGAGCTCCGCGCACGCCCGCGCGACGTTGCCAGCCCCGGTCGCCGTCACGGCGTGCGCGTCGGGCCCGTCCTGCCGGTAGGCAGTGTGGATCACCACGTCGGGGTGCACCCTGCGCAGGAGATCGGCGACCGCGCCCGCGTCGCGGACGTCCACGCGCTCGGTCGACGCGTGGGGCGCGAGCGCGACGAGCTCACGGCCGAGGAACCCGGTCGCGCCGGTGACGTGCAGCCTCACGCTCCGGGCTCTCGACACCGGCCGGTCGCCGTCGTATGGTCTCGCGCATGACACGACGTGGAGGGCTGTGGCTGACGATGGTGGGCGGCGCGATCACGGTCGCGTTCGTCTTCCTGCAGGCGTTCTCGATCAGCGCCTATGCCCGCGGGGCGGGCGACGGCGCGCTCGACCTGCACGGATGGGGATCGCTGTTCGTGCACATCGGCGAGCTCGCGATCGTGATCGGCGTGATCTGGGGCTGGTGGGGGAACGGCAAGGCGATCGGGCTCGCGGTCGCGTTCCTCGTGCTCTCGGTCGCCCAGCTCGCGGCGCTCGGCGACACCGAGGAGACGGGCGGCTGGATCAACGGCCTGCACGGGTTCCTGGCGCTCGTCGTCCTCACCGTGGGCGCGATCGCGTTCCACCGGGGCCGGCGCGAGCTCGGCCTCGGGCAGCCCGCGCACTGACCGGTGGTGCTCCCGGCCGGGCCGGGAGCACCACCTACGAGAGCGACGCGCACCGGCGCGCGGATCGGTCATCCTCCATCGTCCTCTGCGGCCGCGGGGGCGGCTGCTCGCTTCTTGCGACGGCTGCGCACGAGCTCGATCAGGACGGTCACTCCGACGGCGACGCCGAACGCCAGCAACAGCCCCTTCCACGGCTGCTCCTCGAAGGTCTTGCCGCCGAAGTACCCGAGCAGCCCCGTGTAGGTGCCCCAGATCACCCCGGCGAGGATGTCCGCCCGCAGGAACCGCCGGTAGGGGAACGCGTGGGTGTACCCGGCCGCGAACGTCGTCGCCGTCCGTCCGCCGGGGATGAAGCGTGCGACGATGATGAGGTAGGTGCCGCGCTCCTCGAGCTGGCGCTCGGCCCACTCGAACCCCCTGCGACTCTTGTCGCCCGAGAAGACTCGCTTGACCGTCCGCTCGCCGACGAGGCTGCCGATGCCGTAGGAGATGTTGTCGCCCAGGATCGCCCCGGCGGACGCAGCGAGGATCACGAGCGGGAGGCTCAGCTCCCCTGCGCCGGCGAGCACGCCGCCCGTGATCGCGACCGACTCGCTGGGGACGACGGGGAAGAACGCGTCGAGCGTCGCGACCGTGAAGATCACGAGGTAGCTCCAGTCGGAGGAGACCCACTCCTCGAACTGCTCGAACAGGGCCAGGACCTCGAGCATCGTCGCGCGGACGAAGGACCCCCGGTCCTCGGCCACG
>CAZUVW010000219.1:0-3517 GCA_964623875.1 uncultured Gaiellales bacterium
TCGTGGAGCGCGCGGACGACGACGGCGACGCGCTGGCGCTGCTCGAGGCGCTCGAGCGCGTGCTCAGGCGCCGGACGTAGAAGGGGCCGGGCGCGCGGCGCCCGGCCCCTCGCAGAGTGCGCTGGCGCGGACCGGTGCGCCGCGCCCTCGACCTCTCAGTCGTGCGTCCGGTCGTGTGTCCGGTCGTGCGTGCGGTCCACGAAGCGATGTGCCTCGAAGTCGTCCTCGGAGCCCGAGTCCAGCCGATCCACGGTGCGGTCCACCGTGCGGTCGATCGTCCTGTCGGTCGTGCCGTCCTGGAGGCGGTGCCCCTCGAAGTCCTCGTCCTCGGCGCTCTGATCGACGACGCGATCCACCATCCTGTCGCTCTGCTCGCCCATCTGCCGTGCTCCTTTCGTTGGCCCCGGCCCGGAAATGACCGTCTGCGCACTAGACGTGACGCAAGGCGGGAATCTTCCCTCAGGTGGAGGACGGATGCAAGCGGTCGGTCTGCCAGCCGTCAGCGGCTAGCCGCGACGGGCTCCTCGTCGTCCGCAGCGATCCCGTGCGCGAGCTCCTCGAGGACGTCCTCCGCCGAGTCCTCCTCCTGCTCCTCCATCTTCCTGAGCGCCGCGAACGAGAGCCCCTCGCGCCCGAGGGAGACGAGCCCGACGCCGACGCCGACGGACATCTCGAGCGCCTGGAGCACGAGCCCGAAGGCGAACCCGGTCGGGTACGCGACTCCGTAGCGGACGAGCGGGAGCGCGACCGCCGCCTGCAGCAGGCCGACGTTCCCCGGCCAGAGCGGGAAGATCGTCGCGACGTTCATCAGCAGCAGCACGAGCGCGGCCGCCGGCAGCGGGACGTCCATCGAGAACGCGGCGGTGACGGCCCACACGGCCAGCAGCTGCAGCGCCCAGCCCACGGTCTGGAGCGCGATCGCGCCGACCGCCGACGCGGGCGTGCGGAGCACTGCGAGACCCTGCCGCGCCATCGCCAGCAGCGCGAGCACGGTGCCCGAGCTGTCGAGGGGGCGGTGGTGCCGCCGAGCGGCGAGCGCGGCGACGGCGAGCAGCGCGGCGCCGACGAGGCCGATGATCACGAGCGCCGAGACGGCCCAGTGCGGGATCTTCGCGGTCAGCAGCACGTAGACGACGAGCAGCGCCACCGGGAACAGGTCGAACAGCCGGTGCGCGAACACCGTGCCGAGCAGCGTGGCGCTCGTGCCGCGGCCGTGCTCGACGTGCCCGCGGAGCACCGCCACCCGGGCCAGCTCCCCGGCGCGCGCCGGCAGGACGGCGTTCCCGAGCAGCCCGACGCCGAAGGCGGTGAACACGTGCGAGAAGGACGGGTGCGGGGCGGGGAGCGCTTGCCGGATGGTCAGGTTCCACGAGAGGGCCCGGGCGAGCACCGAGAGCAGGTTGAGCCCGAACGCGACCAGGATCCACCACCAGCTGACGAAGTCGAACGCGTGGTAGACGGAGTCCCAGTCCGGCCCTCGCCACCAGATCGCGGCGATCGCGAGACCGAGCGAGCAGAGGACGAGGATCCCCCGTGTCCAGGGGTTGGCGACGAAGGCTCGCAGCCGGCTCACGCCGCCACTCGTCCCCGACGACGCTCGATCACGCGCTCGTAGACCCCCTCGAGGCGCACGGCGATGTCCGCCCAGGCGTACTTCTCGAGCGCGAGGCGCCGAGCGGCGTCGCCCATCGCGACGCGGGCCGGCTCGTCGAGGAGAAGCTGCTCGACCGCCGCGGCCAGCGCCTCGGGGTCGTCCGGCCCGACCGCGATGGACGTCTCGGGCGTCAGCACCTCCCGGTAGCCGGGGATGTCCGACGCCACGACCGGGGTCGCGCAGGCGAACGCACGGGTGAGCACCATCCCGAAGCTCTCCCCGCCGAGCGAGGGAGCGACGAGCGCCTTGGTCGAGGCCAGCAGCGAGGTCAGCTCCTCCTGCGCGAGGAAGCCGAGGACGTCGATGCCCTCGCGGTGCACGCGTGCTCGGCTCATCAGCAGCGCCACGGCGAGCGGATCGGCGCCGGCGATCCTCAGGCGCGCCCCCGTGCGCCGATGGATCTCCGGCCACGCCCGCAGCAGGACCTGGAGCCCCTTGCGCGGCTCGTGCCGTCCGGCGAAGACGACGGTGTGCTCCCGGCCGGCCGGATCGACGCCGTCGGGGATGAGCACGCCGTTCGGGATCACCTCCCACGGGCCGCCGAGCCACCGGTCGGCCGAGTCGCGGGCCCGCTCGCTGACCGCGATCCGCTGGTCGACGCGGTCCATCAGGAACCCCCAGGCGGGCATGCCGAGCTTCATCCAGCCGAGGTCGCCCGAGGCGTGGTGCGTGGCGACGAGCGGCTCGCGCGCGATGGCCAGCACCCCGATGCAGATGGCCGGCGTCATCGGCTCGTGCAGGTGGAGCACGTCGAATCGCTCGCGCTCGAGCACCCGGCGGATCCGGAAGAACGACCGCGGGCTGAGGCTGATGTTCGGCAGCGAGCCATTGGCAGGCACGATCACCGACCGACCCACCGGGATCACACGTGGCGGAGGATCGCCGTGCCGACCGACACGAGGATGCAGCGCGCGGGTGAACTGCCCCGGAGGGTCGTTGGCCATGATCAGGCGCACGTCGTGGCCGCGCGCTGCCAGCGCATCCGCCTGCAGCTCCGCATGCTCGACGACCGCCCCCCAGAACGACCACGAGAACGGCACGACGATGCCGATCTTCACGTCGGGAGCCTATGCGAGGGCACGACGTCGCGCCGGACGGCAGCGCCTACGCGGACCGAGCCGCGCCTGGCTGCACCTTCTCCCACGCATCCGCGAGCGCGTCGAGCTCCGCCGGCTCGAACCGGTCGAGGAAGCGTGAGCGAACGCCCTCCAGGTGCGTCACCCGGGCCTCCGAGAAGCGCTGCAGCCCCTCCTCGCTGATGCGCGCGTAGAGCCCGCGTCGATCCTGCTCGCAGCGCTCGCGCACGACCAGCCCGGCGCGGACGAGCCGGTCGACGAGCCGTGTGAGCCCGCTCTGGCTGAGGAGCGCGCCGTCCGCGAGCTCGCTCATGCGCAGCCGCCCGTCGGGCGCGCTCGCGAGCAGGAGCAGCACCTCGTACTCGTGCAGTGGCAGGCCGTGCGTCTCCTGGAGCTCGTGGTCGAGCTGCCGGACGAGGCCGGCGTGGACGCGCAGGAGCCCGCGCCACGCGGCGAGCTCGCGGGCGCTGAGGGGCATGATGCGTAGAGCTTGCATGTGCAAGTACTATACCTGGGCAGGTGCGAGAATCCGCGACCCCGACAATGACAGCCCGCACGCCGTCCGTCCACGGTGCGCGGTCGAAGGGAGAGGCCATGCGCTTCGAGGGCATCCACCACGTCACGTGCATCACCGGGGATGCGCCGGGCAACGTCGACTTCTACGTCCGCGTCCTCGGCCTCCGGCTGGTGAAGAAGACCGTCAACCAGGACGACCCGACCGTCTACCACCTGTTCTACGCCGACGAGCAGGGCAGCCCTGGCGCGGACATCACCTTCTTCGAGTACC
>CAZUVW010000220.1:0-2858 GCA_964623875.1 uncultured Gaiellales bacterium
AGCAGCGCCCGCGAGCGGGCGCTGCTGTAAGGATCCTGTTGGGAACCCGTGAACGAGGGGTCGAGGCGGCTACGGTGGCCGCCGATCCCGCATGCAGCGGCCCGCGACCCGTCACGTGGTCGCGCACGTCGCGCCGGCCTCCTCATGACCCACGCCCTCCGCACAGGACTCCTCGCGCTCGTGCTCGCGCTCGTGCTGGCGTGGGTGGGGGCTGCGCCGGCGGGGCGCGTGGACGCGGCGCCCGACCGGCGGCGCGTCGAGGTGACCGTCGAGCGACCGCGCGAGCAGCGCGCGGAGCGGCGCCCGGTGCCGCTCGGCGCGCGCGCCGTCCGGCTCGCCCGTCGGTACGTCGGCGTCCCGTACTCCTGGGGCGGCGCCTCGCCGTCGGGGTTCGACTGCTCGGGCCTGATCCACTACGTCTACGGCCGTCTCGGCGTCGAGCTGCCGCACAACGCGGCGGCGCTCTACGACGTCGGCCGACCCGTGCCGGTCTCGGGCCTGCGGCCCGGTGACCTGGTGTTCTTCAGCGGTCTCGGCCACGTCGGCATGGCCGTCGGCGGCGGGCGCTACATCCACGCCCCGCAGAGCGGCGAGCGCGTCGAGGTCGCCTCGCTGTCCGAGCGCGCCGGCTCCATCGTCGGCGCCCGCCGCCTGCGTTCCTGACGAGCGCTAGCCGGCTGGCTTCACCGCGCGGACGATGGCCGAGTGCATGCCGTCGGCGACGGCATGCGTGGGCGTGACCTCGACGTCGGCGAGCCCGGCGTCGCGCAGGCCGCGCTCGAGCTCCCCGATCGAGAGCGCGCCGGCGATGCAGCCGACGTAGCTGCCGCGTGCGGCTCGCTCCTCCGGCCCGAGCCGATCCTCGGCCACGATGTCCGTCAGGCCGACGCGGCCACCCGGCCGCAGCACGCGGGCGATCTCGCGCAGCACCGCCGGCTTGTCCACCGACAGGTTGACGACGCAGTTCGAGATGACGACGTCGATGCTCGCGTCGGGCAACGGGATCTGCTCGATCGTGCCCTTGAGGAAGCGCACGTTGTCGACACCCGCCTCGCGGGCGTTCCGTCGGGCGAGGTCGAGCATCTCGTCCGTCATGTCCACCCCGTACGCGGTTCCTTCCGGCCCGACTCGCCGGGCGGAGAGGATCACGTCGATGCCGCCGCCCGAGCCCAGGTCGAGCACCGTCTCGCCCGCGCGGAGCTCGGCGACGGCGGTCGGGTTGCCGCACCCGAGGCTCGCGAGCGTCGCGGCCGACGGGAGCGCCGCCCGGTCCTCGGCGGTGTACAGCGCGGCGCCGAAGCCACTGGAGACCTCGCCGTCGCTGCAGCAGGCGCTCTCCCCGCAGCCACAGCCTCCTCCCGTCTCCGCCGCTCGTGCCGCCTCGGCGTACCGGGCGCGAACCTCCTCCCGCAGGGTGTCGGCGTCATGCTTCGTGCTGGTGCTCATCGGTCTTCCTCCCTTGGTCGTGTGAGCGCCGACACGCGGTCGAGCGCGGTGGGGTCGAGGGTGAAGTAGGCCCATGTCCCGCGCTGCTCTCGCTCGAGCAGGCCGGCGGAGACGAGCTTCTTGAGATGGTGGCTGACCGTCGGCTGCGTCAGGCCGAGGACGGGGACGAGGTCGCAGACGCACGCGGGCCGCTCGCTCGTGGCGAGCAGGTTGACGATCCGCACGCGCGTCGGGTCGGCGAGCGCGCGGAAGACCGCGGCGGTCGCCTGCGCCTCGTCGTCGGAGAGCGCGGGAGCGTCCAGCGGGGCGCAGCAGGCGACCGGCGCGCTGGCTCGGGTGGCGAGCGGGAGTGAGCGATCCTCATGCATCGATAGATGTCAATATAGACGAACATCGATGTATGCGTCAAGGCCCGCCGTGGGAGGTGCTCGCGGCGAGGCGCTCGTGCCTCGACCGCACGGCGAGCCCGGGGACGCGGAGCCGATCGTCTACGCTTCGCGCCCGATGGCGCCGACCTTCCCGACCGTGCTCGAGCTGATCGGCAACACGCCGATCGTGCGTCTCGACCGCTTCGGGCGCGAGACGGGCGCGACGCTCCTCGCGAAGCTCGAGTTCCTCAACCCCGGCGGCTCGAACAAGGATCGGATCGGCCTGGCGATGATCGAGGCGGCCGAGCGGGACGGCCTGTTGAAGCCAGGGGGGACGATCGTCGAGCCGACCTCGGGCAACACGGGCGTGGGGCTCGCGATCGCCGCCGCGCGGAAGGGCTACCGCTGCATCTTCGTGATGCCGGACAAGATGAGCCAGGAGAAGATCTCGACGCTCAGGGCGTACGGCGCCGAGGTCGTGATCACCCCGACCGCGGTCGACCACGACTCGCCCGAGAGCTACTACTCCGTCTCCGACCGCCTCGCCGAGGAGATCCCGGGCGGCTTCAAGCCCGACCAGTACTCGAACCTGGCCAACCCGGAGGCGCACTACCGGACGACGGGGCCGGAGATCTGGGAGCAGACCGGTGGCGGCGACGTGGACGCGATCGTGGTCTCGGTCGGCACCGGCGGCTCGATCACGGGCATCGGGAGGTACTTCAAGGAGCACCGGCCAGAGGTGCTGATCGTCGGCGTCGACCCGGAGGGCTCCGTCTACACCGCCGACGAGGAGCACCCGATGCACCCGTACCTCGTCGAGGGGATCGGGAAGGATGCGTGGCCCGAGACGATGGACCCGTCCGTCGTCGACCGCTGGATCCGGGTGTCCGATCGGGACTCGTTCCTCACCGCGCGCCGGCTCGCTCGCGAGGAGGGGCTGCTCGTCGGCGGCTCCTGCGGCTCGACCGCCTGGGGCGCGCTCGAGCTCGCGCGGGAGCTCGGGCCGGATGCGCGCATCCTGATGACGTTCCCCGACGGCGGGAA
>CAZUVW010000220.1:2868-3448 GCA_964623875.1 uncultured Gaiellales bacterium
GATCTTCGTACCTGATGCGGTCGGTCCCGCCGCCCGACGGCGGGAAGTCGTACCTCTCCAAGTTCCACGACGAGGACTGGATGACCCAGTACGGCTTCGTCGATCGCACGGCGCCGCAGCCGACCGTCGAGGAGGTGCTCCGGTTCAAGCACGGCCACCACGAGCAGGTCCCGGAGCTCGTCACGATCGCCGCGTCGCACAAGGTCGGCCAGGCGATCGACCTGATGCAGCGGTACGGGATCTCGCAGCTGCCGGTCGTGCGCCACGACCCACCCGGGAGCGTGACCGACGTGATCGGGTCGCTGCAGGAGCGCGGGGTGCTCGAGCGGGTCTTCCGCAACCCCGACGCTCTCTCCGAGGACGTCGCGGTGGCGATGCAGCCGCCGTTCGGCGCGGTCGACGCGTCGGACTCGCTCGACCGGGTGTTCCAGGACCTGACGGGTCGCAGGGAGGCGGTGCTGGTCGCCCGCGGGGCCGCTCCCGTCGCGATCCTCACGCGCTCGGACCTGCTCGAGTTCCTCGCCTCCCGGCGCACCCACGTCGAGTCGTCCTCGTAGGGGCGGGGCTTGCCCCGCCCGGC
>CAZUVW010000221.1:0-3447 GCA_964623875.1 uncultured Gaiellales bacterium
GCGACTCGACGTCGCTCACGACGCCGGTGGAGGTCTCCGAGTGGACGACGAGCGCGACCGACGCACCGCTCTCCGCGAGCGCGGCGGCGAGGTCGTCGGCACGCGGCTCATCGCCCCAGGCATAGGTCAGGGGCCGCACGTCCGCGCCGTAGGCGGCGGCCATCTTCTGCCAGCGCTCGCCGAAGTTGCCGTGCGACACCGCCACCACCGGCTCGTCGCGGGACAGGAGGTTGACGACGGCCGACTCGAACGCGCCCGTGCCGGACGAGGTCGTCACGAGCACCTCGCTCTCGGTGCGGAACACGGCGCGGAGCTGCTCGCGCACGCGCCCGAAGAGCGTCTTGAACTCGGGCGAGCGGTGGTGGATCACCGGACGCGAGAGCGCCTCGAGCACCGGCGCCGGCACCTGCGTGGGTCCCGGGGTGAGGAGGAATGGCGCACGAGCCACAGCACAAACGTACCGGCGAGCCCGGGCCGTGCCACACGGTTCCGGCTCGGTCCTGCGCGCCGGCGGTGTCAGCGCCTGCCGCGGAACGACACGACCTGCTGGAAGGTCGGTCGGTTCGTCCAGCGCATCGTGTCGGGCAGGATGCCGGGCGAGAACCGGATCCGCTCGGCTGCGGCGTCGGCGCGCCACAGCGCGGGGTCGAGCCCGGCCGACTGCTCGAGCGACGCGGCCGCCTCGTCGAGCGCCTGCCACAGCGACGTCGCGCAGATGGAGAGGCTCCCCCGACCGCAGAAGCGCGTGCGGAACGCGCCCTGGACCGGTCGGCCGACGAGCGCGCGCAGGTCCTTGTCCACGTAGCTGTACCAGCCGTCGAGGTACGCCGACCCGCCTTGGGCCGGCGGGTCGTCGCGGACGAGCAGCCGCTCGAGATCGTCGACCAGGTCGCCGAGCACGGGTCGCAGCACGGCGTCGGTGAGGGGCCTCCAGGCCGCGTCCAGCACCGCGGCGCCCGGGTCGTCGACGCGGCCGTCGAGATCCGTGTCGAGCCGTGAGCTGCCACGCCCGACCCAGGCGTCGACCAGCGACCGCGCCACGCCGGCCCGCGGGGTCGGCGGCGCGGACGACGCGAGCACCGCCGTGATCGTCGGCCACACCCGGACGGCGCGAAGGTCTTGCGTGGCCGCGAGGTTCATCGCACCGACCAGCGAGGCGAGCGTGTGGGTCGGTCGTCGCTGGACGGCCCGCCAGAGCAGATCGACCCGCTGCACCGAGCCGTGCGCCCACTCGCTGTCGGAGGCCACGAACCGGCGGGCGGCCTTGTTGTTCCAGTTGAGGATCACGCCCGCTTTGGGATTGACGCCCTGGGGATGCCGGTCGGCGGCGAGGAAGCCCTGCCACTCGAACTCGCCGGTGCCCTTCGTCGGCAGGCCCGAGTCGACCGACGCCGGTCGCACCGGCACGCGACCGCTCGTGAAGACGGCGATGTCCCGCGCGTCGACGTAGTGCCAGTTGAACGTCAGCTCCATCGTCCCCGCGAGCCGGATGAAGTCCTTCGCCGAGCGCACGGCGCCGAGCGAGAGGTCGGTGAAGAACGGCGCCGCGAGCAGCTCCCGGCCCCGCGTCGAGCGCTTGAGGCTGAGCGCGACGCGGCGCCCTTCGACGGTCGCATACCCGGTGACCGGCCCGTGCACCGTCTCGCGGTAGACGAGGCGCTGGTCGGGAGACCCCGGCGCGCCCCGCACGACGCCCGCGTCGAAGGTGGTCATCTCGCGGCACTCCCCGCGGTACAGGTACCTGACGTCACTGCCCCCGCACAGCGTCTCGACGTACTGGTCGGTGAGGTCGAGACCCGCGGACGTGGCGCTCCATGCGTAGTCGGGGCCGCGGCCGAGCAGGATCCCGAACGAGATGCCCGGGAAGGCCGCGCCGCGCGCTGCGTATCCGCCGCCACGAAGGTCGAGCTCGAGCAGGATCTCGGGGTAGAAGTAGCCGACCTGCGGGCCCATCACGGCGAGCGGGCGACCCGTCGCCGACCGCTTCGCACCGACGAGCAGCGCGTTCGACGCCGAGAGCTGCTGTTTCGCGGCCGGGGCGGCGGTCGCCGGGCCGGTGATCGAGTCGGCGTCGAGCACCACGTTCCCGAGCTCCGAGACCGAGGGCGGTGTCGGGAACGGCCGCTCGACGGCGGTCCGCGCCTCCGGGTCGTCGCGCAGACGGAGGTCTTCCCACGCCTGCCGCCCGAGCTCTGCGCCCACCTGCTGCTGCAGCTTGGCGAGGAACGCCGAGCGCCGTGCCTCGTCGCCGCCGCCGTTCCCGAAGATGCCGCCGATCAGCCCCGCCACGCCGACGACGTCGGCACGTCGCCACGGCGCGATCGGCAGGCCCGCCTTCCGGTACCAGGCGTTGATGCCGGCCACGTACGCGTCGATCAGCCGCACGACCCGTCGCCCTTTCGCGGTGCGCGCGAGGAGCGCGAACTGGCCGTCGAGGCGCTGCTCGGTCGCCGCGCTGGGGACGAACGTCTTCCCCTGGAGGGCGAGCGAGAAGGCGTCGACACCGGGAGCGTCGAGCGCCGCGAGGCGCCCGGGGCCGCGCAGCAGCTCCATGATCAGCTGCCGGTCCTGCGCCGTCGCCCACCCCGCCCCGAACGCGACGTCGACGTCGCGCGCGCCCACGACGTGCGGGACGCCCCACCGATCGCGGGTGATCGTCAGGCCCTTGCGCGGACGCTCGGTCGAGACGGCCTTCTCGCGCCCGAGCCCGAGGGGAGCCGGCTTGAACGTCTTCGCGATCGTCGCGCCACCGACCTGGTCGCGCAGCGGCGTCAGCGCGTCGTACAGCTTCGCCTGATCGGTCGAGTTGGGCGTGAAGGCCACGCCGCCCGCCTGACCCGGTGGGAGCACGTTCCAGGACGCCGCGGCGTAGTCGGCGGTGTCCGAGGCGGACGCCAACGTGGAGACCGAGGCAGCGCACGCGAGGATCCCGATCGCAGCCACCAGCCGAGCTGCCAACACCCGTCCTCCTCGCGAGTCGACACCTGTACGGACCGACGCCGCATTGTCCATGAACGATCGGACGCGCGCCGCGCATGGCGGTTTGCGAGCGAGACTACGCTCTGGCGTCGTGGACGTCCTGCTCGCCTTCGCCGGAGCGCTCGTCTCGCTGCGGCTCGCGGCCGACCTGCTGGGGCGCTGGCGGGAGCGGCGGCGCCCCGAGCTGCTCGCCTGGTCCGGCTCGCTGCTGGCGTTCGCGCTCGCCTCGGCTGCGCTCGCGTGGGGCGCGGCCGCGGGGTGGGACGACCGCGCCTTCCGCACGTACTACCTCTGCGGCGGCCTCCTCACCGCCGTCCTGCTCGGCGCCGGATCGCTGCTCCGCGTGGGGGTGCGGGCGGCGGCGCCGGCAGCGCTCGTCTGGGTCGGACTGGCGATGGGCGTGGCGATCGCAGTGCCGCTCACCGCCCCGGTCACCGGCACGGAGATCCCCGACGCGGCCGAGCACCT
>CAZUVW010000222.1:0-3415 GCA_964623875.1 uncultured Gaiellales bacterium
CCTCCATCCAGGCGTGGACGTGGAGGATCGCGCCGACGTCGGGATGCGCCTGGTAGATCATCCAGTGCTCGATCGCGTCGACCGAGACCCGCCTGGGCTCGATCCCGGGGGCGACGCTGATGATCATCTTCGCGTTCGGCTCGTCATAGCCCGTCACGAGGAGGATGTCCCGGCACGGCACCTCGAGCTGGGACTTGTCGACGCCGCTCGCGCTCATCCAGAAGCGGGTCTCGTCCTTGCGAGCGGAGAGGTTCCCGTACGACAGGCCGCCGACCTGGTAGAGCCGCATGACGTGGCGCAGGTCGCGCTCGTCCAGGAACTCGTGGACGGGGAAGGGCGCCGGGAGCAGGTCGAGCTCCTGCATCCGCTTGCCGGCTGCGCCGATGTCGGCGGTCACCTCGTCCCCGTCCCACAGCTCCGGCTCCAGGTCGGGGACGAACTCGTTGTCGATCACGAGCTTCGACTTGGCGAGCGGCGCGAGCCGCTCGAAGACCTCGGCGGGGTCGTCGGAGATCTTGTACGTGCCGCGCTCCATGGTCGTGAACCACACGCCCTCGCCGGGGACGTGCAGCACGACGACGTTCGCGAGCGTCCGGACGAGCATGGGGTAGCTCGTCTTGAGCACGTCGTCGGGTACCTCCCCGAGCTCGTAGAAGGAGGCGGAGTAGGTGCCGCGCGACTGGCGCCGGAACGCCTTCGGATCGGCGGCGTCGAACATGTTCAGCACGAAGTCGGCGTCGGTGATGTCGTCGACGCGCTCGAAGCCGTCTCGCTCGAACACGGCCCCGATGGACTCGACCCACGACTGGTGGGCAGGGGAGGTCGACGTCCCCCAGATCGCGTACTTCGGCACGGCGTACAGCCTACCGCGCCGGGCGGGGGACGACGGGCTCAGCCCTTCTGGATGAAGGCGACGAGGTCGTCGAGCTGCTTCCGCGTCAGCCGAGCGTAGGACGGCATGACGCCCTTCTTGTACCCCTTCGCGACGTACGCGTTCGGGTTGACGATCGACGAGCGGATGAAGGCCGTGACGGGCGCCTTGGCGCGCTTCGCATCGGCCGCGATCCCGGCCTTGGTGATCGCCGGCCCGACCTTGCCGTTGGAGCCGGCGGCCTTGAACGTGTGGCAGCCGCCGCAGCCGTTCGCGTTCCAGACGGCCTTGCCCGCCTTCGGGTTCCCCGCTGCGAGCGCCACCCCGGCAACGGCGAGCGCCACGACGGCGACGAGTGAGAGGGCGACCCGCACGAGGACACGGTAGCCACGCGGAGGTTGTGGGGTCAAGTCGCGACCCCGCAGAAGCGCAGTGCGGCAACGGCGAGCGCCTGGGCGGTGCGGACGAGGTCGTCGACGGGCACGTGCTCGTCCACCGTGTGCGCCACGGGGACGCCATCGCGTCCGAGACCGCTCGGGCCGAGCCCGATCGCCGGGACGCCACCGAGCACGCTGAACGTGGCGGCGTCGAACCAGGAGTCGAGCCCCGAGCGGCGCGGCTCCACGCCCAGCGCCCTGAGCGCCCCCTCGGTGGCAGCGACGATCGGCTCGTCTGCCGCGATCTCGTAGGGCATCACCGCCTGCGGCTCCCAGTGGAAGCGGGGCGGGTGCGCGGCGAGCCAGTCGTCGCGCTCGCCGCAGACGCGGGTCACCCACGCCTCGACCTCCTGCTCGACGTCGCCCGCGAACCCGTCGGCGGCCGCCTGAGCCGGCAGGAAGAGCGCGCCGAGCACGAGGCTGCACGACCCGGGGATCGTCACCGCCCAGTCACCGGCGCGCACGACGGTGACGAGCGCGTCGGGCCGCGAGAGCGCCGGGTGGGTCAGCGCCGGGTCGGTCGCCCAGCGCTCCCGGAGAGCGCGGAGCGCGTCGATCACGACGACGGCCTTCTCGATCGCGTTGACCGCCCCTCCGTCCCGCCAGGGTGGTTGTGGGATCTCCGTGTGCCCGGCACGGCCCTCCACCGTCACCGTCGCGTAGGTCGATCCACGGCAGCAGGTCCACACCTCGAGCCCGGTCGGCTCCGTGACGATCGCTGCGTCGGCACGCAACCCGCGCGCGACGAGCGCCGTGCCGCCGGCCCCTGACGACTCCTCGTCGGTGTTCGTCGCGACGACGAGGTCGCCCGCGAGCGCCCCGAGATCGGCGAGCACCTCGGCCGCGACGGTCATCGCCGCGATCCCGCCCTTCATGTCACAGCTCCCGCGACCGAAGAGCAGGCCGTCCCTCACCTCGGGGGCGAACGGAGGGCTCGTCCAGCCGTCCGCGGCGCCCGCCGGCACCACGTCGATGTGCCCGTTGAGCACGAGGGCCCGGCCGCCTCCGACACCGGGAAGCCGCGCGATCAGCTGCGGCCGTCCGGCGAAGTCCAGACCGGGTGGCACGAGCGGCCGACCGGCGAGCGCCTCGGCGTCGGGCTCGAAGAGATCGACGGCTGCACCGACCGACTCGAGCCGTGCGGCGAGGAGCTCCTGCAGGGCGACCTCGTCTCGCGGCGGGTCGCCGGGCTCTCGTGCGGTGGTGTCGAGCGAGACGAGGTCGCAGGCGAGCGCGACGATCTCCTCGCGGCGCTCTGCGAGCGCCTCGACGACGCGACGCTCCAGCTCCGTGAGCTCGCTCACCGGAACAAGTCCCGCTCGCGCGGCATCACCAGGTCGCGCGCGCTTCCCTCGCCGCGGACGTCCACCCCTCGCACGACCGCCGCGGGCACGCCGTCCGTCTTGCCCATCACCAGCTCGGCCGCGGCGGCGAGCTCGTCGGCGACGGCGATCTGCGTCGAGCGGAGCTCGTGCCCCGATCCGTCCACCGCGCCGCGCAGGTCGAGCAGCGGCGTGATCCCCGCCACCCCGAGCGCCACCTCCGTCGTTCCCTGGCGCCACGCTCGGCCGAAGGAGTCGCTCACGACGACCCCGACATCGACCTCCGCGAGGGCCGAGAGGCGCTCGCGCAGGCGAGCGGCGGAGGCGTCGGGGTCGAGCGGGAGGAGCACGAGCGTGCCCGGCCCCTTGGCGTTCGAGGCGTCGACCCCGGCGGAGGCGCAGACGAACCCGTGTCGCGTCTCGGCGATCACGAGCGGCGGGCGCGAGCGGACGATCGACCGGGACTCGCGCAGGATCCACTCGAGGTGACGGGCGTCCCCCCCGGGGCCGGCGAGATCGACCGCGCGCGTGGAGGGCTCGACGTCGTCGAGCGCGACGACGCGGCCCTCGACCTTCGAGACCGCCTTCTGCGCGACGACCACCACGTCCGCGTCGCGCAGCCCACCCGCCGCTGCCGCCGCGCGGTGCAGCAGGAGCGGGAGATCGTCGCCGTGCTCGAGCTCCGGGAGCCCCCGGAGCGCCAGCACGCGAACCTCCTCGGCCACGGCGCGCCCGCCGCTCGGCGAGCGACTGCCCGTGGCTGGGCGGCCGCGTGAGTCCGTCAA
>CAZUVW010000223.1:0-3415 GCA_964623875.1 uncultured Gaiellales bacterium
CCGTCGGGCGGGCCGTCGCGCACGAGCAGCCAGATCCCGACGCCGATGAGGCCGAGGCCCGCGGCGACCTGGACGCCGTCGCCGAGCCCGTGCCAGCCGAACAGCAGCGCGACGCCGAGCACGAGGGCGACCAGCGCACCCACGGTCCACGGGTCGACGCCGCGGACGTCACCGCCCGCGGCGACCTCGCCCTTCGGCATCACCAGCCAGCAGGCGAGGTAGAGGAGGATCCCGATCCCTCCCGCGAACGCGAGGAGGATGAACGAGATCCGCACGATCGTGGGGTCGACGCCGAGGTAGTGGCCGATCCCGGCCGCGACCCCGGCGACCTTCCCGTCCGGCGTCCGCACGAGCCGCCTGGGGCCCGTCTCTGCCCCGCCGGGGGGCAGCTCCGATGTCGTCGTCTGCGTCATGCCTCGATCGTGGCGGCCCCGGGCCTCCGTCGCCATCGGCAGTTCTCGTGGCTCGCCCCCGAGGCTGTCGGGGTCGTCTCGGGGTGAGCCCCGAGCGCTGCCGCGCGCGTCCGCTGGAATGATCATGCCGTGGAGACCGCAGCCCGTCCTCTCGCGCTCGACCACGTGCCGGCGCTCGATCGGGAGCGGCGGCTGCTCGCGGGCGTCGCCGCCGGGATCGCCGACGGCGTCGGCATCGCTCCGATCGTCGTCCGGGCCGGCTTCGTCGCGCTCGCCGCAGCCGGCGGGATCGGGATCCTCCTCTACCTCGCAGCCTGGGGTCTCATGTCCTGGACCGGCCGTCCGACCGCGCCGCTCGCGCCCGAGGAGGGACTCGGACCGCCCGACCGCGTCCTCGCCGCAGCGCTCGTCACCGTTGGGCTCCTGCTCCTGGTCGAGGGGCTCGGTCTGGGCTTCGACCCCTCCGTCTCGGTGCCGTTGTCGTTCGTCGGCCTCGGCCTGCTCGTCGCGTGGCACCGCGTCGGCCTCGGCACGCTGGTCACGGACCGCGGCACGACCGGCAGGATCGCCGTCGGCCTCGTCGTGGCGGGGATCGGCCTGGCCGGGCTGATCGCGCTCAACGTCGACGTCGCCGCCGCGAGGGACGCGGTGCTGCTCAGCGCCGCGGTCGTCGGCGGGCTCGCGCTCGTCGCTGCGCCGGCGATCGGCGGCCTCGTCCGCGATCTCGCCGCGGAGCGCCGGGAGCGCGTCCGCTCGGAGGAACGGGCGCAGGTCGCCGCGCACCTCCACGACTCCGTGCTCCAGACCCTGGCCCTCATCCAGCGCTCGGCGGGCGATCCGGCGCGGACCGCGGCCCTCGCACGCCGTCAGGAGCGTGAGCTCCGCGCCTGGCTCTACGGCGCGGACGCGGATCGGCACGGTGGCACGGTGCGCGCCGCGCTCGAGGCCGTCTGCGTCGAGGTCGAGCAGCTGCACGGCGTCCCGGTGGAGCCGGTCGTCGTGGGTGGAGAGGCACCGGCCACGGAGCGGATGACCGAGGCGATGGGTGCCGTTCGGGAGGCCGTCGTCAACGCCGCCAAGCACTCCGGGGCGCCCCGCATCGACGTGTTCGCGGAGAACGACGACGCGGGGCTCGCGGTGTTCGTGCGGGACACCGGGCACGGCTTCGCGACCGGCGGCGTCGCCGCTGACCGCGTGGGTCTGCGCGAGTCGGTGATCGGTCGCATGGAGCGGCTCGGCGGAAGCGCGACGGTGACCTCCGCGCCCGGGGAGGGGACGGAGGTCGAGCTGCGCCTGCCGGAGGGGACGCCATGATGCTGCGCGTCGTCGTCGTGGACGACCACGAGCTCGTCCGAGCGGGCGTGCGGTCGGAGCTCGCCGGGCGCGTGGCCGTCGTCGGCGAGGCGGGCGACGTGCTCGAGGCCGTCGACGTGATCGCCCGGGAGCGGCCCGACGTCGTGCTGCTGGACGTCCACCTGCCGGGAGGCGGCGGCCCCGCTGTGATCGGGGGCGCCGTCGAGCAGGGTGTCGAGACCGTGTTCCTGGCCCTGTCCGTATCGGACGCGGCCGAGGACGTCGTCGGGGTGATCCGCGCCGGCGCCCGTGGCTACGTCACCAAGGCGATCTCGGCCGACGACCTCGTGCTCGCGATCGAGCGCGTCGCCGCCGGCGACGCCGTGTTCTCACCGCGCCTCGCGGGCTTCGTGCTCGACGCGTTCGCGACCGAGCCGCCCCAGACGCTCGACCCCGAGCTCGACCGGTTGACGGCGCGCGAGCGCGAGGTGATGCGCCTGCTCGCGCGCGGCTACGCGTACAAGGAGATCGCCCGTCGTCTGTCGATCTCGATCAAGACGGTCGAGACGCACGCCTCCGCGGTCCTGCGCAAGCTCCAGCTCTCGAGCCGCAACGAGCTCGCGACCTGGGCCGCCCGCCGCAAGCTCCTGTGATCGTTGCCGGGCTTGCCCGTCCGGCCTGCGGTTCCGTTCTCTCCCGCCGGTCCCGTTAACGACCGCGTAACCCGTCCGGCCGCACCCCCTGTCTACGATCGGCGGACGGCCTCGTGGCCGCCCGTCGTCGTCCGCCGAGGAGGAAGCGCATGTCCGCAGCCGACACCGAGCCGCAGGCACCTGAGCCACGCGAGCGTCTCGAGGAGGCGCTCGTCGAGGTCAAGCGCGTCATCGCCGGACAGGACGAGATGCTCGAGCGGGTGCTCGTCTGCCTCGTCGCGCAGGGACACCTCCTCATCGAGGGCGTGCCGGGTCTCGCCAAGACGCTCACGATCAAGACGACCGCCGAGGTGCTCGGAGGCACGTTCCGTCGCGTGCAGTTCACGCCCGACCTGGTTCCCTCCGACCTCGTCGGCACGCGCGTCTACCGGCCCGACCTCGGTGGCTTCGAGACCGACCTCGGCCCGGTGTTCTGCAACTTCCTGCTCGCCGACGAGATCAACCGCGCGCCCGCCAAGGTGCAGTCCGCGCTGCTCGAGGTGATGCAGGAGAAGCAGGTCACGATCGGTCACGACACGCATCGCGTGCCCGACCCGTTCCTCGTGATGGCGACCCAGAACCCGATCGAGTCGGAGGGGACCTACCCGCTCCCGGAGGCGCAGGTGGACCGGTTCATGCTCAAGGTGCTCGTCGGCTACCCGGAGCGCGACGAGGAGCTGACCGTCGTGCACCGCTCGCTCGACGTCCTGCCCGTGGTGCGCGAGGTGCTGTCGCTCGACGAGCTGCGCGACCTGCAGCGCGGCGTGCGCGACGTGTACGTGGACCCGGGGATCGTCAGCTACGCCGTGAGCCTCGCGGCGGCGACGCGGGACCCGGCCTCGGTCGGGATCCCAGAGGTCGCACCGCTCGTCGCCTACGGCGCCAGCCCTCGCGGACCGATCGCGCTCGTCCAGGCAGCGCGCGCGCTCGCGCTCGTCCACGGCCGCGACTACGTCACGGCGGTGGACATCCGCGCCCTCGTCAAGGACGCGCTGCGCCACCGGCTCGTGCTTACGT
>CAZUVW010000224.1:0-3382 GCA_964623875.1 uncultured Gaiellales bacterium
TGCGGGGCCCCGGCTCGAGTGCCGAGTCGGGAGGCGGTGCTACCCGGTGACGGGCGGCTCGAACACGCCGACCACGCCGACCCGGGCGGAGTTGCACCCGACCTGCTTCGGGCTGAGCGTCGCGGTGACGATGCCTGCCTTCGCGGGCGTCACACCGGCGATCGCGAGCCCCTGCTTGTTCGTCTTCACGATCCGGTAGATCCCGGCGCCCCGCAGGACGACGGCAGCTCCGGCGACCGGCTTGCCGGCCTTCGTGACCTTGAAGGCGACCGCCGAGCGCTGGCCCTGGCTCACCATCTTCGTGCCGCGCACGGCGAGCTTCAGGCAGATCGCAGCCGGCTTCGGCTTCGGCTTCGCGACCGGGGGCTTCGCCACCGGCGGCTGCACCACGGGCGGCTGCACGACGGGCGGCGCGACGACCACAGTGGTCGCGTCGTCCGTGTTGTTGCCCGGGTTCGTGTCGGTGCCGGTGCCGGTCGCGGTGCCGGTGTTGACGAACGTGCCGGCGGTGCGCACGGTCGCCTTCCAGCTGAGCGCGGTCTGCACGCCCGGCCCGAAGTCACCGAGGTTGGTGCAGCTGAGCACCGACGCTGTCAGCGAGCACGGGACGCCACCCGTGATCACCGGGGCCTGCGTCAGCGTCCCTGCGACGAACTCCACGCCGCTCGGCGCCGCGTCGGCGAAGACGACGTCGTTCGCCGTGTTCGGGCCGTTGTTCTTGACGACAACGTTGTACGTGATCTCCGCCGTGCCGCTGGCGCCGAGCGTGAGCTGCGGCGTCGCGTCCTTGATCACCTGGACGTCGATCTGCGGCGTCTGGCTGACCGTGGGCGGAGGCGTGGTGCTGCAGTCGACCGCAGGTACGACGACCTGGGCCGTGTCGGAGTCGATCACCTTGCCGGGGCCCTCGCCCGGCTCACGCAGCTCGACGGTGTTCGTGAACGTGCCGCCGGCGCAGCCGACAGGCTCGGTGAACTGCGTCGAGCCGCCCGTCTCGACGAGCTCGCTGAACTCGAACCGGTCGTCGACCACGTACACCGTGTCGGGGCCGTCGCCGTCACCGACGAGCGTCGGGGTCTCGGGGAACGTGTACTCGGCGCTGGCCGAGGCCTCGTCGGCGTTGGCCGCATCGACGGTCACCTCGTTCGTGCCGTTGACCGCTCCGTCGAGCTCGACGGAGTACGAGCAGACGACCTCCGCGCCCGCGGCGAGGTTGTCCCCGGGCTCCCACTCGCCGCAGTCGAGCACGAAGTCGGGGTCACCGTCGAGGGTGTCGTCGACCGTCACGTTGAGCGCAGCCGCGGTGCCGTCGTTCGAGATCGTGATCTGACCCGAGACGACGTACGTGTCCACGTTCGCGCCCTTCGTCCACTCGACGTCCCACGTGATCTGGCCGTTGCCGCTCTTCGACGGCGCCGTGGTGAGCGCGCCGCTCTTCTCCACGTTCCAGCCGCCGCGCTGCTGCGTCCACGAGGCCTCGGCCGTCTTCTCGACGGCGAGGTCGGCCGTTCCGCCCGCATCCTTCGGGTCGGCGCAGAAGTCGAGGTGGCTGATCTCCGGGCGCTCGCCGTTCCCGACGAGGGCACCGCGCAGCCCGGAGTCGGAGTCGTCGAGGTTGGTCGTGCCCGAGTCGTAGACGAACGTGACCGTCTGGTTGCCGGCCTTCACCAGCACTGCGGCCATGTCCCACTTGTCCGCGCCGAGCGGCGTGAACGCCCACGCGGCGGTCGTGCCGTCCGCCGAGATCGTGAGCTGGATGACCTCGTCGCCGTCCTTGTCCTTGACGAGGCCGCTCACCGGCGCGACGTCACGGGCGATCTCGTTCGCGGCACACCGGACGATCCCGTCCGACGTGAAGTGCGAGTTCGCGGTTCCGTTGTAGTCGGGGTCGTGATCGGCCGAGGCCGCCCCGACGAGCGCGAGCGCGACCGTGAGAGCTCCGAGGAGCCCCACGACCGCGCGGGCGCTGCGCTTCGTCCTGTTCTTCATCCCACGTCCCTCCCTTGGCTGAACACCCCAGCCGGGTCCCGACCTCTGTTCACCGCAGGAGGCGTGGATCCGGCACTCGTACCTCATGCTATGCACCGAACGGGTGAGAGGTATCACTCGATCGGGTAGGTCGAACCCCCCGGTCGGGGAGGGTCGGAGCCGGCCAGCAACTGGTGCCTGGCTTCAGCCAGGCTCCTGGCGGCCACCGCCACGAGTCGCCGATCGCGCCGATCCGACCGGTAGCCTCGACGCGATGCGCCGCGTCCTGCTCCTCGTCGGCCTGATCGGCGTCCCGCTCGCCGTCGCCGCGGTCGCGATCGGCATCTGGGCCTGGCCCGCGGAGCTCGCCGACCCGCTGCCCGAGCCGCGCGACCCCTCCCTGCCCGACCTCGCCATGTCACCGCTCGCCGAGATCACGGGCGCCCGCAACGACGACGGCGACCGCTTCGTGCAGTTCACGGCGAGCATCGGCAACGTCGGCATCGGGCCGTTCGTGATCCACGCCGAGCGCGCCGAGGAGCGCGGGGCCTGGAGGGTGTCGCAGCGCTTCTTCGAGTCCGACGGCAGCACCTCCGAGACGGTCACCGTCGGGACACTCGACTGGGGCGGCCACGGCCACGACCACTGGCACGTGCAGCTCGGCGCCTCGTACTGGATCACCCGCCCGGGCTCCGACGAGATCCTGCGCAAGTACGAGAAGGTCGGCTACTGCTTCTTCGACCAGTCGCGCCTCGACGTCCCCGGCGCACAGCCGGCGCCGGAGTTCCTGAAGGAGCAGTGCGCCATCGAGGACGGCCTGGCGATCACGATGGGCCTCTCCCCCGGCTGGGCCGACCCGTACCAGTGGACGCTCCCCGACCAGCGGCTGAACGTCAACGGCTTGGACGACGGCGTCTACCGGCTCTGGGCGACGGCCGACCCCGGCGGGTGGTTCCAGGAGCTCGAGGAGACGAACAACCTCACCTGGGTCGACTTCCGCCTCGCGACGCGCGACGGCCTGCCGATCGTCACCGTCGTCCGCCAGGGCCCCGCCGGGGCGCCCCCGCCCGGCCCGTCCGTCTGAGCCGGAGCCTGGCTGAAGCCAGGCACCGGGACATCAGCGCGGCCCTGCCCCGTGCGGTGCCTGGCTTCAGCCAGGCTCCTGTCGCACCCCACCCGGATCTCGACGCTCCGAGCCACTCCGCGCTGCAGAGCGGCCGACCCGGCTCCCCCCTCCTTGCGCAGACACAGGGGCGGGGCCCCGCCGGCCCCGCCCCTGCTCCTCCCGGAGGTCGGGGCTCCGGGTGAGAGGAGCCCCGACCGAGTGCGCCGCGGAGGAATCCCGCAGCCGGTCACCGGCGGCTCGAACACCCCGACCCCGCCGAGGCGGGTCTGGGTGCAGCCCAGCTTGGCG
>CAZUVW010000225.1:0-3382 GCA_964623875.1 uncultured Gaiellales bacterium
TACGAGGTCGGTGACGCGAACGACGACGACTCCGTGACGGTGCGCATGACGCCGTCCAACTGCGTCCAGTGCGGCGCGATCTCCGCCAAGGGCGGGCGCCTGACCCCGCCCGAGGGTGGGTCGGGCCCCGAGTACACGCTCACCTGATGAGCCACCGCGGCGACGGGCGCGCGGACGTCGCGGTGGTCGGCGCCGGGATCGTGGGTCTCGCCGCTGCGCGAGCCGTGCTCGCCCGGCGACCCGGCATCCGCCTGATCGTGCTCGACAAGGAGGATGCCGTCGGCACCCATCAGACGGCGCGCTCGAGCGGGGTGATCCACCGCGGCGTCTACTACGCCCCGGGCTCGCTCAAGGCTCGGCTCTGCGTGGCCGGTGCCGCCGCGCTCGAGACCTACTGCGCCGAGCGGGAGATCCCGGTGCTCCGGTGCGGCAAGGTCGTGGTCGCGACCACGCCAGAGGAGATCCCGCGCCTGGAGGAGCTCCACCGCCGCTCGGTCGCCAACGGCGTGCCGGAGGTCGAGCTGATCGGGCCCGAGCGCCTGCGCGAGCTCGAGCCGCATGCGGCCGGGCTACGAGCCTTGCACTCGCCTGCCACCTCCGTGGTCGACTTCGCGCTCGTGGCCCGGGCGTACGCCGACGACGTGCGCGCGGCCGGCGGGGACGTGCTGCTCGGGCACGCGCTCGAGCGGCTCGAGCGGCGCCCGGACGCGACGGTGCTGCACACCTCGCGAGGGCCGCTCGAGGCGACGCAGGTGATCGTGTGCGCTGGCGTCCATGCCGACCGCATCGCCGCGCTCGCCGGAGCGCCGCGCGAGCCGCGGATCGTGCCCTTCCGGGGCGACTACCTGCGGCTGCGGCCCGAGCGGCGGCACCTCGTGCGTGGTCTCGTCTACCCGGTGCCCGACCCTGCGTTCCCGTTCCTCGGCGTGCACACGACGGTTCGCCCGGACGGCGACGTGTGGCTCGGGCCGAACGCCGTGCTCGCGCTCGGACGGGAGGGCTACCGCCGCCGTGACGTCGACCTCGGAGATCTCCTCGACGCGCTGCGCGCACCGGGCGTCCGGCGGCTCGCGCGGCGTCACTGGCGCATGGGTGCGGGGGAGATGGCGCGCGACGTGAGCACGCGCCTGTTCGTCGAGACCGCCCGGCGCCTCCTGCCCGAGCTCCGGCGCGAGGACGTGCTGCCGGGCCCGGGCGGCATCCGCGCCCAGGCGCTCGACGCGGACGGCAGCCTCGTCGACGACTTCGTCGTGCACGAGGCCGGCGGCGCGATCCACGTGCGCAACGCGCCCTCGCCGGGCGCGACCTCGTCGCTCGCGATCGGCGAGCTGATCGCCGATCGGGCCGTCGAGGCACATGTCTGACCGGAGCTCGAACTCGGCACGCGTGCCGAGTTCATCAGGTGCCTGACTGAAGTCAGGCACCAAGGCATCGACGACCGGTGCCTGGCGTCAGTCAGGCACCAAGGCATCGACGACCGGTGCCTGGCTTCAGCCAGGCTCCGACGACTCTCGACGCTCGCCGGTCTCCGCTGGTTGGCGCAGCCGCTCCCACGCCTCGGCGAGGGCGACCCGCTGTGCGGGGGTGGGGTGGGTCGCGAGGAGGAGGGACGCCCAGCGCGGCGGAACGGGGTCGCGCAGCGAGGCCGCCGCGAGCTTCGTGAACAGGGTGCGAGCGGCGTCCGGGTCACCGGTCGCCTCGAGCGCGCGCCAGTCGGCCTCGTGCTCGAGGCCGCGAGAGACCCAGGCCTGGGCGGGGGTCAGCGCGAGCTGCAGCAGCGCCACGACGAGCAGCGCGAGGGGCACGGCGTCCGGCGATGCCAGGCCCCCGCGCCGGCGCGTGACACGCATCAGCACCCAGGCACCCGGGAACGCGACGAGCGCGAACCACGCGAGCGCCTTCCACAGGTGCGAGCGCGCGTGGTGCGCGAGCTCGTGCGCCACGACCACGTCCGCCTCGCGCTCCTCGAACCGGGCGTCCAGCAGCGTGTCCCACAGCACGACCTCCCGCGTCCCGCCGAGCCCGCGCGCGAACGCGTTCGCGCGCCGCGTCTCGTCGGCGACCCGTGCGATCCGCAGCGCGACGCCCTCGACGCCCTGCGCCTCGGCGAGCCGCTCGAAGCGCTCGACCAGGCGCGGCTCGTCGGCCGTCGCCAGCCCGCTCGGCACCAACGGCGAGGCCCAGACGACGACCGCTGCGAGCACGACCAACAACGCGGCCCCGGGCACCCACCACGCCTCGCCGAGGCGCCGCGCCAGCTGCATCACCACGAGCACGACGAGGCAGAGCACGACGAAGGAGGCGAGCAGCTCCACCGACTCGTCCAGGAGGACGTCGCGCGCGTCGGCTCGCGACACCTCGTACCGCCGTGCCCACCACGCCGCGGCGAGGACGAACGGGAGCCGGGCCGCCCAGACCAGCGCGAGCCCCACCATCCCGAGCAGCATGCCGGTGCCGACCGGCCCAGCCGCCGAGTCGCGCTGCAGGCGCGATCCGCGTCGTGCGTAGACGGCGAGGACCGCGACGAGCGCCGCCTGCGCGAGCAGCCAGAGGAGCAGGAGGAGCCGCTCGTACCGCTCGGCCCGCTCGATCAGGTCGGTGCCCAGCACCGCCTCCTCGTCGACCGACGGGAGCTCGAGCGCGGGCACCTCGCTGCGCAGCAGCCACCAGGCTACGGCGAGCCAGACGACGCAGGCTGCGGCGAGGAGCGCGCCGTGCGTCGGTCGGCCTCGGGTCGGGCGGGCGCGGTGGGTCATGCGGGGATTGTCGCGACCCCTCCGGGCAAGCGCGGGGCTCGCTCCGCCAACGGTGCCCGGGGTGCGGTCGCGCCGGGCCGGGCACGCCCGGCCCCTACAATCGCGCGATGCCGGCGTCGTCTCTCGTGACCCGTGACGACGTGCTCCGCGCCGCGGCGGTCGTTCGCGGCGCCGTGCGGCGCACGCCGCTGCTCGACGCCGAGCAGCTGGGCACCGGCGTCCGTCTCAAGGCCGAGCTCCTCCAGCACACGGGCTCGTTCAAGGCGCGAGGCGTGACCAACCGGCTCGCCGCGCTCGGCCCCGAGGAGCGCGAGCGCGGCGTGATCGGGGTGTCGGCGGGCAATCACGCCGCGGCGCTCGCGTGGGGGGGCGAGCGGGCCGGGGTGGACTGCGTGGTCGTCATGTGGGCGAGTGCGAGCCCGTACAAGATCGCGCGCGCGCGATCGTTCGGCGCGCACGTCGATCTCGCCGCTGCCGACCCGACGGAGGCGTTCGCCCGGCTGCACGAGCTCGTCGCCGAGACGGGGCGGGTCGTCGTCCACCCGTTCGACGACCCGCTCGTGATCGCCGGGCAGGGCACCGTCGGGCTGGAGATCGTCGAGGACGCCCCCGACGCAGACGCGATC
>CAZUVW010000226.1:0-3331 GCA_964623875.1 uncultured Gaiellales bacterium
GACGTCGCCCCCCGACCGAGGCAGCGTAGTCGATCCGACGCGCGACTCGCGGCTCGCTCGGGCACGGCCCGCGCCCGAGCGGCGACGGCGGGCGGGGCAAGCCCCGCCCCTACGTGGAGCAAGGTGCGGCCGCCGGGGTCGTGGGGAAGCGCACCACCGCCGCGAGCCCGTCGCCGTCGACGAGACGGAGGCTGCCCCCGAGCTCGTCTCGCACGAGGGCGCGCACGATCGACATCCCCGTCCCGTCGGCTGCGTCGTCGAACCCGGGGCCGTCGTCGGCGACCGTCAGCTCCACGTCCTCCCCGTCACGTCGCAGGACGACCGAGATGTGCTCCCCGCCGTGCTCGAGCGCGTTGCCGAACAGCTCGCTGAAGACGAGCGCGAGCGCCGTCGCGCGCTGCCCCGCCAGCTCGACGTCGGCGAGGTCGGCAGTCACCTGCTTGCCGTGCGCCAGGCCCTGCACGAGCATCGACCGCAGGCGGTCGATCAGCTCGTGCAGGTCGACGACGTCCTCGCGGTGCTCCGTCAGCACCTCGTGCACCGCGGCGATCGCGAGGATCCTGTTGACGGAGTCCCCCAGCGCCTTGCGCGGGTCGACGCCCTCGGCTCGGGCCTGGAGCCGCAGCAGCGATGCCACCGTCTGCAGGTTGTTCTTCACGCGATGGTGGATCTCCTGGGCGAGGACGCCCCGCAGCGCCATCCGGCCGTGCTCGAGCGCCACCGCCGCCTGGCTCGCGATCGCGTCGAGCAGCTGTCCCTCGTCGTCGGTGAACGGCGTGTCGCGGTCGACGACGAGCTCCCCGATCGAGCGGCCGCGCCAGCGCAGCGGGAGCCGGACTGCATACGCCCCTGCCCGGCCCTCGGGCCACGCGATCCGCCCGTCCTCCAGCACGATCGCGGCGCCGGTCGCGCGCAGCGACTCGACGGTCGTCGTGACGATCGCCTCCAGCGACTCCTCGAGGTAGAGGGCCTCCGAGACCGCCTCCGAGATGCGAGCCAGCGCCTCGAGCTCATCCACCCTCCTGCGCGCCTGCGCGTACAGCTTCGCGTGCTCGATCGACTGCCCGACCTGTGACGCGATCGCCGTGAGCAGCGCGATCTCGGCAGCGGTGAACGCGCGCGGCGCGCGCGTGCGGACGTTGAGGGCCCCTTCGAGCACCTCGCGCGCGAGGATCGGCACGGCGAGGATCGACTCGTAGTCGTCCTCGGGGAGGTTCGGGAAGGCCTTGAAGCGCGGGTCGAGATGTGCCTTCGACGGGATCATCACCGGCACGCGCTCGGCGGCGGCCACGCCCGTGATGCCTTCGCCGCGGCGCATGCGCGGCGCGATCGTCGCGTCCTCGACGCGCGTCCCGTGCGTCGCGCGCAGCACGAGCTCGTCGGCGCGATCGTCGTAGAGGTAGACGAAGCAGGCGTCGGTCTCGAGCGCCGCTGCGACCTCGTGGGCGATCGACTCCATCACGTCCTGGAGCTCGAGCGAGGAGTTGACGACCTCGATCGTCCGCGAGAGAAGCGCCAGGTGCCGTGCGGCGCTGTCCATCAGCGCGGGCCCACCGTGTGCCGCGCGGTGCTTTCCCCCCGTCGGCGCCCGGACCTGCGCGCTCTCGGCTGGTCGATCGCCGCGACCGAACGGACGCGAGAGAGCCGCAAGTGACAAGGTGTCACTCGAGCGGTCATCAGTCGAGATAGCCGAGGACGAGCGCGCCGAGCACTGGCACGGCGATCGTGAGCGCGAAGTTGAACCAGCCGACCGCGATCAGGCGCGAGCGGGTGAGCGGCGCCCGGGGATCGCCGGCGCGCAGCTCGCGCTGAAGCCGTGGCCCGAGGACGTAGTCGTGGACTGCGGCCCCGACGCAGAGCAGCACGACGAGGACGGACTTCAGGATCAGCGTGCGGTCGAAGTCGGTGTCCAGCGCCTGGCGGTTGAAGCCGCCGTGGATCTCCGTCAGCCAGAGGCCCGAGAGGATGGCGACGCCCATCGCGCTCCACCCGAGCGGCCGCCAGCGGCGCCCGAGCGCGCGCATGGCCGTCGCTCGAGCCTCGCCCTCGAGCTTCCGGATCGCGGGCACCCCGACGAAGACGAGCACGACGGTGCCGCCGACCCAGACGCAGGCCGACAGGATGTGGACGATCCGCAGGAGGTCGAGCACCGACGGGTCAGGCTACCGGGAGCGACCGTGATCGACGTGGTGGCGCTACGGTCTGCTCCGTGAGCACCGAGTGGCCGCTGTTCCTCCACCTCGCCGGAGCGTTCCTGTTCGTCGGCGGCAGCATCACGGCAGCGACGCTCCGGATCGGCGCCATCCGCCGGACGCTGCCGTCCGAGCAGGCGCTGCTCCTGCGCGCCGTCCGGCCGCTCGTCCCGGTCGTGGCAGGCGGGCTGCTCCTGACGCTCGGCGCGGGCTTCTGGCTCGTCGAGGAGATCGGTCTCGACTACGGCGCGACGTGGCTGTCGGCGACGTTCGCGCTCGTCGCCTGGCTGCTCGTCGTCGGGGCGATCGCGGGCCGGAGCGACCGGCACACGCGCGAGCTCGCCGAGCGGCTCGCGGCGGACGGCGATCGGCCGAGCGACGAGCTCGCCCGCCGCCTCCGCGACCCGGTCAACCTCGCCCTCGACGCGTCGCTGCTCGTCGCGATCGTCGCGATCGTCGCCCTGATGGTCTGGAAGCCCTCGTAGGGGCCGGGCGCACCCGGCCCGCACGCACCGCACCCGGGCACCGACGCTCTGCGCCGTGGCTCGGGGCAAGCCCCGCCGACTGGACTTCGGCCGCGCGATGCGCGAAGATCATGGAGCAGGCATCGCGCCGCAAGGCGAGCGGTGCAGCCTGTGTCTGACGGCCGATCGCGGGTCCCCAGTGGGGGCCCGTGGTCGTTCGGGGCGGCTCCTGGCTACCGGCGCCGCTGAGGGTCTGGCACTTCGTGCAGGGCCCAAAGGCCCTGCACGAAGTGCCAAGAGGCGCTCCGCGCCGCTACAACGCCGGCAGGTACCGGTTCAGCTCCCACTCGGAGACCTGGATCCGGTACTCGTTCCACTCCCGGCGCTTCAGCTCGACGTAGCGCGGGAAGATGTGGTCGCCGAGCGCCCGCTCCATCAGGTCGGACTTCGCGAGCTCCTCGACCGCCTCGCCGAGCGAGCCCGGCAGGGCGACGATGCCGCGCTCGATCCGCTCCGCCTCGGAGAGCCGGTAGAGGTTCGTCGTCATCTCGTCGGGCAGCTCGTAGCCCTTCTCGATCCCCTCGAGGCCGGCGTGGAGCAGCGCCGCGAAGGCCAGGTACGGGTTGCAGGCCGGGTCGGGGCACCGGATCTCGGCCCGCGTGGCCTGCTCTGCAC
>CAZUVW010000227.1:0-3309 GCA_964623875.1 uncultured Gaiellales bacterium
CGCGCCGCCATGGCCGTGAGCGTCGAGGCATAGCGGCTCGGGGACTGGGCGAAGGCGGATGTAGGATCGACCGGGACAGCGTCGCCAGCCGGAACACGCGAGGAGGAGCGCCCGATGGGGTTTCTCGACAAGGCGAAGGCGGCGGCCGAGCAGGCCGCAGCGAAGGCGAAGGAAGGCGTCGAAGACGTTCAGCTGAAGCGCGAGCTCGGGCAGGCCTACGGCGAGCTCGGCCGCGAGGCGTTCGCGCTGGTCGAGGGTGGCGAGCTCTCGCACCCCCGGCTCGAAGCAGTCGTGGCGAGGATCCGCGAGCTCAACGCGAAGGTGGCCCTGGACGACGAGGCGCCGTCCGAGGAGGCGAGCGAGGGAGACGAGCCGCCGCCGGCGACAGCGGCGTAGCGAGCGCCGCAGCTAGACAGGTCTTCGCCCGTCGCGATCCCTGCGCTCCGCCCGGTCTTCTGACGATGCTCGGCATCTCCGGCATCCTGGGCACGGAGGTCGTCGACCGCTTCCCGGTCATCGCCTTCGACTACCCAGGGCGATCGCGTACCTCTACCCGGGAGCTGAGAACTCGCGTCGAATTCCGACGACCGGGATCGGACGGCCGACCGCGACCGGACTCCAGGCGGTTGCCTCGTTGGAGAGGGATTGCCTGGAGGCAATGCACCCGCCTGTCGGTGACGTCGGCGTCACCCGAGGCCCGTCGTGCGCCGCCATCGACGCCGTCCGACGAGGGTGCCAACCAGGTCGAAGTCGGTCACGGCCGAGATCGAGGAAGCACGGATCGACGTGCTGCGCGATCGACACGGTCGGGGGATGGTGTCAGGGGCCGAGCAGTGCGGCGGGGACGACGCCGATGCCGTCGGGGCGCCGGTAGGCATGGCTGCCGGTCGTGATCACGACGGCGTCGAGCAGGTCGCTACCGAGTCTCTGCTGCAGCCATCGCAGGTGACGTACGGCATCGTCCTCGACGGTTGCGGCGAGCTTCACCTCGATCGCGACGATGCGTGCGTCGTCGCGTTCGACGATCAGGTCGACTTCGTGCTCTCCGGCGAAGCTGCGGAGATGCCCGACACGGGCCTCGGCTGCCTGCGCGTAGACGCGGACGTCGAGTGTGACGAGGGACTCGAAGAGAGCGCCGAGGAGCGTTCCCTCCCGCGGGACGGCGGGGATGGTCTCCTCCCCGTTGAGGAGCGCGCCGATCCCGACACCGAGGAGACGTGCGGCGAGCGCCGGATCGACGAGCTGGTGCTTGGGTGGAGAGGCCAGGCGGCGGAGGTGGCTGCGCGTCGGTGCCCAGGCGGGAACGGGATCGAGTATCCACAGGCGTTCGAGGATGTCGCGGTAGGGGCCGACAGCCGTCCGCGACGGCTTCTCGCCGTGCCCCGCGGTGGCGGCGTCACGGATCCTCTCGAAGCTGGCGGTGGTCGAGGATGCGGCGGCGTAGGCCGTCAGCCAGCGCCGGAGGGCGGCGGGGTTCCGGACGGCGTGGCCCTGGTCGGGGAAGTCGCGTTCGGTGATGCGCGCGATGTACCCGTCGAGCTGCGCGCGGAGGGCCCGTCCGTCGAGCCCGCGAAGGCCGGGAAAGCCGGAGGCGAGGATCTCCTCGGCGTAATCGCTCAGCCGTACCTGCGTGTTGCCCTTCAGGGGCTCCCGGCTGCCCGTGAGCAGTCCCGCGAGGCTCACGGTCGGCGACTCGACGCCCCGCTCGGCGAGCGTGAGCGGGCGCATCCGCAGGGTGACGATCCGAGCGGCGCCTGAGTGCACGGTCGCGTCAGGTGGAAGCCCTGCCGACCCGGTCAGAAGGTAGGACGCCGGCGGCGTGCCCGGATCGTCCACGGCACGCCGCACCCTGTCCCACGAGGCCGGCACGCGCTGCCACTCGTCGATCAGCACCGGCCGTTCTCCCTCGAGCAGGCGGTCGAGATCGGCCTCCGCCAAACTCCGTTGGTTCGGCTCGTCGAGCGCGTAGACCGTCCGCGCACGCTGCGACGCCGTCGCCGTCTTGCCGACGGCTTTGGCTCCCTCGATCGAGACCGCAGCCAGGCTTCCGAGCAGCTCATCGAGCTCGTCGTCGACGACGCGGCGGCGGTAGCGGGATGCGTCAAGAGGGATGCCCAACTCGTCTACCTTACAGGAACGACGCCTTGTGGAACGCAGATACGACAGCTGATGAGCTACAGGAACGACGCTGTGTAGGCTACAATTTCGACGGTGGGACGGCGACCTCCTGGCCACGTACGAGGAGGTGGAGGACAACGGGCCGGGCGGCGACGCGCCCACGTCCGGGCCGGCGCATGAGCATCACAGCGAAGTCGGCGCGGGCAGCGAAGCGCGCCCCTCTTTGGAGTACCCGGCCGGCGCCGACGTCACCGAGTAGCGTCCCGCCTGCGGTTCGCACGTCGTCGCCGAAGCTCGGCGTTCAACCGCCAGCGCAACGTGCGACTGCGGATGCGGCGGAGCATCCGCTCGGTTCCCTCGTACGTGTTGGCGTCGAGCCAGCTCCAAGAGCGAACGTCCTTCATCGATCCACCACCTCCACGTCACCATCGCGGTCGCATCCCCTTACGTGCGCCCCCGGGCGCATGTCATTGACTCGCCTCGACGCGTCCCCTACCGATACGGGTGTGCATCTGCTCTTCCTCGACGAGTCGGGCCAGCTGGCGGAACGCCGGTTCTTCGCGCTCGGCGGGGTCGCGCTGCGCGACAGCGACTGGCACCACCTGCGCGACCTCTGGCAGTCGACGCTCGCCGCGCACGGCTGGCCGGTCGAGAAGGAGATCAAGTGGCACGGGATCCGCACCGGCGAAGTGCCACCCTCACTCGCCGACGCGGTCGTCGCGGCCCTCGCCCGCTCACCGCTGCGCTGCTACGTCACGCTGCTCGACATCGAGCTGGGCCTCACCGCCGCACCCGAGTTCTTCGCGAGCGACGAGGACACCTACGCTACGGGCCTGATGTTCCTCGCCGAGCGGTTCCAGCTGCTGCTCCAGGCAGCCGACGACGTGGGGATGATCGTCGTCGACAGCCGCTTCCGCGAGGACGACGTCCGGCTACGCCGCTTCTTCGCCGACCTGACCGCCGACGGCAGCCCCTACTCCCGACTCGACCGCATCGTCGAAGGCCTCTTCCTCGGGCCGAGCCACTACTCGATCGGGCTGCAGTGCGCCGATCTCGTCTGCGCGATCACGGCCGCAGCCGAGCGCGGAAACGGTCAGGCGCGGGGCTACCTGAAGACGCTCCTCCCCCGCTTCGCGACGCACCCGGCGACCGGCGCGCTCGACGGCGTCGGGATCAAGCGCTTTCCGGAGC
>CAZUVW010000228.1:0-3261 GCA_964623875.1 uncultured Gaiellales bacterium
CCGTCGCCGACGATCATGCGGACGAGGGAGAACCCGTTGGCGTGGATTCCGGCGGACGCGAGTCCGACGACGACGTCGCCAGGCTCGATGCGCGAGCCGTCGATCAGCGCCGTCCGGTCGACGACGCCGACGACCGTGCCGCAGAAGTCGAGCTCCTCGTCACGGTAGATGCCCGGCAGCTCCGCCGTCTCGCCCCCCAGGATCGCGCACCCAGCGGCCCGGCAGACCGCCGCCGCGCCCTCCACCAGCTCGGCGACCTGTCCGGGGTCGATCGTGCTCGCGGCGACGTAGTCGAGGAAGAAGAGCGGCTCGGCTCCGGTGGTGAGCACGTCGTTGATCCCGTGGGCCGCGAGGTCCATGCCGCACCAGCGGAGACGGCTGGCGCGCCTGCCGAGCACGAGCTTCGAGCCGACCGAGTCCGTGGAGGCGGCCAGCAGCCGCGTCTCGTCGATCGCGAACAGACCGGCGAAGGCGCCGAGCCCGCCCACCACGCCCTCTGTCCGGGTCGATCCGACCGCATCGCGCAGGCGCTCGACGATCGACTCGGCGGTCGCGAGCGAGACCCCGGCGGCGGCGTACGACTGCTCCTCCGACGGCACGTGACCGAGTGTATGCGCACCGGGCGCGGATGGCTGCGAGCAGGTACGCTTCGCGTCGAAATCGAGAGCGAGTACCGGAGGGCCGAGCCTTCCTTACCCGTTCGACCGAGGGTGAGGGGAGGTGTTTTTCATATGGCAACCGGAACCGTCAAGTGGTTCAACGATGCGAAGGGCTACGGGTTCATCACCCCCGACGAGGGTGGCAAGGACCTGTTCGTGCATCACTCGAACATCGTCGGCAGCGGCTTCAAGTCGCTCGCCGAGAACGCGAAGGTCGAGTACGAGGCCCGCGAGGGCCAGAAGGGGCCTGAGGCGATCAACGTCGTCCAGGCCGGATGACCTGAGCATCAGCGTGTGCGCGGCCCCGCAAGGCGGGGCCGCGCATCCGAATGGCGCGAGAGGAGGACGGCCGTGGCCGAGGACAAGATCGAGATGGAGGGCGAGGTGCTCGAGGCGCTCGGCGGCGGCATGTTCCGCGTCGCGCTCGACAACGGCCACGAGCTGATCGCCTACACCGCGGGCAAGATGCGCCGCTACCGCATCCGGATGGCGCCGGGCGACCGCATCAGCGTGCAGGTCTCGCCGTACGACCTCAATCGAGGTCGGATCGTGTACCGGCACAAGTAGCGCCATGGTCTCCGGCTGCGCCGGAGACCGAGCAAGGCGCGTGCTGCGACACCGACACGGGCAGCACTCGACGCTCTCTAGGCATCCGGCGCAGCCGGATGCCCCGCCTCACGCACCCGCCGGCGGGCGGCTCACGTCCGCACCCCGGCCCCCTCGAAGCGGTGCTTCGCGACGGCGAGCGTGTCGGGGATCCGGGTCGGGTAGCTGCGGGTGAAGCACCCCGCGCAGGTCGAGGAGGCGGGCAGCCCCGTCGCGCCCTGCATCCCCGCGACCGAGAGGTACGCGAGCGACGTGGCGCCGATGTGGGCGCGGGTCTCCTCCACCGTCCGGTCGGCGCCGACGAGCTGCTCCTCGTCTGCCATGTCGATCCCGTAGAAGCACGGCGAGACGACGGGCGGCGAGGACACGCGCACGTGCACCTCGGCGGCACCGGCGTCGAACAGCATCTGGACGAGGGCGCGCATCGTGTTGCCCCGGACGATCGAGTCGTCCACTATCACGATCCGGCGTCCGGAGACCTCCTGGAGCGGGTTGAACTTGAGCCGGATGCCGCGTCGCCGCAGCTCCTCGTCGGGCTGGATGAAGGTGCGCCCGATGTAGCGGTTCTTGATCAGCCCCTCCTCGTACGGGATCCCGGAGCGCTTGGCGTACCCGATCGCGGCGGGCGTCCCCGAGTCGGGGATCGGCATCACCAGGTCGGCATCGACCGGCGACTCCTCGGCGAGGCGCTCGCCCATCCGCACGCGCATCTGGTGCACCTCGCCGCCGCCGAGCCGCGAGTCTGGTCGGGCGAAGTAGACGGCCTCGAACACGCAGAGCGCGGGTCGGGCCGGCTCGACCGCCTGCATCGCGTGCAGGCCCTCGTCGTCGATCCACACGACCTCGCCGGGCGACACGTCGCGCACGGGCACGGCGTCGACGAGGTCGAAGGCGCAGGTCTCCGACGCGATGACCCAGTCGGCACCGATCCGGCCGAGCGAGAGCGGGCGGATCCCGTGCGGGTCGCGGAAGGCGACCAGGATGCCGTCGACGACCGCGACCACGGAGTACGCCCCGTCGACACGCCGCATGGTGTTCGCGACGGCGTCCTGGATCGGCGCGGGGTCGCGGGCGAGGAGCGCTGCGATCACCTCGCTGTCCGAGGTCGAGCCGAGGCGCACGCCCTGGTCGAGCAGCTCGTCTCTGAGCAGCGAGAGGTGCACGAGGTTCCCGTTGTGCGCGAGCGACACGGTGCGCTCGCCGACCCGGTGGAGCAGCGGCTGCGCGTTCTCCCAGCTCGCGCCCCCGGTCGTCGAGTAGCGGGTGTGCCCGATCGCGACCTGCCCGTGCAGCCCCGCTAGCCGTTCCTCGTCGAAGACCTGCGAGACGAGCCCCAGATCACGGAGGGTCGTGATGCGCCCGTCCTCGGAGACGGCGATCCCCGCCGACTCCTGGCCGCGATGCTGGAGCGCGAACAGGCCGAAGTAGGTGAGCCGCGCGACGTCGCGCTCGACCGACCGCACGCCGAACACGCCGCACATCAGGCACCCCCCTCGTGGGCGGCGCGAAGCTCTGCGAGGCCGACGCCGAGGACGTCGCCGCCGCCCACGACCCCGAGCCGGCGCACCTCGACCTCGGCGCCCGTCGGGTCGACCTCGACCTGGTCGGGCGGCAGCGCGACGAGTACCTGCCCGCCGACCTCGCCGAAGCGCTCGAGGGGGTCGTCGTCGAGGTCGAGCTCGGCCCCGGCGCCGCTCCAGAGCGCCGCCTCGGCGAGCGCGACTGCGAGCCCGCCTTCCGAGACGTCGTGCACGAGCGACGCGCGTGGCGCGATCGCGGTCGTCCAGCGGACGAGCGCGACCTCGGAGGCGAGGTCGAGACGCGGTTCGCCGCTCACCGTCCCCCAGCGCGCCTGCGCCTCCGAGCCGGCGAACGTCAGCGGGGACGCAGACCGGGCGAGCACGACCACGTCGCCCTCCTGCCAGCCGCGGGGCACGCGGCGGACGTCGGCGACGAGCCCGACGCACCCGACCACCGGCGTCGGGTCGATCGAGCG
>CAZUVW010000229.1:0-3224 GCA_964623875.1 uncultured Gaiellales bacterium
GGCCGCGATGCTGGCGCGGGGCGAGACGCTGCACGAGGCGTTCCTCGTCGGCGTCTCCGTCGCGGTCGCAGCGGTGCCCGAGGGCCTCGCGGCCATCCTGACGATCGCGCTCGCCATCGGCTCCCGCTCGATGGCGAAGCGCCGCGCGATCGTTCGGACGCTGTCGGCGATCGAGACCGTCGGCGAGGCGACGGTGATCTGCTCCGACAAGACCGGCACGCTGACCCAGAATCGCATGGAGCTCGCGCGGCTCGAGGAAGCGCGCGGGGTCGGCGAGACCGAGCTGCTGTCCGCGACGGCGGCCGCCTCGGCCGCCGAGGTCGACCCCGTCGACCGCGCGCTGGTCCGAGCCGCGCTGCGACGCGGGGCGACGACCGAGCACCGTGTCGTCCGCTCGCTCCCGTTCGAGGCCGCGAGGAAGCGAGCCACGTCCGTGATCGACGAGCCCGACGGACTCCGCGTGGTCGTCAAGGGAGCCCCGGAGGTCGTCCTCGGTCGCTGTGGCGGCGCCGGCGGCGAGCGGGAGCGGCTGACCGGGGTCGCCGAGAGCTGGGCCGCTGACGGCACACGGGTGCTCGCTGTGGCGACCAGGCGGGTCGAGGCGCTCGACGCAGACGACCTCGAGGACGAGCTCACCCCTCTCGGGCTCGTCGGCCTGGCCGACCCGCTGCGCGAGACCGCGGCGGCGTCGGTCGCCACCGCGCGGCGGATGGGGCTCGAGGTGAAGATGCTGACCGGCGACCATCCGCTGACCGCCGCAGCCATCGGGCGGGAGCTCGGGCTCGATCCCGCGGACGTCCATGCGCGGTTCACACCCGCCGACAAGCTCGCGCTCGTCGAGCGACTCCAAGCAGAGGGCGAGGTCGTCGCCGTGACGGGGGACGGGGTCAACGACGCGCCTGCGCTTCGCCAGGCCGACGTCGGGATCGCGATGGGCGGGACGGGAACGGAGGCCGCGCGCGAGGCGTCGACGCTCGTGCTCACCGACGACGACTTCGCGACGATCGTGGCGGCCGTGGAGGAGGGGCGCCGCGTGGGGGCCAACGTCCGCTCGTTCCTCGCCTTCCTCCTCTCGGCGAACGTCGGTGAGGTCGTCCTCTTCGGCGTCGCGGTCGCAGCCGGCTTCGGAGTCCCGATGACGGTCGTCCAGGTCCTCGTCGTCAACCTCCTCACCGACGGGCCGCCCGCGGTGGCCCTGGCCGCCGACCGGGCGACCACGGGTCGGGACTGGTTGCGCCGCGGCGAGCCGCTGCTCGCACGGCCGCTCGTGACAGGTCTTCTGTCGGTGGCGGGACTGATCGGGCTCGGCTCGCTCGCCGCGTACCTGCTGGTCCGCGAGTCACGACCCGAGGCTGCGCAGACGGCGGCGTTCGCGACCATCGCGCTGGCGGAGCTCGGATTCGTCTTCTCGTGCCGCTCGGAGCTCCTTCCGAGCTGGCGCCTCGTCCCGAACCGGTGGCTCGGTCTCGCGGTGGTCGCCTCCCTGGTGGTCCTCGCGGCGATCGTGTACGTGCCGGCGCTGCAGGCGCCGTTCGGCACGGTGGGGCTCCAGTCCCGGGAGCTCGCAGTCGTGGTCGCGCTCGCGGCGCTCCCGGCGGTCGTGGCCGAGATCGTCAAGACGGTGGTGCGGCGAAGGTCGTCGGGGTCGGCGGCTAGACTGTCCGTCTGAGCTCGACGCTCGAACAGCCGCTCCACCGTCAGCTCGGCCTCACGGACGGGGAGCTCGACCGTATCGTCGAGCTGCTCGGGCGGGAGCCGAACCACTTCGAGCTCGCCGTCTTCTCGCTCCTCTGGTCGGAGCACTGCGGGTACAAGCACTCGGCGCTCCTGCTGCGCCGGCTGCCGAGCGACGGACCGCGGGTGCTCCAGGGCCCGGGCGAGAACGCCGGCGTGCTCGACCTCGGCGACGGCCTCGCGGTCGCCTTCAAGGTCGAGAGCCACAACCACCCGTCCGCGGTCGAGCCGTTCCAGGGAGCGGCCACCGGCGTCGGCGGCATCCTCCGCGACGTCTCCGCGATGGGGGCGCGACCCGTCGCGCTCCTCGACGGGCTGCGCTTCGGCGCCGACGACGACCACCTCTCCCGCGCCGTCGGTGGGATCTCCCACTACGGGAACTGCGTCGGCGTCCCGAACGTCGGCGGCGAGGTCGTGCTCGACGACGCCTACGCCTCGAACTGCCTCGTGAACGCGATGTGCGTCGGACTGCTCCCCGTCGAGCGCCTCACACGCGCGAAGGCGACGGCGGTCGGCGCGCACGTCGTCGTCTACGGCGCGACCACCGGTCGGGACGGCATCGGCGGCGCCTCGGTGCTCGCGAGCGCGGACCTGTCGGAGGGCGACGCAGACAAGCGCCCGTCGGTGCAGGTCGGCGACCCGTTCACCGGCAAGCGCCTGATCGAGGTCTCGGTCGAGCTCGTCGAGCGCGGCCTCGTGCTCTCGCTTCAGGACTGTGGCGCGGCAGGTCTCGCCTCGAGCCTCTCGGAGATGGCCGCCGACACGGGCATCGACGTCCACCTCGACCGCGTGCCGTTGCGCGAGGAGGGCATGGAGCCCTGGGAGGTGATGATCTCCGAGTCGCAGGAGCGGATGGTCGCCGTCGTCGCGCCCGACCGGCTCGCCGAGGTCGAGGAGGTGATCGACCGCTGGGAGCTGCACCGTGCGGTGATCGGCGAGGTGACCGCGAGCGGGCTCCTCCGCGCCCTCTGGCACGGCGAGGAGGTCGGGTCGATCCCGGCCCGTCATCTCACCGCGGACTGCCCGCGCTACGCCGTCGAGCAGACGCCCCGCGCCCCGCGGATCGAGGTGCCGACGACGGTGCCGCCCACCTCGACGGCTCTGGTCGAGCTCCTCGGCTCGCCACCGCTCCGGTCGCGCGCGTTCGTCACCCGCCGCTACGACCAGCTCGTCCAGTCGCGCACGGTGCGGCGGCCGGGCCTCGACGCAGCGGTGCTGCGGCTGCGCCCGGGGATGCGCGGACTGGCGCTGACCTTGGACGGCCAGGGCCGGATCGGCTCGCTCGCCCCCCGCGTCGGCGGGATGCTCGCGATCCTCGAGGCAGCGCGGAACGTCGCGTGCGTCGGGGGCGAGCCGCTCGGCTTCACCGACTGCCTCAACTTCGGCAACCCCGAGAAGGCCGAGATCGGCTGGGAGCTCGCCGAGACGATCGAGGGGATGGCGCTCGCGTGCGAGGCGCTCGGCGTGCCGATCGTGTCGGGGAACGTCTC
>CAZUVW010000230.1:0-3204 GCA_964623875.1 uncultured Gaiellales bacterium
GCGCGACGGTCTGGTTGAGACCGGAAGCGACCCCCGAGAGCTCCTCGGGCGCCGGAGCGAGCGCCGCCGCCGTGATCGGCGCGACCACGGCCGGGAGCCCGATCGCGAGCACGACGAGGCTCACCGTCGCCCACGTCCACGCCGACTCCTCGTCGACGACCGGCCAGAGGAGCAGCGTCGACGCTGCGACCACGACTGCGCCCACGGCAACCGGGCGCCGCGGCCCGATGCGGTCGGCGAGACGCCCGTAGCGCGGTGCGAGCAGCACGAGCCCGATGCTCGGCAAGGTGAACGCGAGCCCCGAGACGAGCGCCGAGAACCCCAGGAACTGCAGGTAGACGGGGACGAGCAGGAGGTGCACCGACAGCGCGGCGTAGAGCGCGAAGGTGACGACGTTCGCGGCGACGAGCCCGGGCCTGCGCAGGAGCCGAGGCGGGACGAGCGGGTCGCGCGCCCGCCACGTCCACACGCCGAGCGCGGCGAGCGCCGCGAGTCCGACGACCGCGGACGTCGCGATCACCCCGATCCCACGCGCTTGCGCCTCGACGAGCGCGAAGGTGACCCCCGTGAGCCCGAGCGCGGCGAGCGCCGAGCCGACGGGGTCGATCGTCGCGCGCCCGGCGCGCTCCTCGCCGTCCACCCGGCCGGCCAGCGCGAGCGCGACGACCACGGCGGCGAGGGGGACGTTGACGAGGAAGATCCAGCGCCAGGAGGCCGTGTCGACGAGCAGCCCGCCGAGCGCGGGCCCGCCGACGGTGGCGACGCTGGTGAGCGACGTCCACAGCCCGATCGCCCTGCCCTCCTCTCCCGCCCACGTCACGCGCAGGAGCGCGAGGCTCGTCGTCGTGAGCGCCGCCCCGCCGACCCCCTGCAGCACGCGCCCTGCGACGAGCGCGCCCTCGGATCCGGCCGCCGCGCAGAGCGCCGAGGCCGCGGCGAACAGCACCACCCCCGCGACGAACGTCCGGCGCAACCCGACGCGGTCGCCGATCGCACCGCTCGCCAGGAAGAGCGCCGACAGCGCGAGCGCGTACCCGAGCACCACCCACTGCTGGCCGCTCAGCCCGAGGTCGAGCTCCTCCTCCATGCGAGGGAGCGCGACGATCACCACCGTCGTGTCGAGGAAGGCGATCGACGAGCCGAGCGAGGTCGCCGCGAGGGTGAGGTCTCTCGGTGCGGGCACGCCGTGACGCTACGCCAGAGGCATGCTCCTCGCCGAGCGATGCCGTCCCGCGCTCGATCGCTCAGGCGCCGTTGTAGACGAGCCCGCCCCGCTCGACGTAGACCCGCAGCACGGCCGCCGCCTCCTCGCGCAGCGGGCCGGGCTCGATCACGATCCCGCGGTCGCGGAGATACGTCACCGACGCGGGGAACACCGGCCCTTCGTCGAACCCGATCGCCTCGGCGTCCTCGCGCCGCGCCGCGTAGACCACGCGGGGAACCCCGCTCCACAGGATCGCCCCGAGGCACATGGCACACGGCTCGCACGAGGAGTAGAGGACGCAGCGCTCCGGCACCGCGGCCAGCGAGTAGGTGCCGAGACGGTGCTCGGCGGCCGCGAGGGCGGCCATCTCGGCGTGCGCGAGCGAGCTCCCGAGCCGCTCGACGCCGTTGACGCCAGCCGCGATCAGCGTCCCCGAGCGCTCGTCGACGACGACCGCGCCGAACGGCCCGCCCGTTCCGAGCAGGATGTTCTCGCGGGAGAGGTCGATCGCGAGCCGCAGCCCCGCGGCGTCGTCCGGCACGGGCCCGTGCGCCTCCACGACGTCGTCGACCCACGCCGGGTTGGCGACCGGGTCGGCGCGCCCGCGTCGGGCAGGCCCACGCCGTGTGCCGAGCAGGGCGATAGGACGCATCTCGCGCCTCCTTCCGCTCCCACGCTCGCAGCAGCTCGGCGATCGCGCATCCGTACTCCCCGGCAACGCTCGGGCTGCCACTACGGACGCCGTCTCGCGCTGTCGTCACTCGAGCAGGCGGTAGCCGATGCCCCACACGTTCACGACCGCTCCCTCGACGCCTGCGTCGGCGAGCTTGCGGCGCAGGCGCGACGCATGCGAGTCGACCGTCCGCGTGCGCACGGCGCTGCGGATCGCCCACACGTCACGGAGGAGCTCGCCCTTGGAGAACACGCGGCGCGGATCGCTGGCGAGCTTCGCCGCGAGGTCGAACTCGCGCGCCGACAGGTGCACGGCGCGGCCGTGCACCCGCAGCTGGCGGGCGCGATGGTCGAGCTCGATCGGCCCGATCTCGACGACGTCGGCCTGACCCAGGCTGGCACGCCGCAGCAGGGCGCGGAGGCGTGCGCGCAGCTCGAGGTAGAGGTGCCGCTCGACCACGTCGTCCGCACCGCTCTCGAGGGCGCGCACGCGGTCGACCGGCCCCGCCGCGGCGTCGGTGAGCAGGATCACGGGCACGTTGCGGTCCCAGGTGCGCCCCGGCTCCCCCGCGCGCAGGCGTCTGCAGAGCTCGGCGTCGGCGGCGATCACGACGGCCGGGGAGACCCGCTCGGCGAGGTCGAGCGCCTGGCGCGGCCAGCCCGCCTCGAACACCTCGAAGCCGTCGTCTCGGAGATGGCGCTCGAGGTAGGCGCCGTGCTCGGGATCGCGCTCGGCGACGAGGATCGGATCGTGTCGCACGGGCCGAGCGTAGGCAGCGGCGACGACTCGCGCCAGATGTCCTTTGTGCCGAGTTCGTGCCGGTTCCTCCACATGCGCCCCGGACGGCCAGGGCGGGAACGACGGGTGCCCGCCGAGTCTCAGGCGCGTCTCATGTTCGCGTGCTCCACTGCCTGCATGAGCACCGATCGACCGACGCCCCTCGGACGTGTCCGCCTCCCCGTCCTTCTCGCGTTCCTCGGCGTCGCCGTCGCGGTCGCCGGGGTCGGCGCAGGCGTCGTGATCGAGCGCGCCGCGAACGACGGGCCACCGGCGGCGACGGCCGAGACGACGCCGGCCGACGCGATCCTCGCCGAGGCGCGCTCGACGGCGACCGGCTCGGTCTCCGGCGCCGCCGATGCGACGGGGGGCGTCGTCTCGATCCTCGCCACGGTCGCGCAGGAGTCCGGCTTCGGACCAGCGAGCGAGTCTGTCGCCGAGGGAAGCGGCTTCGTGCTGGACGAGCAGGGGCGCATCGTGACGAACGATCACGTCGTCGACGGCGCGTCGGAGATCAACGTCGCCTTCGCGGACGGCACGAAGGCGGACG
>CAZUVW010000231.1:0-3155 GCA_964623875.1 uncultured Gaiellales bacterium
GGTGGAGCGGGCGCGGGCGCACGGCGTGCCCTTCGAGGTCGCGACGGACGGCCGTGTGCTGCTGGCCGACCCGGTGCGCGACGCGATCGCAGAGCGCGCCAGCCTGACGGTTCCGGTCGCCGTTCGCGCCGCCGAGGCGTACGTCGAGCTCGGGATGGGGCAGGAGGCGATCCGGGTGCTCGTGTCGGTCGGCGAAGCCGACCGCGCCGCCGCGACGGCGGCCGCGCTGTCGCCGGAGGCAGTGAGCAGGCTCGACGTGCGCGAGCTCCACGCGCTGCTCGCGCTCGTCGCCCCGGACGCGCTCGATCGCCATCCGCGGGCCCTGCTGCACCTCGCCCGCGCGTGCGAGGCGTCGGCAGAGCGCGAGCTCCGCGGCGGCCTGCTCGAGCGGGTTGCCGCGCTCGCGCGCGTCGAGCTCGCGCTCGAGCGTGAGGTCGAGGCGGAGGTCGCCCGGGATCTCGTCCGCGATGGCCGCGTCGACGAGGCAGCCCGCGTCGCGGAGCGCCTGCTGCGGGTGGCCGGCGCCGACGAGCTCCAGACGCGCGTCCGTGCCCTCCACGTGCTCGGTCGGACGCACGCCTGGCGGGGAGACGCGGAGGGCCTCGCGGCCGCCGAGCCGCTGCTCGAGGAGGCCGCCGAGCTGTACGGGCGCCTCGGCTTCCACACGGCGCGCGCGCACGCGCTCCTCGCGCTCGCTTACGACGTCCACACGCTCGGCGGCCGGTTCGCGACCGCGGTCGAGACGCTCGAGCGCGCGCTCGGCGGGCTTCCGGGCCGCTCGCGCCTGCGCGGGGTCGTGCTCACGTTCCACGGCGAGGCGCTGATCGACCTGGGGCGGCTGCCGGAGGCCGAGTCGAGCCTCGCGGAGGCGGAGCGACTGGGGTCGCTCTTCGGGGACACGCGGACGCTCGGGTACGCGGCGTGGCTGCGCGCACGGGCCGCCGCGCCGCTCGGCGACGTCGCCCGCGTACGAGCAGGGCTGGCGGCGGCCGAGCGCCACAAGGGAGCGTGGTACGAGCACCACTCCGGAGTCGAGTTCCTCGCCGAGGCGGCGCTGCTGCTCGACCAGGTCGGGGAGACGGCGGCGGCGGCGGCGTACCTCGAGCGGGCACGGGCGCGCGAGCCGGAGGCGCCGCGTTACGTCCAGCTCGCTGCAGGAGCGGCCGAGTCACGCCACGGTGACCCGGCTCGGGCCGAGACGACGCTGGCTGCAGTGGCGGCGCTGCCCGATCTCGAGGTGCGCGAGGCCTGGCGGGTGGCCCTCCTGCGCGGCTACGCGGCGCACCGTGCGGGGAACGACGACCGCGCGGCCGACTTCGCCCGTGAGGCGTTCGCGCGCGCGGCGTCGAGCGAGGCCCCCGACCTCCCGGTGCGCCGTGAACCCGAGCTCTCCGGCGTCCTGCTGGCCCTCGTCGAGGACTCGGCGACCGATCCCGCCGGCGCGCTGCGCCCATCCCCGAGCATCGGCGTGCTCGGCGGCTTCGAGGTGCGCCGTGGGTCGGAGCCACTGGCGCTGCCGCCCGGTCGGCCGACCGCGATCGTCAAGCTCCTGGCCATCCGCGGCGGTCGGCTATCGGTGGACGAGGTGATCGAGAGCCTGTGGCCCGGGGTCGACACGGCCGGCGGGCGCAAGCGCCTGCGGAACGTCCTCAACCGGCTGCGGGGAGCCGCGGGGGAGATCGTCCTCCGGGACGGCGACGTCCTCGGCCTGGCGGAGGGCACCGAGGTCGACGCGGTGCTGTTCGAGCAGCGGGCGATCATGGCGCTGGCCGAGCCGGATGACGCGGGTGCGCCCGATCGAGCTCGCAGCGCGCTGGGTCTCTACACGGGCGAGCTCCTGCCGGACGACCGCTACGAGGCGTGGGCCGCCGAGCCACGCGAGCGGGTGCGCTCCAGGATGCTCCGCGTGCTCGACCTGCTCGTCACGACGGCGGAGCGCGACGGCGACGTCGACGAGGCGCTGCGTCTCCTCGAGCGGGGGATCGACGACGATCCGCTGGACGAGAGCAGGTACCTGCAGGCTGCCCGCCTGCTGCTGCGGCAGGGCAAGCGGGGCCGTGCGCTCGAGGTGCTCCGAGCTGCCGCGGTCGCGGTGCGCGAGCTCGGCCTGGAGCCGTCGGCCGAGCACCGTGCGCTCGTGCGCGCCGCCCGCGCGTAGCACCCCGACGGGCCGTGGGACGCTCGTGGGACGCCTCTGCGTCAGCCTGTGCGCATGACGGTGTCGGTCGTCCTCCGGCTCGCCGAGCAGGCGCTCGCCGCAGGTCGGCTGGCGGGCGAGGCCGAGGTCGTGGAGACGGGCGAGCGGACAGTGGTGCGCGACGCGGACGGGCTCGTGCGCTTCCTGGGCTCGCTCGGCAGCCCGTCGGCACGGGATGACCACCTCGACGGACGCGGTGACGAAGGGAGACGGGGATGAGGCGCGGGACAGCAGGTCGGTCGGGACGGCGCGGCACGTGGACGATCGTGGGTCTCGTCGCCGTGATGGCGGTCGTGGGGGCGCTGTCCGGGAGTGTGGGCGCTGCCACGATCGAAGTTCAGGGGCGGCTCGTGGTGGAGACGTCGACGGCGTTCGCAACCGCGACCGATCCTGGTCGGTGCTTCCTGCAGTGGTTCGTCGAGTTCGACGAGGTCGACGGCGCCTCGGTCTACACTGCCGTGCTCGCCGACCGCGGCGTCGAGGTCACGTACGTCGCGCGGCCGCCCTACGCGGGCGACTCGGTCTCGTGGTACGCCGGGGGCGTGACGGTCACGTTCACCGCGCCGGCCGGCACGCACCGCATCGCGCTCAACCCGTACTCCACGCCGGAAGGATGCAGTGAGGGCATCGCCGACACGGAAGGCCGCTGGTCGATCGTCTCGCTGACGACCGAGGTCGCCGAGGAGGAGAACGAGCCGCCGGTGGCCGCTTTCACCTGGGAGGTCGCGGACGACGATCCGTTGACCGTCGCGTTCGATGGCTCGGCGTCGTCCGACGACGAAGGAATCACCTCGTACGACTGGGACTTCGGGGGCGACGGCACAGGCTCGGGACCGACGCCGAGCCACACGTTCACGAGCGGCGGATCGTATGACGTGACGCTCACCGTCACCGACGCCGACGGCCTGACCGACGACGTGACCCAGACGATCGAGGTCGCGAGCTGCCCATCCGACCC
>CAZUVW010000232.1:0-3121 GCA_964623875.1 uncultured Gaiellales bacterium
CGAGCACAGCTACCCCTTCTGCTGGCGCTGCCACACGCCGCTCATCTTCCGGCTCTCGGACGACTGGTTCATCGGCGTGGAGGAGATCCGGCCGCAGCTGCTCGCCGCGAACGCCGAGGTCGAGTGGACACCCGCGTACATGGGCAAGCGCATGGACGACTGGTTGCGCAACATGGGCGACTGGAACATCTCCCGGCGGCGCTACTACGGGCTGCCGCTGCCCTTCTACCCGTGTGCGTGCGGGCACCTGAACGTGGTGGGCTCGAAGGCCGAGCTCGAGCAGCGCGCGGTCGGGGGGACGGAGGACCTCGAGGAGCTCCGGCGCCCCTGGATCGACGCGGTGCGGATCCGCTGCGACGCCTGCGGGGAGGAGGTCGAGCGGATCGCCGAGGTCGGCGACGTCTGGCTCGACGCGGGGATCGTCCCCTTCTCGACCCTCGGCTGGCAGAACCCGGTGGCCATCCCACAGGGCTACGCCACCGGCGCCGCCAAGGGCCTCACCACCGCCGACCTGCCCGACCACGCCACCTGGGAGCAGTGGTTCCCGGCCGACTGGGTCTCGGAGATGCGGGAGCAGATCCGGCTGTGGTTCTACTCCCAGCTCTTCATGTCGGTCGCCCTCGTCGGCACCGCGCCGTACCGGAAGGTGCTCGGCTACGAGAAGATGCTCGACGAGCACGGCCGCGAGATGCACGGCTCGTGGGGGAACATGATCGCGGCGCCCGACGCGTTCGCGCGCATGGGCGCGGATGTGATGCGCTGGCAGTACTGCGCGCAGCCGCCCGATCGCAACCTGCTCTTCGGCTTCGGGCCGGCGCACGAGATCCAGCGGAAGCTGCTGACGCTCTGGAACTCCGTCGGGTTCCTCGCCCAGTACGGGGCGCTCGAGGAGTTCGCGCCGCGACTCGACGACCTCGAGCGCGGCCCCGACGCAGACCTCCAGCCGCTCGACCGCTGGCTCGTGGAGCGGACGAAGGCGCTCGTCCAGGAGACGACCGCAGGCTACGAGCGCTGGCTGACGGTCGACGTGATCCGCGCCTTCGACGCCTTCGTGGACGACCTCTCCAACTGGTACATCCGCCGGTCGCGGCGCAGGTTCTGGGACGGCGACGAGGTGGCGCTGCGGACGCTGTGGCACGCGATCGTGCAGTCGCTGCGCGTGATCTCTCCGGTGATGCCCTTCCTCGCGGAGCACCTCTGGCAGCACCTCGTCCGCCAGCCGCTCCCCGACGCCCCGCCGAGCGTGTTCCTCGCCGGGTGGCCGGCGGTCGAGGAGCCCGATGCGGCCCTCGTCGCCGAGGTCGCCGAGCTCCGGCGGGTCGTCGAGCTCGCGCGGCAGGCGCGCTCGGCCGCCGGGCTGAAGCTCCGACAGCCGCTCCGTCGCCTGGTGGTCGAGGGCGCTCCGGGAGTGGCTGCGCACCTGGACGAGCTGCGGGACGAGCTGCGGGTGCTCGAGGTGGAGACGGGCCACGTCGACGCGCACCTGATCGTCAAGCCGAACCTGCCGGTGCTGGGACCGCGGCTCGGCAAGGAGCTCGCCGCCGTGCGGGTCGCGCTCGCGGCGGGTGACTTCGAGGAGCTGCCGGGCGGAGGCGTGCGGGCGGCAGGCCACGACCTCGCCCCCGAGGACGTCCTCGTCGAGCGCGCCGGGATCGAGGGCTGGGCGGTCGCATCCGCAGACGGCGTCACGGTGGCGCTCGACACGGGGCTCGACGACGAGCTCTTGCGGCTCGGGCGCGTCTACGAGCTCATCCACACGGTCAACGCGATGCGCAAGGAGGCCGGTCTCGAGCTCTCCGACCGGATCGCGCTCACCCTTCCGGCGGTTGACGCCGACCTCGTCGAGCACGAGAGCTGGATCCGCGCCGAGACCCTCGCGGTCTCGCTCGAGGTCGGGTCGGGTGACGCGCCGACGCTGGCGCGGGTCTGAGGCTAGATGGTCGATCGGGAATCCACGCGAACCGGATGGCGCCCCAGACACGGCGCCCGAGCGTGACGCCCGGCTTGGTCTGGGACGTCCCCGGACGTCACGCGAATTCCCGATCGACCATCAGGCGCCGTCGGCGAGCGTCAGCTCGCGTCGGAGCTCGACCGGCAGCCGGAACGTGACGTCCTCGTCGACCATCCGGAACGACTCGATCCGCTCGACGCCGCGGGCGCGGAACCAGTCGCACACCCGCTCGACGAGCCGCTCGGGCGCCGAGGCGCCGGAGGTGACACCGACCGTCCCGACGCCGTCGAGCCAGCCTGGGTCGATCTCTTCCTCGTCGTCGATGAGGTGCGCGGGCACCCCGCCCGCGCGGGCGACGTCGACCAGGCGGTTCGAGTTGGAGGAGTTCCGCGACCCGATCACGAGCAGGAGGTCGATCTCCGTGAGCATGTCCTTCACGGCCCACTGGCGGTTGGAGGTGGCGTAGCAGATGTCCTCCTTCTTCGGGCCGCGGATCGTCGGGAACCGCTCCCGAAGCACGCCGATGATCTCGCTCGTCTCGTCGACGGAGAGGGTCGTCTGGGTCACGTACGCGACCGGCGCACCCTCCGGGAGCGTCAGCGTCCGAGCCTCCGAGACGTCCTGTACGAGCACCGTCGCCTCCGGGGCCTCGCCCATCGTCCCGACGACCTCCTCGTGACCGGCGTGCCCGATGAGGACGACCGTGTAGCCCTCGTCCGCGTAGCGCCGTGCCTGGACGTGCACCTTCGTGACGAGCGGGCAAGTCGCGTCGATCACGTTGTGGCCGAGCCGCGCGGAGCTCGCGTGCACCGACGGGGCGACGCCGTGGGCGGAGTACACGACCGTCGCGCCCTCGGGCACCTCGGTCTCCTCTTCGACGAAGATCGCACCGCGCGCCTCGAGGTCGCGGACGACGTGGATGTTGTGGACGATCTGCTTGCGGACGTAGACCGGCGCTCCGAAGTGCTCGAGCGCCTTCTCGACGGTCTCCACGGCGCGCTCGACGCCGGCGCAGTAGCCGCGGGGAGAGGCGAGGAGGACGCGCTCGACCATCCTCCTAGTGTAGGGGCCGGGCTTGCCCGGCCCGGTCGTCGGCGTCCGGACGCGGTGCGCTCGGGCCGGGCTTGCCCGGCCCGGTCGTCGGCGTCCGGACGCGGTGCGCTCGGGCCG
>CAZUVW010000233.1:0-3119 GCA_964623875.1 uncultured Gaiellales bacterium
CGCAAGCTGCACCCCCGTCTCGGCGGCGACTGCGGCGTTCGGACGGTCGCGACGACCCGTGGCGGCGAAGCCTGCGGGCAGATCCTGCCTCTGGAGCACCATCCGGGAGGGGTCGGGAGGCTGGGCGGACGCCGCTGTGACTGCGGCCAGAGCGGCGGATGCGCCGAGCAGGAGCGCCACGAGCGGACGACCGCCCGTCACGGGCGGCCTCCGCGGCGCCTACCCTCCTCGAGCTTCCGGAACCCGCCGCTGAAGCCCTGGGCCTGAGCCGCCGAGCGGGTCTCGAGCCGGCGCAGCCGCGCCTCGAGCTCGCTCATGTCGGGAGAGCCCCACCCCGCTGCCTGGTCCTGCAGCTCGCGCTCGCGCTGCGCGACCAGGTGCTCGCGCGCGGTGACGGCCTCGGCCCGCGCCGACAGCTCCTCCCGCGTGCGCAGGAAGGCCTGCTCTGCTGCCTGCAGCTCCGCGAGGCGGGACTCGATCGCCGCGAGGCGGACCGCGTCGGGATCGACGTTCGCGAGCATCTCCCGTTCGCGCTGGTCGAGCTGCTCCGCCCGGCGCTCGAGGGCACGCTCCCGCTCGTCGAGCTGGGCAGCACGATCGGCTGCCGCGTCCGTCAGTGGCTGGCCAGCGCCGTTGCCCGCCTGTGCGCGAGCGAGGTCGGCCTCGCGCGCGGCGAGTGCGCGCTCGCGCTCGTCGAGCGCCCGCGCGCGAGCAGCATGGTCGATCGGGACGACGGCCGGGAGCGTGACCCCCGGCTCACGACCCGCGCGCACGTCGGCGATCGCCGCGCGCAGCTCCTCCTCGCGCGCTAGCACCGCGGCGACGCGCTCCGCGAGCTCGGCACGGAGCTCCTCGAGGGCCAGGCGCTGCTCGAAGAGCGCCTGCCGCTCCTGATCGGCCGTCCCTGGGCCGTCGCTGCGCTTGCGCCTCACGGGGAGAGTGTACGGCGGAGACGCGGCGTCCCCTGCCGCGCCCCGCCGTGCGAGAGCCTCTACGCCGCGCGCTCGAGACGCTCCTCGGCGCGGGCGCGCCTGACGATCTCCTGGCGCTCACCGAAGCGGATCCGCGCTCGCTCGGCGCGGTGAGCCGCCCAGAGCGCCTCCAGGCGGGCGTCGAGTGCCTTGATCTCGTCGATCACAGACGGGTCACGGCCGTCGGAGAGCGTGTTCCAGAGCTGGACTCGACGCTCGCTCAACCCGTCGATCTCCTCGTGGATGCGGGTCATCGTGGTCATGCTCGATTCCAACGTCGATAAGACGCTGGACATTCCCGTGACAGATCATCCGTCGGAGGGGAGTCTGCCGAGCGCGCCGGGGCTGCTCGTGTCTCATGGTCTCTCAGGCGTACCCGAGCTCGTCGAGCCGAGCCTCGTCGAGGCCGATCGAGTGCCCGAGCTCGTGGAGCAGCGTGATGCGGATCTCACGCCGCAGCTCCCCGGGGCCGGGGAAGTCCTCCTCCAGCGGTCGGCGGTAGATCGCGACGCGATTCGGCAGGTCGCCCGGCTGCGGCCCGCCGTCGATCAGGGGGATGCCCTCGAACAGCCCGTAGAGGTCGGGGTCGTCGGGGTTCTCGTCCTCGACCACGATCGCGACGTTGTGCAGCGCCTGCGCGATCTCCGGTGGCAGATCGTCCAGCGCAGCTCGGAGCACGTCCTCGAAGCTCATGCGATCACGAGGGCGAGCACGGCCTTCTGGGTGTGCAGGCGGTTCTCGGCCTGGTCCCAGACGAGCGAGCGGGGGCCGTAGAGGACGTCGGCGGTGATCTCCTCGCCGACGTGCGCGGGCAGGCAGTGCAGCACGGTCGCGTCGCGGTCGGCGAGCTCGAGCAGCGACGCGTCGAGGCGGTAGGGCGCCAGGTCGCGGATGCGACGCTCTCGCTCGGCCTCCTGGCCCATGCTCGTCCAGACGTCGGTGTAGAGCACATGCGCCCCACGCGCGGCCTCGCGCGCGTCGGCGATGAGCGTGACGCTGCCGCCGCGGGCCTCCGCGTCGGCGCGGGCCGCCGCGACGACGTCGATCCCGGGCTCGTAGCCGGGTGGGGCGGCGACGGTCACGTGCATGCCGAACCGCCCGGCGATGCGCAGCAGCGAGTGGCAGACGTTGTTGCCGTCGCCGAGGTACGCGAGGCGGACGCCCTCGAGCGCGCCCAGGCGCTCGCGGATCGTCATCGCGTCGGCGAGCGCCTGCATCGGATGAGCGACGTCCGTCAGTCCGTTGACGATCGGGATCGAGGCGTGCTCCGCGAGCTCGTCCACCTCCGCCTGGGCATCGGTGCGGATCACGATCGCGCTGAGGAAGCGCGAGAGCACGAGCGCCGTGTCGCGTGTCGACTCGCCGCGCGACAGCTGCAGGTCGGCCGCGGGGACGTAGACGGCCGTGCCGCCGAGCTCGACGATGCCGACCTCGGAGCTGATCCGCGTGCGCGTGGACGGCTTGCGGAAGATGAGGCCGACGGTGCGGCCGGGGAGGATCCGCAGCTCCTTGCGGCGTGCGCGCTCGACCTTGAGCTCGTCTGCGAGGTCGAGCGCGGTCTCCAGCTCGGAGCGCGTCCAGTCGCCGACCCGCGTGAGATGGCGGCCCTTGAGCGTCTGGGGGATTCCCGCCATGGAGGAGAGCCTAGCGTCTCCCATGACTTGACAACAACGCACTGAGGTTTTATATTGACGCTCGTACCATTGTTCTGCGAAGGAGGCAGAGACCGATGACGACACTCGTCCGTTGGGAGCCGTTCCGCGATCTCGCCCAGTTCCAGTCGGAGATGGGCCGGCTCATGAACGGGCTCTTCGAGGGCCCCGGCCGCGCGACTCAGAGCTGGGTGCCCCCGCTCGACGTCTGGGAGACCGAGAACGAGCTCGTCTACGCGTTCGACCTGCCCGGGATCCCCGAGGAGTCGATCTCGATCGAGGCACAGGACGACACCCTGACCGTGACCGCAACCCGTGAGAAGACCGCCGAGGAGAGCGGAGACCGGTTCTACCGCTTCGAGCGGCGCTACGGGACGTTCTCGCGCGCGGTCGGCCTCCCGGCCGGCGTCGACGACGCGAAGATCGCCGCGACGTACGAGAACGGCGTGCTCGAGGTGCGCGTGCCGAAGCCGGAGGAGGCGAAGCCCCGCCGGAT
>CAZUVW010000234.1:0-3076 GCA_964623875.1 uncultured Gaiellales bacterium
ATGCGCATCGCGATCGCGCGCAACACCGTGCTCGAGGAGCGCCTCGCCGACGAGCGCGACGCCTCGGTGCGGGCGCTCGCCACGCTGCGCGACGAGGTGTCCGACCTCGCGGTCCGCGCTGCGCCCCCGTGGCGGCGCAGGGCGCTGCGCGAGGAGATCGAACGTCGGTTCCGGGAGGCTGGCTTCCCGTTCGGCGGCGATCGCGCCCTGCCACGGCTCGTCGTCCGCGCCGACCCGGGTGAGCACGCGCTCGACCCCGGCTTCCGGCAGCCCTGGCCCGACGAGCGCAAGCGCGGGCTGATCGAGCGAGGCCGCCTGCTCGCCGAGCGGGCCCTCGACGGCTGGCAGCCGTAGACTGCCGGCCATGCCGCTCTGGCTCTCGGAGGACGACGTCGCTGCGCTCGTCACCCCGGCCGAGGCGGTGCCGGTGATCGAGGAGAGCTTCCGCCGGATGGCCGCCGGTGAGGTCGAGCTCATGCCGCGCCGCCGGTTCGGCGTCGCGGGCGGGTACTTCGCGGTGATGGCGGCCGCCGACCGTGGGCTCGGGGTGGCGGGGCTCAAGAGCTACACGGTCGTCGACGGGAAGCTCGCGTTCGTCGTGTGCCTCTTCGATCTCGCAAGCGGTGAGCTGAGCGCCACGATCGCCGCCGACCGGCTCGGCCAGGTGCGCACGGGTGCCGCCAGCGGCGTCGCAGCCCGGCACCTCGCGCGCCCGGGTGCCACGAGCCTCGGTCTGATCGGCACGGGCTGGCAGGCGGAGTCGCAGCTCGCGGCCATCCGCTCGGCGGTGCCCACGATCGAGCGGGTGGTCGCCTCGAGCCGCAAGCCCGAGCGGGTCGCGGCGTTCTGCGAGCGCACGGGTGCCATCCCCGCGGACCCGTCCGAGGCGGGTGGGTGCGACGTGGTCGTGACGGTCACCACGTCGCGGGATCCGGTCCTGCGCGGCGACTGGCTCCGGGACGGGGCGTTGATCTGCGCGGTCGGCGCGAACCACCCGACCGCGCGGGAGCTGGACGCCCAGGTCATCGCGCGCGCGACCTTCGTGTGCTGCGACTCGCTCGACGACGCGCGGCTCGAGTCCGGCGACCTGATCGAGCCGATCGCCGCCGGGCAGCTCGACTGGCTCGAGGTGCGCGAGCTGCACGAAGTCGTCGGAGGCGAGCTCGCGGGGCGTCAGTCGGATGCGGACATCGTCCTCTTCAAGTCCAACGGGATCGCGCCCTGGGACGTGGCGCTCGGCCACGAGGTCGTGCGCAGGGCCCGGGAGGGCGGGCTGGGGCGCGAGCTCGAGACGTAGGGGAGGGGCCCTACGAGGTGCTCTGCACGGCGGCCTTGGCCGCCTCGACCATGTCGCCGCCGACCGCCTGCATGATCTCGGGTCGGTCGAGCAGACGGGCGCGCTGCTCCGGGGTCTTGAGCCGGTTGACGACGTACTTGTCCTCGAGGATCTCGTGGAGCGACCGCCCGCGGTCGTGCTCTCGCACGACGTACTGCGCGACGCGCTCCTCGCCGCTCGAGCGCTCGAAGAGGAACGAGAACAGGCCCATGCGTCGAGTCTACCCTGCGGTCGCGGGCGGGGCGTCGGCCGCCGCCGCGGGCCACTCGAGGTTCGCATCGGGGATCGGGTCGCCGTGGGGGTCGTGGGTGGGGTAGCCGAGCGCCTCGTCGATGCGGGCCTCGAGCTCCTCCGAGAGCACGTGCTCGAGGCGGTCCGCCTCGGCGTGCACCTCGTCGACGGCGATCCCCAGGGTCTCGGCGAGGTAGAGCTCGAGGAGACGGTGGTGCCGGATCACCTCGATCGCCACCTTCTCCCCCTCTGGCGTGAGGACGATCGGTCGGTACGGGGCGTGGCGCACGAGGCCGAGGGCCGCGAGCTTCTTCACCATCGCGCTCGCCGACGCGGGAGACACGCCCATCGCGCGTGCGAGCCCCGTGGTGGAGACCCGGTCGCGGTCGGCCTGGAGCTTGTACGCGGCCCGGAGGTAGTCCTGGATCGCGTCCGTGAGGGTCGCTCCGGCCATTGCCGGGAGTGTAGGGGGCGCGCGGCCCGGGCCCGATCAGCCTCCGCCGGCCGTCGGTTCTCCTCCGGCGGCGTGACGACGGTTGCTAGCGTCGGCGCCTCGTGCTGATCCGCGTTGGCCACAGTCCGGACCCCGACGATGCGTTCATGTACTGGGCGCTCACGACCGACCTCGTCGACACCCGCGGGTTCCGGTTCGAGCAGGTCCTGGCTGACATCCAGACCCTCAACCAGTGGGCGCGCGCCGGTCGCCTGGAGGTGACGGCGATCTCGCTCGCCGCCTACCCGTTCGTGCAGGAGGACTACGCGCTGCTGCCGCACGGCGCGAGCATCGGCGCAGGGTACGGGCCCGTGGTCGTCGCCCGCGAGCCGCTGCGGCTCGACGAGCTCGCCGGTCGCGAGATCGTGGTGCCCGGGGCGATGACGACCGCCTTCCTCACGCTGCGGCTCGTGCTGGGGGACTTCGCCTACCGCGAGCTGCCTTTCGAGCAGATCCCGGGGGAGGTGGCGAGCGGACGCGCCGACGTTGGTCTTCTCATCCACGAGGGGCAGCTGACGTTCGCCGACATCGGGCTCCGGAAGATCGTCGACCTCGGCGAGTGGTGGCTGCTCGAGACGGGTCTCCCGCTGCCGCTCGGGGTCAACGTCGCACGACGGGACGTCGACCGTCTGCCCGATCTGGCCGCCGTGCTGGGCGAGGCGATCGCCTGCGGTCTCGACAACCGCGCCGAGGCGCTCGAGTACGCGCTCCAGTTCGGCCGCGGGATCGACGAGGCGGTCGCCGATCGCTTCATCGCGATGTACGTGAACGAGCTGACCCAGGACTACGGCGACGAGGGTCGCTCGGCGGTGGCCGAGCTGCTTCGTCGCGGCGAGGCCATCGGCGCCTTTCCGAACCCGGTCGCGATCGACTGGGTCGAGTAGCCGCATCCCGGTGATCGCGTCGCGCGGCAGCGGCGTCGCTCTCGGTCGGCCCGGTGCGGTTCGGTGTCAGACACCCGACGCCGTCAAGTCGTCTGCTCCGGACACGGCCGCGCCGGACACCAGCGACGACCC
>CAZUVW010000235.1:0-2873 GCA_964623875.1 uncultured Gaiellales bacterium
CACCCCGGTCGCCTGGAACCTCGTGATCATCCTCGGGCTCGCCCTCGGCGTGCCGTCGGTCGAGTCCGAGAGCGCAGAGCTCTACGTGTACGCGGGGTCGATCCTCGTCGCGACCGTCGTGCAGCTCCTCATGCCGCTGCCGATGCTCCGGGGGCTCGACGGCCGCATCCGACCCGTGCTCGAGTGGCGCGATCCGGCCGTGCGCCGGTTCTTCGCGCTGATGCTCCCGGTCACGCTGACCCTCGGGCTGATCAACGTCAACGCGGTGATCGGCACCCTCTTCGCATCGCGTCTGATCGATCCAGAGCTCGCGCCGGCCGCGATCGACAAGGCCTTCCGGCTCTACATGCTCCCGCAGGGGATGTTCTCGGTCGCCGTCGCGACGGTGCTCTTCCCGACCCTCTCCCGGCTCGCGGCGCGTCGCGACGTCCCTGGCTTCCGTCGGCAGATCGACGAGGGACTCCGTCTGATCGGCTTCCTGCTCGTCCCGGCGAGTCTCGTCTCGGCGGCCCTGGCGGTGCCGATCACGCGCGTCGTCTACGAGCGCGGCGCGTTCACTGCGGAGGACACGGAGATCGTGGCGCAGTGCCTGGCGGCGTTCTCGATCGGTCTCGTCTTCAACGGCTGGATGCTGATGCTCACCCGGGGCTTCTACGCGCTCCAGTCGAACTGGGCGCCGACGCTCGTCGCGCTGGGGTCGCTCGTGCTGAACGTCCTGCTCAACGTCGGCTTCTACCGCCTCGGCGTGTGGGGGCTGCCGCTCGCGACGTCCATCGCCAACGTCGTCGGCGTCGTCGCGCTCCTGGTGCTGATGCGCCGGCGGACGGGGTTCGACCATCCGCGCACCACGGCCGGTGCGCTCCTGCGCATCCTCGCGCTCTCCGTCGTCGCGACCGCGGCCGCGTGGGGCGTCTGGCGCGCGCTCGACGAGCTGCTCGGCACGGGCGGCCTCGGCGGTCTGGTCGCGGTCGGCCTCGGCCTCGCCGTCGCGACCGTCGCCTACCTCGGCCTCGCGAGGCCCTTCCAGGTGCGGGAGGTCGAGGCGCTGAAGGCGCTCCTGCCGACGCGCTGAGGCACGGGCGATCGCCGTAGCCCGTGCGCCGGCGGTGCAGCTCGTGCCGCCGTGCGGCGGATCCGGGCGGCTTCGGGCCACGGCTACGATCAGCCGCGATCCGCCATGGACCAGAGCCGCATCCGCAACTTCTCGATCATCGCCCACATCGACCATGGGAAGTCGACGCTCGCGGACCGGATCCTGCAGCTGACCGAGACCGTGGCCGACCGGGACATGCGCGACCAGCTGCTCGACTCGATGGACCTCGAGCGCGAGCGCGGGATCACGATCAAGGCGCAGGCGGTGCGGGTCCACTGGAAGGGGCACGAGCTCAACCTGATCGACACCCCCGGGCACGTCGACTTCACGTACGAGGTCTCGCGCAGCCTGCAGGCCTGCGAAGGAGCCCTGCTCGTGGTGGACGCGGCGCAGGGGATCGAGGCGCAGACGCTCGCCAACGCGTACCTGGCGATCGAGAACGAGCTCGAGATCGTCCCCGTCGTGAACAAGATCGACCTGCCCTCGGCCGACCCGGACGGCGCGGCGGCCGAGGTGTGCGAGCTGCTCGGCGGCGCGCCACAGGACGTCGTGCGCATCTCCGCCAAGACCGGGGTCAACGTCGACCAGGTGCTCGACGCGATCGTCGAGCGCGTCCCGCCCCCGGCGGGCGACCCGTCGGCGCCCGCCCGCGCGCTGATCTTCGACTCCTCCTACGACCAATACCGCGGCGTGATCGCGTTCGTGCGCGTCGTCGACGGACGGCTCGACAGCGGGGCGGCGCTCCGCGCGATGGCCACCCGCACCGACTTCGACGCCGAGGAGCTCGGCTTCATGTCGCCCACGCGCGTGCCGACGCAGGCGCTCGAGGCCGGCGAGGTGGGGTACCTCGTGACGGGGCTGAAGGACGTCTCCCGTCTGCGGGTCGGCGACACCGTCACGACCGTCAAGGGGGGCGCGGTCGAGCCGCTGCCGGGCTACAAGGACGTCAAGCCGATGGTCTTCGCCGGCCTCTTCCCGACCGACTCCGACGACTACCCCGAGCTGCGCGACGCGCTGGAGAAGCTGAAGCTCAACGACGCCGCCCTCTTCTACGAGCCGGAGACCTCGCAGGCGCTCGGGTTCGGCTTCCGCTGCGGGTTCCTCGGCCTGCTGCACATGGAGATCGTGCGCGAGCGGCTCGAGCGCGAGTTCGACCTCGACCTGCTCGTGACCGCCCCGAACGTCGCCTACAACGTGAAGCAGCGAAACGGCGACTGGCTCGAGGTGCACAACCCCGCCGAGATGCCGCGCGAGATCGACGAGGTGCAGGAGCCGTACGTCGACGCGCAGGTGATCGTGCCCAAGGACTTCGTCGGGGCCGTGATGGAGCTCTGCACCGAGCGCCGTGGCCGGTTCGACCACATGGAGTACCTCTCGCCGGAGCGCGTGCTGCTCGTCTACGAGCTGCCGCTCGGCGAGATCGTGCTCGACTTCTACGACCAGCTCAAGTCGCGCACGCGCGGCTATGCGAGCTTCGACTACGACCTCGCCGGCTTCCGCGACGGAAGCCTCGTGCGCGTGGACGTCCTGGTCGGGGGCGAGCAGGTCGATGCGCTCTCCCTCATCATCCACCGCGACTTCGCCTACGAGCGCGGGAAGCTGCTCGTCGAGCGGCTCAAGGAGGAGATCCCGCGGCAGATGTTCGACGTCGCGATCCAGGCGGCGATCGGCTCGCGGGTGATCGCGCGGGAGACGGTCAAGGCGAAGCGCAAGGACGTGCTCGCCAAGTGCTACGGCGGCGACATCTCGCGCAAGCGCAAGCTGCTCGAGAAGCAGAAGA
>CAZUVW010000236.1:0-2860 GCA_964623875.1 uncultured Gaiellales bacterium
TCGTGCGTGACGACCTCGACGCCACGCGAGGCGAGCAGGGCGTCGACGTCGGCTGCTGTCGCGTCGACGTGCGGCAGGCGCCCCTCGGCCGCGTCGGCGAGCAGCAGCTCGACCGTCTCGGTCGCGTCCTTCTTGTTCGTGCCGATCACGCCGCTCGGCCCACGCTTGATCCAGCCGGCGACGTAGACCCCGGGCACCGGCACGCGGTCCGCGTCGAGCGCCCGACCACCGTCGTTCGGGATCACGCCCCGCCGCTCGTCGAACGGCACGCCGTCGAGCCCCGTGCCGAGGTAGCCGACGCTCCGCAGGACGATGTCGCACGGGATCGTCTCCCGCTCGTCCGTCGCCACGGCGCGGAGCCGCCCGTCGTCCCCGGCCTCGAGGCGGTTGCGCACCACCTCCACCGCCTCGACCTTCCCGTCGCCGAGGATCGCGACCGGCGAGACGAGGAAGCGGAGGCGCACCGAGCGCGGCTTCCCGGTCCGTGGCGCGCCGGCGACCTCCCGCAGGACCGCGAGGTTGCGCTGAGCCATCGCATCGTCGGCCAGCGCCGCTTCGCTCGCGGCGTCGAGCACGAGGTCGCTCGGGTCGACGACGAGGTCGGCTCCGGCGAGCTCGGTCAGCTCGACGAGCTCCGGGTTCGTGAAGGCCGCCTGGACGGGGCCGCGGCGACCGAGCACGAGGATCTCCTGCAGGCCGGAGGAGACGATGGCGGCGATCGCCTCGTCGGTCGTGTCGGTCGTCCCGAGCTCCTCGGCGGTGAGCGCGAGCATCCTCGCCACGTCCACCGCCACGTTGCCGTTCCCGACCACGACCGCGCGCTTCCCGGAGAGGTCGAACGAGAGTCCCTGGAAGTCGGGGTGGCCGTTGTACCAGGCGACGAATGCGGTCGCCGGCCACGAGCCGGGCAGGTCCTCCCCCGGGATGCCCATCCTGCGGTCGGTCTGGGCGCCGAACGCGTAGATCACCGCGTCGTAGAGCGAGGTGAGCTCGTCGTGCGCCAGGTCGCGTCCGACGTCCACGTTGCCGAGGAACCGGAAGCCCGGCTTCGCCGCGATCTTCTCGAACACGCGCGAGACGGCCTTGATGTTCGGGTGATCCGGCGCAACGCCGAGGCGCACCAGGCCCCACGGGGTGGGCAGCCGCTCGATCACGTCGACCTCCACCGGCACCTCGGCCGCGAGCAGGTGCCCTGCCGCGTAGAACCCGGCGGGCCCGGAGCCGACGACGGCAACGCGCAGCGGACGAGCGCTCATGCCGCCAATCTAGAGCAGCTCGCCGGCCGCGGTCGCAGGCGCGCAGGTCCGCTCAGCGTGCGAGGCGCCCGAGCCGGAGCCCGACGACCCAGTCGTGCGTGGCCTCGACATGAGCGAGCATCGCGGCCCGGGCGCCGTCCGCGTCGCCGGCGCCGATCGCCGCCACGATCGGAGCGTGTCCCGCTTGCGACGCCCGCCGGGCCGACGCCGGGCCGGGCGCGAAGGCGAGCAGCTCCGCGACCTCGACCTGCAGCTCCGTCTCGGCGACGACGAGCCGTTGCGACCTCGCGACCTCGGCCACCCCCACGTGGAACCGGGCGTCGGCGTGCCGGTAGGCAGAGCGGTCGTCGACCGCCTCCTCGACCGCCGCGGCGAGCAGCTCGAGCCGGGTGCGGTCCCCGGCGGCGCAGCGGCTCGCGGCCAGCGCAGCGGCCTCGCCCGACACGGCGCGCCGCCAGTCGGTCAGCCCGCGCAGCGCGGAGGCGCTCGGTGGTGCGGCGTCCGGCGCGACGACGGCCGACGGCGCGTCGGAGCGGACGAACGAGCCGCCCGACCGCCCGCGCCGCGTCTCGATGAAGCCCGCCTCGCGCAGGATGGCAAGGGCGTGGCGCAGGGTCATCGGGGCGACGTCGAGCCGGGCCGCCAGCTCCTGCTCCGCCGGCAGCCGCTCTCCCGGGCCGAGCAGTCCGGCCCCGATCGCCTCGCCGATCCGGCGGACGATCTGCTCGACCGCTCCCTGCGGCTGCAGCGGCCCGAGGACGAGCTCGTGCGCCTTGATCTCCATATGCTCTAGATGTTATATCTTTTGGAGGACGGCGCCCCTCGGCGCACAGTGGCCGAACGCGACCCTGCAGGAGGAGCACGATGCAGCCCACCCAGGAGCAGATCGACGCCTATCGCCGCGACGGGTTCGTCGTCGTCGAGTCGTTCCTCACCGCCGCCGAGGTGGCGGCGGCGCGCGAGCACTTCGTGCGCTGCTTCGCGCACGAGTGGGAGACCGGGCTCCGGCCCGACGAGGTCAACTACGAGCCGGGGGTGACGCCGCCCGACAAGACGCGGCAGCTGTGCAACGTCTGGAAGGGCGATCGCACGCTCGCCGCGACGGTGCTCGCGGCCAGCAACGCCGAGTTCGGCGCACGGCTCGCCGGACTTCCCGGGCTGCGCCTGATCCAGGACAACGCGATCTGGAAGCCGCCGGCGGGCAAGGCCCTGCTCTGTCACCAGGACGCCGCGTACGTCGGCTGGCTCGAGCCGCCGAACATGACGACGTGCTGGATGGCGCTCGACGACACGAGCGCCGACGCAGGGACGATCTACTACGTGCGGGGGTCGAACCACTGGCCTCGGTTCGCCGCGGGCGGATCCTTCCACGCCCCCGACGACTGGCTCGGCTACGTGAAGGAGGTGCTCCCAGCGGGCGAGGAGATCGACCTCGTCCCGATCGAAGTGCCGGCGGGCGGCGCGGCGTTCCACGACGGGTGGACGTTCCACGGCTCGCCGCCGAACGAGCGCGCCGACAAGGAGCGCCGCGCCATCGTGAGCCACATGGTCTCGACCGAGACGCGCTGGGCCGACGGCGCGACGCCGCATGCGGTCTACTCGAA
>CAZUVW010000237.1:0-2838 GCA_964623875.1 uncultured Gaiellales bacterium
TCGAAATCCTCGCGCGCAAGGTCGTCGTAGTCGATGCCGTGCGACGCGAGTCGGTCGCGAACCTGGTCCTCGCCCAGCGGTGCACCGGCGACCCGATCGGTCAGGTACTCGAGCGGCGCCTTGGCGGAGATCGTTCGGTTGGTCCGCCAGGTGATCAGCGCGCAGTTGAGCGCGACTGACGCCGCCGCTTCCGAGATCCCCTTGTCGCGGAGGTACGCGACGGGGAACAGGTGGTGGTACTCGCGATGAGAAACGTTGACCGCGGTCAGCTGCGATCCGTCCGCGATGTCGTGGGCCCCACCGAGGAATGAGCACGCGAGGACGGCGCGGGCGAGTCTGTCTCGCTTCCTGGGCCAGCCTACGATCCTGATCTCGACGGCACGGCGGTCAGCCGAGCCAGTCGCTCATCAAGCAGCCGAGAGCGCGGTCGCGAGCCGGGCGGCCACGCGCCCGACGGCCGCCCCGTCCACGAGCTCGGGCTGGCGGATCGCGTCGGCCAGCGCGCCTGGGTAGGCCACGAGCACCTCGCCGACGACGAACGGCTTGCCGAGGTTCAGCACGCCCCAGTCGGAGTCGGTGAAGCAGAGCGCGGCCCGCACGGGGACGTCAGCGAACGCCGGCACGTCCGCGAGCGCCGAGCCCACTGCCGACACCTGGCGGGGCATCGCGTGCGCGAGCTTCGTCCGATCTCGGCCTCCGACGAACACGCGCACGTCCTGTCGGAGCAGTCCGCCGACGTCGCGACGTTCGACGCGGCCCGTGTAGCGCTTCGCGTCGATCACCCACACGCCCGAGGGGCCAACCGCGACGTGGTCGATGTTCGCGCGGCTTCCCGGGATGCGTCGGTCGTGCAGGAGGATCGCCATGCCGGCGAGCTCGCGCTCGAGGTACGCAGCGAGCCGGGCCTCCCCCTCTGCCCCCTGCGCCCATGCCTGGGTCGACTGCTTTGGGCCGCTGACGAGCTCGGCGAGCGGTGCCAGCCGCCCCCAGCGGCGACGAAGATCCGCCGTGTCTCGCTCGCTTCGTCGATCGTGGATGCGCCGCGCTCCGCCACCGGCGGTGCCCGCAGCGGCGATTGCGAGCACGGCACCGCCCGCGCAGGCCGTGCAGTAGACGCGTCGTGTCGACGGGCTCCAGGTCGCCTGTGTCCCGGCCGGCTGTGCGATCCCGCAGATCGCGCAGGTGTCGTCGCGGCGGAGCCTCCAGTCGCGCGCGTCGTCGGGGAGCATGTCCTTCTTGTCGGCTGCGGACGACGGGGGCGCGAGTGCGAGTGCGGTCTCCGCTCTCCGACGCGGCGTCCGCAGGACGAACGCGCGGGGTGCTTGCACATGCCAACGTATGCACATGGTGGAACAGCGCTTGCAGGTGCTCCTCGACGAGAGCCGCGGGCGGCGTCTGTCCGCGTACGTGACCGAGCGCAACCTGTCGATCGGCGCGGTCGTGCGCGAGGCGATCGACCGGACGATCCCGGCCTCGCGCGACGAGCGACGCGCCGCCCGCCGCATCCTCGGGGCGGAGCCGATGCCGGTGCCCCCGCCGTCCGAGCTGCGTGAGGAGCTCGAGGGCGTACGCGGTCGCGCCGGATGATCGTGCTCGACACCACGGTGCTGGTGTACGCGGTCGGGGACGACCACACCCTCCGCGAACCCGCCCGCCGGATCGTCGAAGCGGTCGAGCGCGGCGCCGTGCAGGCGACGACGACCCGCGAGGCGATCCAGGAGTTCGTTCACGTCCGCGCGCGACGCCGAACACGCGCCGACGCGGCCGCCCTCGGTCGCGCCTACGCTTCGCTGCTCAGTTCCCCGCTGCAGCCGTCCGAGCAGAACACGGCGTTCGCGGGGGTCGCAGGGCTGCCGTGGGTCGCGCTCGACGGGGACGGGCTCCAGGACGTCGTCCCGGCCTGAGTCGGTGTCAGGCTGAAGCGCTGCACGGCGCCCGCTCCGTCGAACCGGGACGGCCAGTCCGTCTACCGACCGGGCAACGATCGGGAGACCTGTCCGTCCGACGGGATGTCTATCATGTTCGCCGTGGAGACAACATTGTCACTTCGGGCACCGGTGGTGGACGAGGCCTCGGCTCTGGGTCTGATCGAGGCGCGCGAGGAGCAGTGGGCCGAGCAGCAGCGTCGCGAGAACGAGCTGGCCGCGCTGTCGGCGCACCTGAGCGCCGCGACGGCGCGCTGGCTCGAGCTCGTCTGGGAGATGCACGAGGCCGGCGACGGCAGCGATCTCGCGAGCTTCGTCGCGTACCGCTGCGGGATCAGCCGAGCTGAGGCCCGCGAGTACCTCAGGGTCGCCGAGGCGCTCCAGGAGCTGCCTGCGACCCGGGCGGCGTTCGGACGCGGTGAGCTGACGTTCACGAAGGTGCGATCGCTGACGAAGGTCGCGACCGCGGCGTCGGAGGAGAGCCTGCTCGAGCTGGCGGGGGCGCTGACGGCGTCGCAGCTGCAGCGCGCGCTGCGCGCGTTCCGGCGCGTCGCCGAGGAGGACGCGCGCGAGGCGCACGAGCTCGAGTACGTGGACTGGTACGTGGACGACGACGGCTCGCTCATCCTCCGGGCGCGCCTGGCCGCCGAGGACGGTGTGCTGGTCGTGAAGGCGCTGGAGGCGGCGCGTGACCGAGTGCTGGCACGTCGGCGCGAGGAGCGCGCAACGGGCGAGAGCTCGCCGGGCGGCGCCGCGGGGCGAGCGGGTGCGCGTGGTCGTGCACGTGGACGCCGCGGCGCTGTCGTCGGACGGCCGCGGTCGCTCCGAGCTCGAGCAGGGGCCGCTGATCTCCCCCGAGACCGCTCGGCGTCTCGGCTGCGACGCGGAGCTCGTGGCGCAGGTGGAACGGGAC
>CAZUVW010000238.1:0-2789 GCA_964623875.1 uncultured Gaiellales bacterium
CGACGAGGCTCGCGTTGCCGACGCCGATCCGGTCGGCGAGCGACGACACGGCGAGCAGGAGCGGCGAGTCGGAGCGGCCCTGCCCCTCGGTGTAGGTCGCAAGGGGGACGATCGCGACCGCCGCGACGAGCACGAGAGCCGTGATGCGCGCGACGTGCCGGAGCGGACGGCCGTCTGCGACCCAGCAGGCGAACGCGACCGCGAGCAGCAGCGCGAGGCAGATGAGGTAGCGCTCGAGGAAGCGATCGGAGTCGGTCTCGACGGTCATCACCACGGACGCGCCGACCAGCGCGGCTGCGAGGAGCGCGGTCACAGCCGCGAGCGCGCCGCGCTCACGGCTCGACGGGCGCGCGACCCCAGCGACGAGCCACGCGAGCGCGCCGGGCACCGTTGCCACGCCGGCTCCGAGCACCAACAGCAGCGCGGTCGACGCCGTCCAGCCGAGCATCTCGCTCGACGGCGCGAACCCCGTCGTCGCGGCGTAGCGGCCGAGCAGACCCGTGCCGGCCGCCAGCCCGGCGAGCGGCACCACCACGGCGAGCGCTCCGAGCAGCGGGAACGTGCGCACCGCCCGGCGCAGGCGCCCTCGCTCGACGACGAGGGCCGCGACCAGCGCGACCGGCAGCAGGACCGCGTACTGAACGCGCGCAGCGGTCGCGAGCCCGATGGCGCCGACGAGGAGGGCCTCGCCGGCGATGGTCGGTCGTGCCAGAACCCGCACCGCGACCGCGACCGCCACGAGCGCGAGCAGGTAGCCGAGCGCGTCGGCCGTGACGTAGCCCGAGTACATCAGCCCTGGCGTCACGACGGCGACGGCGGCGCACGCGAGCCCCGCACGCTCCGACAGCGCCAGGCGTCGGCAGAGGAGGTAGACGGGCACCGCGGCGAGGGCCATCGCGAGCGCGTTCAGGCACTGGATCGCCCGGAACGCGAGCTCGGCGTCCGCGCCTGCGACGAGCGGCGCCGCGAGGAGCGGCTGGAGGATCGCGGGAAAGGGCGACGGCTCCCCGAGGACGCTCATCCCGTCCCCACGTCCGATGGAGCGCGCGAGGTGCATGTAGAGGAACTCGTCGGGGAAGAGCCGCGGCGTCGCGCGCTCGGTGACGACGAGGATCCGCGCGAGGGCGCCGAGCACGACGAGCGCGGCGAGAGCGACCGGCGCGGCTGCGATCCGGGTGCCGACCCGGGTGCGCGCAGGGCGGAGCGTCGTGACCTGGCTCGTCATGAGGTGGGTATCGGCGGTGGCGCCCACCCTCTTGACGCCGACCGTCGTGCGTCCGGAAACGACGAGGGGGCGCGGTCGCCCGCGCCCCCTCGTGCGTCGTTCGTCTCGAGCTGGGATCAGCAGGTGTTGCTGATCGTGCCGCCCGGCCCGGTGACGGTGGCCGTGCAGTTGCCCTCGGTGTAGGCGATCGTGTAGCCGGTCGTCGAGAGACCAGAGATCGTCACGGACGCGAGACCGGCGTCGTAGCTCGCCTGCAGGACGCCCAGCGTCGCGCCGGCGTACGTGCCGTTGTCGCTGTAGAAGGCCTCCATCGCGGGGATCGCCGCGCGGACGTTGGAGTCTGCCGCCCGCTTCTCGGCGCGCTGCTTGAAGCCGAGGTACGACGGAACGGCGATCGCGAGGAGCACGCCGATGATGACGAGCACGACGAGGAGCTCGATCAGCGTGAAGCCGCTCTCCTCCTTCGCGAGCCGGCCGCGGAGCCCTGCGACCGACCGGTTGATCTTGGTGAGCATTCCTGCTCCTTCCGGGTGGGGGGTGGAACCGACGTCCCCCGTATCGGCCGGACGCGCCCCGAGCCCGTACCCCTCCTTCGGGTGATTCGCGGGTGAGGGTCATCCCCCGCGGTGGGCGATACCGCGTGGGCACGACTCCGCTGGGGCACGACTCCGCTGCGCGGACTCGTGCCTAGAGATGCATGGCGTCAGCGGGCGGGGCACCGGATCCTGTGCCCGCACGGTCTCCTAGGCACGAGTCCGCGAAGCGGAATCGTGCCCCGCCGGAAGCACCGCGCGTCGCTGGATCGACACCGCTCAAGGTGCACGACGGCGGTGCCGATAGAGCGCACCGTGGAGACCTCCGCCGCCACTCCTGCCGCCGCGCCGCTCTCGATCGACACGCTCCTGGAGCAGTCGGTCGAGCGCAAGGCGTCCGACCTGCACGTCACCGCCGGCTCCGAGCCGGCGATCCGCGTGCACGGCCACATCGAGCTGCTCGAGGAGTTCGGCAAGCTCGAGCCCGACGACACGCGCGGGCTGATCTACCGCATCACCACGACCGAGCAGCAGAAGCAGCTCGAGCTCAACCGGCAGCTCGACTTCGCCTATGGGATCCGCGGGCTCGCGCGCTTCCGCGTCAACGCCTACTACCAGCGCGAGGCGATCGCGGCGGCCTTCCGCACGATCCCGACCGACATCAAGTCGCTCGAGGACCTGGCGCTGCCGTCCAGCCTGCACGAGTTCACGACCAAGCCGCGCGGGCTGGTGCTGTTCACGGGCCCGACCGGCTCGGGCAAGTCGACCTCGCTCGCCGCGCTGATCGACGAGATCAACCGCATCCGGCACGACCACATCATCACCATCGAGGATCCGATCGAGTTCCTGCACAACCACAAGAGCTGCATCGTCAACCAGCGCGAGATCGGGCAGGATGCGACCGGGTTCGCCGACGCGCTGCGCGGCGCGCTCCGCCAGGACCCCGACGTGATCCTCCTCGGCGAGATGCGCGACCTCGAGACGATCGCGACCGCGCTGACGGCGGCCGAGACGGGCCACCTCGTCTTCGC
>CAZUVW010000239.1:0-2638 GCA_964623875.1 uncultured Gaiellales bacterium
CACTTCGGCGCGTCGGTGCGCGTGGTGCGAGACGACGGCCTCTTCGCGGTCGTCCCGCTTCGCGGCCGGGGCTGAGCGCCGGCATCGTCAGACCGCCGGCGCGGCTGCGCCGGTGCGAGGGCGGTCGGGCGGATGCCGACGGGGGGCGCGGCTAGCATCGCAGGGTGACGGCCGCGCCCCAGGACGAGCTGCTCGACGGCCTCAACCCGGCCCAGCGCGAGGCGGTGCTCCACGTCGACGGCCCGCTCCTGGTGGTCGCGGGGGCCGGCTCCGGCAAGACCCGCGTGCTGACCCACCGCGTCGCGCACCTCATCCGCGCGCACGGCGTCAAGCCGAACGAGATCCTCGCGATCACCTTCACGAACAAGGCGGCCGGGGAGATGCGCGAGCGCCTCGAGCGCATGCTCGGACGGGTCGCACGGGCGATCTGGATCCTCACCTTCCACGCGGCCTGCGGCCGGATCCTGCGCGCGGAGGCGCCCCGGCTGGGCTTCACGGCGAGCTTCACGATCGTCGATCAGGCCGACCAGGTGCGCCTCGTCAAGACGTGCCTCGAGGAGCTCGGCAAGGACCCGAAGCGGTTCACCCCGCGCGGGATCCACTCGCAGATCTCGAACGCGAAGAACCAGCTCGTGACGCCCGCTGCGTACGCCGAGCGCGTCGGCTCGTTCTGGGATCAGACCGTGGCCGAGGTGTACGAGCTCTACCAGCGCAAGCTCCACCTCGCGAACGCCGTCGACTTCGACGACATGCTGATGCTCACCGTCGAGGTGCTCGAGCGGTTCCCGGAGGCGCGCCAGCGCTGGCAGACGGCGTTCCGATACGTCCTCGTCGACGAGTACCAGGACACGAACCACGCCCAGTACCGGCTGCTGCAGCTGCTCGCCGCCGAGCACGGGAACGTGTTCTGCGTGGGTGATCCGGATCAGAGCGTCTACGCGTTCAGAGGCGCTGATGTCCGCAACATCCTTGACTTCGAGCGCGACTTCCCGGGAGCCGGATCGATCACGCTCGAGCAGAACTACCGCTCGACGAACGCGATCCTGGGCGCGGCGAACGCCGTGATCGACAACAACCGCGACCGCAAGCCGAAGCGCCTGTGGTCCGACCTCGGCGACGGCGAGCCCGTCCAGGTCGTCGAGGTCGAGGACGAGCACGCCGAGGCGCGATTCGTCGCCGCGGAGCTCGCCCGGCTGGTCGAGGGCGGGCTCTCGGCCAGCGAGATCGCGGTCTTCTACCGCACCAACGCGCAGAGCCGCGTGCTCGAGGACGTGCTCGTGCGGCAGGGCGTCCCCTACCAGGTGATCGGCGGGCCGCGCTTCTACGAGCGCGCGGAGATCCGCGACGCGACGGCGTACCTGTCGGTGATCAGCAACCCGGCCGACGCGGTGTCGTTGCTGCGCATCGCCAACCGGCCGCGCCGCGGGATCGGGGACACGTCGCTCCAGCGCCTCGTCGCCCACGCGACCGCTCTCGGGATACCGCTCTGGGAGGCGATGGCGGAGCCCGAGGCGGCGGGGGTGGGGGCCGCGGGGGCAAAGGCGGTGCGCGGGTTCCGGACGCTGATGCAGTCGCTGATGGCCTCGGCCCAGGAGCTCGAGGTGGACGAGCTGCTCGAGGCCGTGCTCGATCGCAGCGGCACGATCGAGGCGTACGAGGCGGAGCGGACGATCGAGTCCCGCGGCCGACTGGAGAACCTCGAGGAGCTCGTCGGCGTCGCCCGCGAGTTCCGCGCCCGTGAGGAGGGCGAGACGACGCTGGCCGCGTTCCTCGAGCAGGTGCAGCTCCAGTCCGACCAGGACACGCTCGCCGACGACGGGGCCCAGGTGACGCTGATGACGATCCACAACGCGAAGGGGCTCGAGTACCGCGCGGTGTTCCTGATCGGGATGGAGGAGGGGATCTTCCCGCACGCCCGCTCGATCGAGGACAACGAGATCGAGGAGGAGCGGCGCCTCTGCTACGTGGGGATGACGCGCGCGATGGAGCGGCTGACCCTCACCCACGCCTCGGCCCGGACGCTGTTCGGGCGACGCGAGCACAACCTGCCGAGCCGCTTCCTCGACGAGCTCCCGGCCGACGTCGAGCGCGACCGGCTGCGGCCGACGTCGTGGTCGGGGTACGCCTCGTCGCCACGTCAGCTGCCGCCCCGCGCACCGCGCGAGGGGTTCGAGGTGCCCGCGCTCGCGACCGGGGACTCGGTGCGCCACGGATCGCTCGGCGAGGGCGTCGTCACGCGGATCGAGGCAGGCGGCGTGGTGACCGTCCGCTTCGCCGCCGACGGCAGCGAGCGACGGCTGATGCTCGAGTATGCGCCGTTGGAGCGCATCGGCTGACGGCTGCGGCCGGGCGCGAATCCGCTGCGCGGTTTCGCGCCTAGGACAACCTGCGAGGTCCCAGGCTCTTCTAGGTGCGAGTCCGCGCAGCGGAGTCGCACCTCTGCGGCCTCGAACGCCACTACCATCTGCCGATGCCGTACCGCGTCCGCACCGTGTCCACCGTCGAGGAGTACCGCCGCGCGATCGCGGCGATCGGGCACTACTTCGGCTGGGAGCCGACCACGGAGGACGCGGAGCGGTTCGGGCGGCTGCTGCCGCTCGAGCGGATGCACGCCGCCTTCGACGGCGATCGCGTCGTC
>CAZUVW010000240.1:0-2623 GCA_964623875.1 uncultured Gaiellales bacterium
CGACGGTCAGCTCGAAGCCCTCGCGGCGCATCAGCTCGACGAGCACCGCGAGCTGCAGCTCGCCGCGCCCCTGCACCTCCCAGGTGTCCGGCCGCTCGGTGGGGACGACGCGCAGCGACACGTTCCCGATCAGCTCCTGGTCGAGCCGCTGCTTGAGCATCGGCGCGGTGAGCTTCGAGCCGTCCAGCCCGGCGAGCGGCGAGGAGTTGACCCCGATCGTCATCGACAGGCTCGGCTCGTCCACCTCGACGACCGGGAGCGGGCGGGGATCGTCCGGGTCGGCCAGCGTCTCGCCGATCGTCACCTCGGCGATGCCGGCCACGGCGACGATCTCGCCCGGCCCCGCCTCGTCGGCCTCGACCCGGTCGAGCGCGTCGGTGACGTACAGCTCGACCACCTTCGCCCGCTCGACGGTGCCGTCGGCACGGCACCAGGCGACCTGTTGCCCCTTGCGCAGCACGCCGTTCGCGATGCGACAGACGGCGAGCCGACCCAGATAGGGCGAGGCGTCGAGGTTCGCGACGAGCGCCTGCAACGGATGCCCCTCCTCGTGCTCGGGAGCGGGGATCGTCTCCAGCAGCGTCTCGAACAGCGGTTCGAGGGTCTCTTCTAGGCGGGAAGGGTCGGGCGCGAGCCCGGCCCTTCCCGCCCTTGCGTTGCAGTACACGATCGGGAACTCGATCTGCGACTCGTCGGCGTCGAGGTCGAGGAAGAGGTCGTACACCTCGTTCACGACCTCCTCGATCCGCGCGTCCGGCCGGTCGACCTTGTTGACCACGAGGATCACCGGCAGCCGCGACTCGAGCGCCTTGCGCAGCACGAAGCGCGTCTGCGGGAGCGGCCCCTCGCTCGCGTCGACGAGCAGCAGCACCCCGTCGACCATCCGCAGCCCTCGCTCGACCTCGCCGCCGAAGTCGGCGTGGCCCGGGGTGTCGACGATGTTGATCTTCACGTCGCCGTAGCGGACGGCCGTGCTCTTGGCGAGGATCGTGATCCCCTTCTCGCGCTCGAGGTCCATCGAGTCGAGCACGCGCTCGGCGACGTCCTGGTTCTCGCGGAACGAGCCGGACTGCCACAGCATCGCGTCGACGAGCGTCGTCTTGCCGTGGTCGACGTGGGCGACGATCGCCACGTTGCGGATCTCGTCGCGACGGGCCACGGGCGCCAGGGTAGCCGTGACCCGCCTCCGACCGGCTCTCCTCAGTCGATCAGCGTGTTCGCGAACACCTGCCAGGCGAGCAGCGACTTCGCGACGAGGCTGAGGAGCAGGTACCCCCACTCGACGAACAGCCGGTCGCGCCAGCGGCCGACGCCCGCGAGCTGAAGCGCCTGGTTGACGGCGAAGCTGTTGAACAGCACGAAGAGCGTCACGAAGATCACGTAGACGAAGGTCGGGGGCCCGTCCCCTTCGAGCACGCCACCGACGATCTGGTAGCCGATCACCACCCACGGGACGACACCCGCCACACAGCCGAACGCGAACGGCAGCCAGTCGGCCCGGTCGCGCCCCTCGTTGGCGCGCTCGCCCAGCCAGCCGAAGAGGATCATCGACGCGTTGACCCCGAAGATCGCGATCAGCGCGCCGAGATCCGAGACGCCCGGGAGCATCGCGATCAGCACGACCATCACCGACGCGCTGAGCGAGTACTCGAGCCAACGGGCCGGTCCGATGCCCCGTGCGAGGTTCCGCTCGTACCACCCGCGGATCGGCGGAACCGCGACGAGGAGGTGGTCGAGGGCCGCCAGGAGCAGGAACGCGGCGACGGCGGGACCGAGTGGGATCTCGAACAGCTTCTCCGGGGTGCCGGGATCGGTGATGCCGGGCGGGCCGTCGAGGAACGCGCCGGTCACCGGCAGCGCGAAGTCGTTCGACAGCGCGAGGATCACGAACGCCTGCGCGGCGTGGAGCGCGGCGAGCGCGAGGTTCCCGTTGCGCAGGCGATCGAGCCGTGAGCGATCGGGCGTCACCGGCCGCAGGCTACCGGCGGGGCGGGCGCGCGAGGTCACGGCACGCGGCCCTCGCCGCAGGCGTACGATGCCCGACTGATGAGCGCGCGCGTGTCGTCGATCCAGACCGTGGCGGGCGTCCCGCCGACCCCCGGCGTCATGCGCCATGCGCTCGTGCCGCCCGAGCGCGGATCGGAGCTCGCGCTCGATGCCCTGACGCTCGAGGCGAGCGCCGAGCTCGACCTCACGGACGACCTCCACGACAGCCTGCTCTTCGTCCACGAGGGCTCAGGGCTGCTCGACGCGAGCGGGGACGCGCTGCCGGTCGAGGGGAGCTCGTCGCTGCTCGTCCAGGCCGCCCGCCGGACCACGCTGCGCGCGGGTGCGACAGGCCTGCGCTGCGTGCGCGCCACGCTCGGCGCGGCGACCGACCTCCACGCGCCGATCGGCCCGGCCGCGCCGCTGGTCGCTCTCGACCACGTCGAGCCCGGGACGGCGACCGGAGCCCGCTCGTTCCAGATCCTGCACGGACCGCACAACGGCTCGACGCGGGGGACGTCGTTCGTCGGCTACATCCCCCCCGGCAAGGCGCCGTGGCACTACCACCTGTACGACGAGATCGTGTGGGTGCTGCACGGCACCGGACAGCTGCACGTCGGGGAGGCGGTGGAGCCGC
>CAZUVW010000241.1:0-2615 GCA_964623875.1 uncultured Gaiellales bacterium
GCGTCGGAACCTGCGATCGTCATGCGCTCCGGTCGGACGACGATCGTGGCCTCGGCGCCGTCGACGAGCCCGGCGCGGGCGACCTGATCCGGATCGACGAGCCACCGCGTCTCGCCGTCGATCAGGGTCGCCACGCCGTCCCGCACGCTCAGCGTCCCGCCGAACGCGTTCGAGTCGCCGAGAAAGCGGGCCACGAAGGGCGTCCCAGGCGTCTCGTAGAGGCTCTCCGGCGTGCCGAGCTGGACGACGCGGCCGTGCTCCATCACCGCGATCCGATCGGCCATCGTCAATGCCTCTTCCTGGTCGTGCGTGACCACGACGAAGGTCACGCCGACCGTGTGCTGGATGCGCTTGAGCTCGATCTGCATCTCGCCGCGGATCTGACGGTCGAGCGCCGAGAGCGGCTCGTCGAGCAGCAGCACACGGGGCCGCTTCACGAGCGCTCGCGCGAGCGCGACGCGCTGCTTCTGCCCACCCGAGAGCTGGGCCGGACGACGGCCCGCCAGGTGCTCGAGCCGGACGAGCTCGAGCGCCTCGTGCGCACGGGCGAGCGCGTCGCGCTTCCCCACCCCCTCCATCCGCAGGCCATAGGCGACGTTGCGCTCGACGGTCATGTGCGGGAAGAGCGCGTAGGACTGGAACATCATGTTGACGGGCCGCCGGTACGGCTTGATGCCGACGAGGTCGCGCCCGTCGAGCAGCAGCTGCCCCGTGTCGGGCCTCTCGAAGCCGGCGAGCATCCGCAGGAGGGTCGTCTTGCCGCAGCCGCTCGGGCCGAGCAGGCCGAAGAACTCGCCCTCGCGGATCGCGAGCGTGACGCCGTCCACCGCCGTCACCGAGCCGAACCGCTTGGTGACGCCCTCGATGCGGATCACGTCGCGCTCGTCGCCTGCGCGGCTCATGCGACCGTCTCCCGGCCGCGCAGGCGCAGCGACCCGAGCACGAGCAGGATGCTGACGGCGAGCACCACCGTCGCGAGCGCGTTCACCACGGGCGTCACGCCGAAGCGGATCATCGAGTAGATCTTGATCGGCAGCGTGACCTCGATGCCCGCCGTGAAGTACGCGATCACGAACTCGTCCACCGAGAGCGTGAACACGATCAGCGCTCCCGCGATCACCCCGGGAGCGATCTGCGGCAGGGTGACGTTCGCGAACGTCTTGAGCTCGGAGGCGCCGAGGTCGAGGGACGCCTCCACCGTCGAGTGGTCGAAGTGCGCGAGCCGCGTCGCGACCACGATCGCGACGAACGCGATCGCGAACGTGGCGTGGGCGAGGACGACCGACCACAGGCCGAGCTGCTGGCCGAGCCGCTGCGTGAAGACGAGGTTGAACGCCGACAGCAGCGCGATCGCGAGCACGATGTCGGGGATGATCATCGGCACGTAGACGAGCCCGTCGAGCAGTCGCGATCGCAGGCGGGCGAGCCCGAAGGCGAGCGGCGTGCCGACGAGCACCGCAACGGCCGTCGTGCTCACGGCGACCACGAGCGTCGCGACCGCGGCGTCGCGGATCTCCTGGTCGTCGACGAGCTCCGCGTACCACTTCGTCGAGAAGCCGCCCCATGAGGTCGGCAGCCCCGACTCGTTGAAGGACAGCCCGACCAGCACCGCGATCGGGAGGTAGAGGAACACGAGCGCGCCGACGAAGAGCGCGCCGAGCGCGAGGTCGCCCTCCCTAGAGCGCACCCGCCGCCTCCCTCTCGCCCCGGCCGCGCGCGAGCCAGGCCTGGAGCACGACGAGCGCGAGCAGCATCGCGATCAGCGACACCGCGAGCGTAGCCCCGAAGGGCCAGTCGCGCGCCTCGAGGAACTGCCCCTGCACGAGCGTGCCGACCATCTGGCGGCGGCCACCGCCGAGCAGGTCGGGGATGATGAAGTTCCCGAGCGACGGGACGAACACGAAGATGCACCCCGCCGCGATCCCGGGCAGGGTGAGCGGGACCATCACGGTGACGAGCCGCCGCCACGCGTTCGCGCCGAGGTCGGCCGCCGCCTCCCCGAGCTCCGGGCCGAGGCGCTCGAGCGCCGCGTAGATCGGCAGCACCATCAGCGGCAGGTACGTGGAGACCATGCCGAGCACGATCGCGAACTCGTTGTAGAGCATCCGCACCGGCTGGTCGACGAGGCCGGTACCGCGGAGCACGCGGTTGACGAGCCCCTGGTCGTTGAGCAAGACGATCCAGGCGTACGTCCGGATCAGGAGGCTCGTCCAGAAGGGAAGGATCACGAGCACGAGCAGCACCGTCCGCCAGCGGGCGGGCCTCGTGGCGATGAAGAGCGCCACGGGGTAGCCGATCAGCAGCGAGACGACGGTCGCCTCGACCGCCACGCGAAGCGAGAACCAGAGCACGTCGAGGTAGAGGGAGTCGAACGCACGGCGGTAGTTGTCGAGCGTCCAGTCGTAGACGACCCCGCCGTAGATCCCGCGCTGGAAGAAGCTGTACGCGAGCACGAGCCCGACCGGCAGCACGAGCAGCCCCGCCCACCAGAGGAGGGCGGGGCTGACGAGTGCCGCGCTGCCGAGCCGGCCGCGGCGCATGCCGCGACAAGCCGACGATCTCCGAGACCGTTCGGCTCCAGAGCGGCTGGGCCTTGCCCAGGTCGCGCTCGGTCT
>CAZUVW010000242.1:0-2599 GCA_964623875.1 uncultured Gaiellales bacterium
CGCGAGGAGCGCGCGCGCCGTGGCGAGCTCGCCCTCGGTGAGCGGTCGGTCGAGGTGCATGTAGAGCTCGATCCGCCGGAGCCCGAGGGCGTGCCCGAGCAGGTGCTCGGCATCGACCCGCGGAGCGTCGACGCCCTTCGCGGCGAGGTGCTCGGTCGAGCGGCGCAGCACCTCGCCGATGGTGACGGGCGGGCGTGTGGACGGGGACGTCACGGGTGGATGGTGCCCGACGCCGCCCGCTGCGGAGGAGCCTGGCTGAAGCCAGGCACCCAGGCACTGGCAGACGGGGCCTACGCGACCGTGGCCTCGAGCGCGCGGCGACGCTCCTCCGCCTGCAGCGCGTCGGTGAAGTCGGTGAGATCGCCCTCGAGGATCTGGTCGAGCCGATGCACGGTCAGCTTGATGCGGTGGTCGGTCAGCCGGTTCTCGGGGAAGTTGTAGGTGCGGATCTTCTCGGCCCGCTCGCCGGTGCCGACCTGCGCCTTGCGAGTGGCAGCGATCTCCGCCTGCTGGCGCTCGCGCTCGGCCTCGTAGAGGCGAGCGCGGAGCACGCGCATCGCCTTGTTCTTGTTCTGGAGCTGGGACTTCTCGTCCTGCATCGCGACCACGATCCCGGTCGGGAGGTGCGTGATGCGGACGGCGGAGTCGGTCGTGTTGACCGACTGCCCACCTGGGCCCGTCGAGCGGTAGACGTCGATCTTCAGGTCCTTCTCCTCGATCACGACCTCGACCTCCTCGACCTCGGGCATCACCGCAACGGTCGCCGTGGAGGTGTGGATGCGTCCCTGCGACTCGGTCTCGGGGACGCGCTGCACGCGGTGCGTCCCGCCCTCCCACTTGAAGACCGAGTAGGCGCCGTCGCCCTTCACCGCGAACACCGCCTCCTTCACCCCCCCGCCGTCGCTCTCGCTCGTGGACAGCGTCTCGGTGCGGAACCCGCGCCGCTCGGCGTAGCGCTGCAGCATGCGCGCGACGTCCCCTGCCCACAGCGCCGCCTCGTCGCCGCCGACGCCCTGGCGCACCTCGACGATCACGTCCTTCGCGTCCGCCGGGTCCTTCTCGACGAGCGCGAGGCGAAGCTCCTCCTCGAGCCGGGCGAGCTCGGCCTCGAGCTCGGCGGCCAGCGCGGCGAGCTCCGGGTCGTCACGGGCATCGGCGAGATCGTCGCCGACCGACCGCCAGGCGGACGCGAGGCGGTGCGCCGTCTCGAGCTCCTTCAGCCGCCGACCGACCTCGGCCGCCTCGCGGTGGTCGTTGTAGACGGCAGGGTCGGACATCCGCTCCTGCAGCTCTCGGTAGGAGCGGTCGAGCTCGTCGACGAGCTGGTCGAGCGCTGACATCCTGGGATTGTAGGGGCCGGGCTCGCCCGGCCCGGACCCACCGCAATCGTTCGCGCGCGAGGCTCAGCCGAGCCGTGCGTCGAGCGTGACCTCGGGGATCCCCGCGAGCGCCTTCGACACCGGGCACCCTGCCTTCGCCGCCTCGGCCTGCTCGACGAACGCGGCGTGGTCGGTGCCCGGAACCGTGCCGACGACGGTGATCGCCCCCTTGACGATGCCCTCGCCCGGCTGGAACGTCACCGTCACGCCCGTCTCGAGCCGCTCGGGTGGCGTGCCCGCCTGCGCCAGGCCGTGCGACAGCGCCATCGAGTAGCAGGACGCCCAGGCGGCGGCGATCAGCTCCTAGGGACTCGTCCGCCCGTCGGCGCTCTCCGCGCGCGAGGGCCAGCTCACGTCGAGCGGGCCGAACGCGCCACTGCCGACGCCCTCGATCGTGCCGCCGCCCTCGAGCAGGGAGCCGGACCAGGTCACCTTCGCACTGCGCTCCGTCGCCATCAGCGTCCTCCCTCCAGCGTGGTCGTGACATCGACTCCGGCCCCGGACTTGCGGAGGAGGGTCGAGAACGAGCAGCCCTCGTGCGCAGCCTGGACGGCCGCGGCGAACCCCTCGGCATCGACCCCGGGGACGACCCCCGTGACGGCGATGGCCGAGTGGACGATCTGGTGGCCCTCGCCCTCGACCTCGTCCATCGTGATGGTGCAGTGGACGTCGATGCGCTCCGGCGGCGTGCTCGCGCCGGTCAGCTCGCCCGCGACGGACATCGCGAAGCAGCCGGCGTGCGCGGCGGCGAGGAGCTCCTCCGGGCTCGTCTTGCCGGCGGCGGCACCGATGCGCGTGGGCAGTGAGTAGCCCAGGTCGGTGAACGCACCGGACGACGCGGCGCTCATCGCGCCCTCGCCCCGGGCAAGGTTCCCCTCCCAGCGCACGTCCGCCTCACGCACGATCCGCGGCATCGCCGATCCTCCTATCGGTCTCGGGTCGCCTGCGGGCCTCGTGGGCGACCGTGCTCACGCCATCACCTCGATCTTCGCATCCTCGGCGCGCTGCGCCGGGCTCTCGCCCGCCTCACGGCGCCGCACCTCCTCCATCGCCCGGATCGAGACCTCGATCTGGTCGAGCGTCGGCTCGCGCGTGGTGAGCCGCTGGAGCCACAGGCCGGGCGCGAGCAGCGTCATCAGCACGCGGTTGCCCTGGTGCTTGCCGGCGTAGCGGATCAGCTCGTACGCCAGCCCGGCGATCACCGGCAGGAGCAGGATCCG
>CAZUVW010000243.1:0-2583 GCA_964623875.1 uncultured Gaiellales bacterium
ACGAGCATCGCGACCCCCGAGTCGTTCACCTGCTTGATGATCTCGAAGCTGCGCTCGACGAGCACGGGCGCGAGCCCCATCGACGGCTCGTCCATCAGCAGCATCCGCGGCTTCGACATGAGCGCGCGCCCCATCGCGACCATCTGCTGCTCGCCTCCCGAGAGCGTTCCCGCCAGCTGGCCACGCCGCTCGTAGAGCAGCGGGAAGAGCGTATAGACCCGCTCGAACTCCTCCTTCAGGTCGGCCTTCGGCCGCAGGTAGGCCCCCATCTCGAGGTTCTCGAGCACCGTCATGGGGCCGAACAGTCGCCGGTTCTCCGGCACGATCGCGAGTCCGCGGCGAATCCGGTGCGCGGTCGCCATGTGGGTCACGTCCTCGCCGTCGAGCAGCACCCGGCCGGTGCGGGGTCGCACGATGCCGAGGATCGTCTTCAGCGTGGTGGACTTGCCGGAGGCGTTGCCGCCGAGCAGGCAGACGAGCTCCCCCTCGCGGACGACGAGGTTCGAGTCCTGGAGGATGTGGATCGGCCCGTAGTAGGTGTTGATCCCCTCCAGCTGGAGGAGCGGCGCGGGCGTGGTCACGGGTGCCGCGCTCATTTCCGGGCCATCCCCCCGGTGCCCAGGTACGCCTCGACGACCCGCGGGTCGGTCGCAACCTGCTCGAAGGTGCCCTCGGCGATCTTCACGCCGTGGTCGAGCGCGACGACGCGATCCGAGATGCCCTCGACGACGTGCATGTCGTGCTCGATCACGAGGATGGTGTAGCCGGCGTCGGTGCGCAGCTGGCCGATCAGCTCGGTGATCTCCTGCGTCTCCTTCGGGTTCATCCCGGCGGCGGGCTCGTCGAGCAGGAGGAGGCGCGGGTTCGTCGCGGTCGCCCTGGCGATCTCGAGCCGGCGCCGATTCGCGTACGAGAGCGAGTAGGCCGGCTGGTCCCAGCGGTACCCCATCAGCCGCTGGCCGAAGAACGCGAGGCGCTCCTCTGCGAGCGCGCGGATCGCGCGCTCCTCGCGACGCATCCCCGGCGTGCGCAGCATCGAGCGGAAGACCCCCGCATGGGTGTGCCCGTACGCGGCCGTCATGACGTTCTCGCGGACGGTCATGTTGAGGAACAGTCGCAGCGTCTGGAACGTCCTCGCGATGCCCTTCCGCGTGATCTTGTGCGGCTCGAGCCCGACGATGCTCTCTCCGCCGAGCCTGATGTCGCCAGCGGTCGGCTGATAGACGCCCGTGATGAGGTTGAAGAGCGTCGTCTTGCCCGCGCCGTTCGGCCCGATCACCGAGACGATCTCGTCCTGGTCGACGTGCAGGTCGAGGCCGTCCACCACCGTCAGGCCGCCGAACGCCATCGAGACGCCCTCGAGCTCCAGCAGCCGCTCGGCCATCAGACGATCTCCACGCGCTTCTCGCCGAGGATGCCGTTCGGCCGGACGATCATCACGGCGACGAGGATGGCACCGAGCACGACGTACCGCGTCGCGTCGGGCGTGACCACCATCACGTTCTCCCAGACGAACACGGCCAGCACGAGCGTCGGGATCAGGAGCACGACGCGCGTCCAGCCGCGCACGACCGTGAGCGCGAGCACGAGCGCGACGAGGCCCACGTACGTCACCGGCTTGACCCAGTCCTCGAGGGTCGAGGGCACCACCGTCCAGTCGGCGATCAGGTCGGCGAGCCAGCCGCCGCCGTTCGGCGCGCCCTCGACCCAGGACGGCTCGCGCGCCTCGGCGAGCAGCCGCACCACGAAGCCGAGCAGGACGGTGCCGCCGAGGACGACGACGAGCTTGAGCGAGAGCCTGAAGACGGCGACGAGCCCGAGCAGGATCGCAGCGTAGAAGAGGTAGCGCGAGTCACCGGGCTCGCGCAACACCTCGAGCAGCACGCTCACGATGATCGCTCCGAGCACCACGCCGACCTGGCTGCCGGCCCCGCCCAGGATCACCATCGTGTAGATCGTGATCAGGAGCGGGAACGCGAACGTCTGCGGGAACACGCCCGCGTTGAGCGCCGCGAACAGCGAGCCGGTGAGGGCGGCCGTCGCCGCGCCGAACGAGAACGCGAGGAGCTTCAGCCAGTTGACGGGCATCCCCATCAGCTCGGCCGCGAGCGAGTCCTCCCGGAGCGAGCGCCAGGCGCGACCGGTGCGTGACGTGTTGACGAGGCGCAGGGCCACGTAGGTGACCGCGAAGATGCCGAGCGCGACGTAGAGGTACGCGACGTTGAAGATCCCGTCCGTCGACACCGGCAGCTCGTAGCCGAAGGCGTTGAGCGGATCCACGTTGGGGATCCCGTTGGAGCCGCCGAGCAGGTTCTCTCCGCGCACGTTGTCGCTGTTGGAGATGAAGACCGTGAACGCCTGGAAGAAGAACAGCGTCACGATCGCGAGGTAGTCGCCGGAGAGCCGCCGCGAGGGCAGCCCGACGAGCAGACCCACGATCGCGCCGACGGCGACCACGATCGGGATCACCACGGTCGAGGGCAGGTGGATGTCGAACTGGTCGGACGCGAGCACTGCGTACGTGTACGCCCCGACGCCGTAGAAGGCGATGTAGCCGAGGTCGAGCAGGCCGCCCCAGCCGAC
>CAZUVW010000244.1:0-2561 GCA_964623875.1 uncultured Gaiellales bacterium
CGCGATGCGGGACCGGGCGAACGTCCGAGCGAACGCCCGGCACGGGGGGATCAGGAGCATCGCGACGACCCAGAACACCGCCAGCCTCGCGGCGCTCGGCTCGACCACGGAGGTCAGCGAGGAGACGAGGAAGAGCCCCCAGACTCCAGCCGTCACCACGACGAAGACGCCCGTCACGTCGTCGATCGTCGAGTAGTCGGTGCGGTCCTCGTCCTTGTTGTAGAGCCCCTTGATCTTGAACGCGACGATCCAGAGAGGGAGGCTGAGGGAGAAGAGGAGCAGCTCGAAGAGGGGTGAGACCCTGTCGGCGACGCCGGCGACCGGGTCGACCGTGAGCGACACGGCGAACGCGAGCAGCAGCCCGGCGACGTCGGCGAACGCGAGCGCGCGATGGATCAACCAGCTCCGACGATGGCGCGCGGATGACGACGAGCGCGTCGCAAGGATCTCGCGCGTGCGGTCGTCCACCTGCTCGAGAAGGCTCTGCCGCTGCTCGTCGGCCAGAGAGGTCACCGTGGCCACCGCCCCTCGCGGTCGAGCGACCAGATCGCATGCGTTGGCGCCTCTGCCCGATCCAGGCTGCGCTGCTTCCCCAGTTGACTCACCTTCCCCACCGTTCCGCCACGGAGCCCGAGCGGGCTCTCGAACAACAGCCTAATGAAGTGGTGCTGGGATGGAAGAGGGACAGCTGCGTGGCCCGAATCTTTACAAATGTCTTTACAAATGTGCGCGACCTCACCCATTCGCTATAAGTTGGTAGCCGAATGATTCGTGAAGCGCATTATCGTGTGACCAGCCTCGATCTGGCAGACGAGCTCCGCCCCGCACTCATCCGACTCGCCCGCGCCCTGCGCCGCGAGACGGAGCAGCTCGGCGTCACCTCGCAACAGGCGGCGCTCCTGTGGCACGTGCAGCGCAGCCCGGGGCTGTCGCTGCGCGAGCTCGCCGAGGAGGAGGGGATCTCGCCGCCGTCGCTCTCGGGTCACGTCGACCGACTCGAGGCGCTCGGGATGGTCACGCGGGTCCGCTCGACCGGCGACCGGCGGCGCGTGGGGCTGGTGCTGACGCCCGACGGCGAGCGGCTCGTCCGTCGTGTGCGCACGCGGCGCACGACCTGGCTCGCCGCCCGGCTCGAGGCGCTCGAGCCCGACGAGCGCGAGAGCATCGCGCGAGCGCTGCCGGCCCTGCTCGCGCTCCTCGACGAGGACGGGGCGTGACGAGCGTCGCGCTCGCGTCCGCGCGGACGTTCAGGAGCCTCAGACGACACCACAACTACCGGCTCTTCTTCGCCGGGCAGGTCGTGTCGCTCGCGGGCTCGTGGATGCAGAACGTGGCGCTCGCGTGGCTCGTGCTCGAGCTGTCGGGGTCGCCGCTGGCGGTGGGCGGGCTCGCGTTCGCGCGCTTCGTCCCCTTCATGCTGCTCGGGCTCGTCGCCGGGGTGGTGGCCGACCGGCTCGACACGCGGAAGCTCGTGATCGGGGCGCAGGCGGCGTCGATGGTCGTCTCGGCCGCGCTCGCGGTGGTCACGCTGGCGGGCGTAGCGACGCTGCCGGTCGTCTACGCGCTCGCGACGCTGGGCGGGCTCGCGCTCGTGTTCGACGCGCCGGGGCGACAGTCGCTCACGTTCCAGATGGTCGGGCCACGGGAGCTCGGGAACGCGGTCGCGCTCAACTCGAGCCTCTTCAACGCGTCACGGGTGATCGGGCCGGCGATCGCGGGCGTGCTGATCGCGGCGGTCGGGACGGGCTGGTGCTTCGTCGTGAACACCGCGAGCTTCGTGGCGGTGCTGGCGGCGCTCGTCGCGATGCGACCGGAGGAGCTCGTCGAGGTCGAGAAGGACGCCGACGCGACGGTCGTCGGCGGGATCCGCGAGGGATTCCGGTGGGTCGTCGGCGACCACACCGCGCGCACGGTGCTCGTCGTCGTCACCGCGCTGAGCGCGCTCGGGTTCAACTTCCACGTGCTCGTGCCGCTGCTCGGCTCGGCGGCGCTCGACGTCGGGCCGCGCGGCTTCGGGCTGCTGTCGACGGCCTTCGGGCTCGGGGCGCTCGCAGGGGCGCTGCTCGCCGCGTCGGCGCGCGAGGCGACCTACCGGCGGTTCGTCGCGGGCGCCGCGGCGTTCGGCGCGCTGCTGGTCGCGCTCGCGCCCGTCGAGAGCGCTCCGATCGCGCTCGGGCTGCTCGTCGCGCTCGGGGCGGCGTTCACGCTGCTCACGACGTCGGCGAACGCGCTCGTCCAGCTCGCGGCTCCCGACCGACTGCGGGGGAGGGTGATCGCGATCTACCTGTTCGCGTTCGCAGGGCTCACGCCGGTCGGCGGGCTGGTCGCCGGGTGGCTGGCCGAGCTCGGCGGGACGCCGCTTGCCTTCGGCGTGGCAGGAGCGAGCGCGCTCGTGGTGACGGCGTGGGCGGCGCGAGCGTTGGACCGCGGCGCCGTCGGGCGGGTAGCCGAGGTCGCGGCGTAGCACGGGCCGGGCGAAGCTCTGAGGTGAGAGGTGCCTGACCTCAGTCAGGCTCCAACGCACCGAGACCGGCCACGAGTGAGGAGCCTGACTGAAGTCA
>CAZUVW010000245.1:0-2520 GCA_964623875.1 uncultured Gaiellales bacterium
GGCCTGCTCGTCGAGGGCGAGTCCGACGACGTGCGGATGCGTGCCACCTACCACCTCGGGCGCGCCCTCCGGATCCAGGGTCGCGCCGCCGAAGCCGAGCCGCTGCTCGAGGCGGTCGTGGCGCACCTGCTCGAGCCGGAGGAGCCGTCACGGCTCGCGCTCCAGCGGGCGGCGATCGCCCTGGCAGTCCTCGATCGCCCGCAGGAGGCGATGCCGCTCGCCCGACGCACGCTGGAGGTCGCGCACGGTGCGGGCCCGATGCAGGTCGCGTATGCCCTCTCGCTCCTCGCGCAGGTGGAGATGTACCTCGGCGACTGGCGCGCCGCCGTCGCAAGCGCGTCCGAGGGCCTCGCCCTGTGCCGCGACATGGGCCAGGACAACGTCGCGGCGACGTTCGCCTCGTTCCTCGTGCGCATCGCGGGAGCGCGTGGGGATGGCGACGGGCTGCAGCGCTGGGAGCCACTCGCCCGCGCGGCGGTCGAGTCCTCGGGCAACCGGTTCGAGCGGCTCCAGCTCGACCATGCGGCAGGGCTCCTGGCGCTCGGCGACGACCGACCCGCGGACGCGGTCGTCCTGCTCGCCGCTGTCGTGGACGAGTCGACGAGCCTGGGCGTGCTCGACCGCGACCTCGCCGCCGAGCCGGACCTCGTCGAGGCGCTCGTGCGACTCGGCCGCAGGGAGGAGGCGATCGTCGTGTGCGAGCGCTGGCGAACCCGTGGCGCCGCCGAGGCGCGGCTCTGGGCCCCGCCGCTCGTCGCCCGGTGCACCGGTCTGGTGGCCGAGGACGACGAGGCGTGCGAGACGGCGCTCGTGCAGGCGCTCGACGAGGGTGGCGCCGTGGGCGACCCGTACGCGACGGCCCGCACGCGGCTGCTCCTCGGCGAGACGCTGCGGCGCCGTGGGCGGCGGCTCGACGCCCGGCGCGAGCTCGCAGCCGCCGTCGAGGTCTTCGAGCGCCTCGACGCGGCGGCGTGGGCCGAGCGCGGGCGGCGCGAGCTCCGCGCGAGCGGGGCGAAGCTCCGGCGGAGCGCCGAGGCGGGCGACGACCTCACGCCCCAGGAGCTGCAGATCGCGCTCCAGGTCGCCGAGGGCAAGGCCAACAAGGAGGTCGCCGCGACGCTCTTCCTCTCGCCGAAGACGGTGGAGTTCCACCTCTCGCGGATCTACCGCAAGCTCGGCGTCGCCTCGCGCGCCGAGCTCGTGCGGCGGTTCGCGACCGAAGGCGCCTGACGCGGGGCCGGCTCGCCGGCCCCGCGTCGTCCACACGCGATCTGGTCGATCCTCAGCAGGAGACGTGCACGGTCAGGGCGGTGTCGACCGCGGTTCCGGCTGCGTCGTACGCCCGGACCCGGAGTCGCGAGTAGTCGCTCGAGAGGTGACCGATCGAGAACATCCGCGGCCCGGTCGCCGACGCGACCCAGCGCGCGCAGCCGAGCATCGAGGACGCGAAGTCGATCTCGTAGTGACCGATCCCGATGCGAGACGTGCCCTGAACGGCATAGACGGACTGGCTGGTCGCTGCGGTGCCGTCGGCCTGGAACCCGACCCAGCCGATCTCGGCCTGCGGGCCCTGCGGGCCGGCAGGTCCTGCGGGCCCCTGCGGCCCGGTGGGGCCTTGCACGCTCCACTGCAGCGCGGTCTGGCTGCTCGGGCAGCTCTGGCCGCTCTCGGCGTCGATGATCTTGACCGACCCGTTCGACGCACGGCAGGCGTTGATCACGCCGTTCGACGAGGGGATCGCGGCCCAGCCGATGCCGGCCGCGACGGCGACGACGAGCGCCGCAGTGAGGGTGAGGACGATGGTGCGCATGGCGTTTTTCTCCTTCTTGTCGTGGGGTGTGTTGCGGTGGGGTGAGCTGCTGCATCGGGGCAGACGGTGGCGTCAGATCTCGATCCGCTTCCCCTTCTAGAAGCCTTCGCCGCGGCACTCGGCCTGCTGGGCCTTGATCTGACCCTCGGCCAGGACCTTCCCGAGGTTCCCCTGGAAGGCGACGCCGTCGACGACGAATGCGAAGCTCCCCTTGGGCGACAGCTTCGGCCCCTTGCCGATCCGCCAGCTCTTCGAGACGAGCGCGTCCGTCCAGGCGTCGCCGTTCGGTCCGTCGCAGACCATCCGCACCCGTGCGGCGACGCCGACGAGTCGGCCCTTGTAGGCGGTGAAGACGAGCTTCGAGGTGTGGAGCTCGTCGAGGTCGAGCTCCTGGCTGAGCGTGCCCGACCAGGTTCCGGTCTGGGGCTTCGGCGCGGCGAGCGCCGCGGTCGCCGCCACAGCGCCGGCCGTCAGGAGGGCCGTGACCAGCCCCGTTACGACGACGAGGCGGAGGGGAGTGGTGAGGGCGGTGCGCATGGTGTGTCTCCTTCGTGTGAGGTGTGATGCCGTGCACACGGAGACTGCGCGGTCGGGCGCCCTCGTCGCGCCGGGGATTCCCCCGGCACGGGCTGTCAGTACGACCCTGTGGAGGCGGACGCCTCTGTGCCGGCCGCCTCGAGCGCCGCGACGCGCTCGAGGCTCGGCGCCGC
>CAZUVW010000246.1:0-2498 GCA_964623875.1 uncultured Gaiellales bacterium
GCGCTCTGACCGTACTCCGTCGCGGATGACATGTCCATTGTGGGCAAGTCCGCGGGCGGGGGCGGGGTTCTTACGGATCGGGGGCCGCGACGACGCGGGCACCGGTGCCGGGGCGAGGTCCCGCCCATTCCGTCACACCTTCGACTCGATCCGGGCGCCGTCGTCGCGCTGCTCGAGCGGCGTGGGAGCGGACGGGGCCCGGCGTCAGTCGGCGCCGAGGAAGAGGCGGTCGAGCTCGTCGCGCTCGGCGGGGGCAGGGTCGGCGGTCACGCCGAGCCCGCCGGGGAACGCCGACTCGTCAGTCGGCGCCAGGCTGGCGGAAGCCTTCGACTCGGCCCGGCGCAGGAAGGCCCCGTCCGCCACTGCCGCGGGGCCCCGGGGCTGCGCGAGCACGCTGGCGGGCGCGTCGAGGATGGTCTCCAAGGCGTTCCACACCCGCCCGTCGACCCGTCCCGGGTCGAGCAGGCCGCCCTCGAGGCGCTGGTAGTACCCCTGCAGTCGAGTGACGTCGGCGACCTGGAGCGCCTTCGCCAGCGCCGTGACGACCGCCGCCACCTTCAGCCGCCGGCGCACGCGCAGGCGCAGCAGCGGCGGCTCGTCGAGCGCGCGGACGTAGGCGCGCGCCGCGTCGGTCGGCTCGCGCCGCGGCGCGGCCTCGAGGAACCGGTCGGCGAGCTCGGCGAACCGGTCGGCGTCGTCGCCCGCCTGCTCGATCAGCCCGGCGAGGTCGAGCTCGTCGCCGCGCGCGTACCGGTCGGCGAGCTCGCCGAGCAGGTCGTCGAGCGTGGAGGACACGTGCTCCATCATGCGGCCTCCTCCAGCCATGCCCGCAAACGCTGCTTGTTGCGCGAGGTCGCCTGGTGGATGGCGTTCGGCTGCTTGCCGAGCTCGACCGCGATCTCGGCGGCCTCGAGACCCCCGAGCCAGGCGAGCTCGGCGACCGAGCGGTCGCCGGGCGGGATGGTCGCGATGAACGCCTCGAGGTCGAGGCGATGGTCGATCTCCGCAGTGGGGTCGGGCGTCGGGCCGTCGACCTCGATCAGCTCGGATTCGCCCCAGCCCTTCTCGTACCAGCCCGCGCACGTGTACTTGACGACCTGGTGCACGATCACCCTGAACGGCACCCGACCGTCGCGGTGCTTGCCGAGCTTGAGCTCCTTCCACAGCCGCTCGCACACGGCCTGGGCGACGTCCTCGCCGACCGGCCCGCGCATCTTCGCGACACAGCGAGCGACGATGAGGTCCACGTAGCCCGCGAGGAGCTCGTCGATCCTCCCCTCGGCGAGCAGTCGGCTGTCTTCCGCATCTCTGGCATCGGTCATCGAGGATGGAGTCACCTCTGCCACCGCCCGATCTTACGCCCGGCGTCACGCGGGACCGCCCCGTCGCTGCTCCGCTGCGCGCCGCACAGGTGTCCGGCTGAAGCCGGACACCGGAACCCCGGGGTCACTGCGACGAGAACGATCAGGCGCGACGGAGGAAGACGGCTCCGCCCGCGATCCCGTCCGCCTCGGGGGATGCGGCGAGCGCCGCAAGCGCCCGCACCGTCGTGCCGACGACACGCGGATCGGCCCGGTCGAACGCGGGGCGCAGCGCGAACACGACCCCGGCGTGGGTCGCTCCGCGGTCGGCGGCGTCGGCGACGAGTCGCGCGAAGTCGCCGACGTTGTCGGTCACGATCGCCCGCCCGTCGGCCTGCGCCCGCCGGAAGAGCTCGGCATCGGGGATGCCTCTGTACCGATGAGGGAGCTCGGTGGCGGCGACCGCGTCGACACCTCTCCGGCGAAGCTGCCGGGCGATCTCCGCCGACCACAGCTCGTCGAGCAGCAGGCGCAAAGGTGCGAGCGCGGTGGCGCCTACGAGGCGACGGCCTGCGTCAGGCGCTCGGCGAGCTCGCGCTCGTCGTCGAGTCGAGCGTCGACCTCGTCCGGGTACGCCGTGTAGTAGGCGAGAGCGACACGCACCTGCTCCTCGCTCAGGTCGGTCGTGGCGACGACGTGCTCGACGGCGTCGGCTCCGGGCGGCGCGGCCCGGGCGTCGCGCACGATCTCCCACACGTCAGGCCCGCCGACGACCCCGGCGCGCCGGCCGACCGGCCCCGCGCGGAAGACGATCCCGGGGAGCTCCTCCGCCCTCACTGCCTCCTCGAGGTAGCGCTCGACGAGCTGAGACACGGGGACGCGCTCGCGGATGCCCAACCGCCGGAGCCGCTCGAGCAGCGACTGGTCGAGTCGAACGGAGAACGGCGCCGAGGGCATCGTAGGATCATCGTATCACGATGCACTACATCGTCTTACGCAGACGTGTCCGAGCGGCGACGCGGTCACGGCCCCGACACGGCCTCGCCGACGAGGACCGGACGCAGGCGCTCCGAGTCACGATCGAGAACCCCGGCGTAAGGCGACCCGGCGCGCCGTGCGACTCCCTCCCGACGAAAGGAGTCGCCCATGACGCTGACCACACTGCCCTTCCAGGTCGGCGAGCCCGTCGAGCATCGC
>CAZUVW010000247.1:0-2491 GCA_964623875.1 uncultured Gaiellales bacterium
ACGAGGCGGTCTCGAAGTCCCGCCAGGCGGCCTCGCGGGCCGCCCGCGACGCCCGGGTCGTCTACCTCACCGGGTGCGCGAGCCGGCTGGAGGGAGCGCTCGACGGGGTCGCGGACAACGTCGTCGTCACGGGGAGGCTCGGCGACGAGGCGGCCGCCTTCGTGGCCGCTGACGTCGGCGCGGTCGGCTGCGTGCGGGCCGAGCACGGGCTCGACCGCGTCCGCGCCTTCGTGCGGATCCAGGACGGCTGCTCGTTCGCCTGCCACTTCTGCGTGATCCCGCTCGTCCGCGGCGCGACCCGCAGCCGCTCCGCCGGGGCGGTGCTCGCCGAGATCCGACGGCGTGTGGCGCAGGGCCATCGCGAGGTCGTCCTGACCGGCGTCAACCTCGGCTGCTTCCGCGACCGCGCCGCGGGCTTCACGCTCGCCCGCCTCGTCCGGGAGGCGGGAGCGGTGGAGGGGCTCGAGCGGCTGCGTCTCTCGTCGATCGAGGTGAACCACCTCGATCGCGCGCTCGTCGCGGCGTTGCGGGAGACGCCGACGGTGTCGCGGCACCTGCACGTCCCGCTGCAGTCCGGGGACGACGGCGTGCTGGCGGCGATGGGTCGGCGCTACGACGCCGCCCAGTACCTCGCGCGCGTCATGCCGCTCGCGGAGGACTTCAACCTCACCACCGACGTGATCGTCGGCTTCCCCGCCGAGGACGAGGCGGCGTTCGGGCGGACGCTCGCCGTCGTGGCCGAGGCGGGGATCACGACCGCCCACGTGTTCCCCTACTCCCCGCGTCCCGGTACCCGCACCGCGCTCGCGGACCTCGTCCCCGTGGCCGTGAAGCGCGACCGTGGTGCCCGGCTCCGAGCGCTCTCCGCCGAGCGCAGCCGGGCGCGCTGGCGGGCGCGGGTCGGGTCGCTCGACCGCGTGCTCGTCGACCGTGCGGGACGGGGGTACGCCGACGACTACACGCCCTGGCTCGTGGACGCCGACGTCGGTGCGTTCGTGGAGGCCCGGGCGGTGGGCGTCGCAGCGGAGGGGGTGCTCGCAGTTGCCGCCTGACCCGGGGACGTGCCTCTTCTGCTCGCTGGTCGCCACCGCCGAGCCGGTGCACCGGAGCGAGGGGTTCGTCGCCATCCGTGACCGGTACCCGAAGGCCGAGACCCACCTGCTCGTGCTGCCCGAGCGCCACGTCGACACGTTCCGCGACGTCGCGGCGTTTCCCGACGAGGAGGCGGCGCGGATGCTGCGGTTCGTCGCCGCAGCGGCTGACAAGGCCGGCCTGGACGACTACCGTGTGATCGTGAACGTCGGTCCGGGCGGAGGACAGACGATCTTCCACCTGCACTGGCACGTCCTCGGAGGCACCAGTCTCCCCGGGTTCGAGTGATGACGCTGATCGCGGACATAGAGCAGGGTCTGAAGGAGGCCCGTCTCGCGCGGGACGACGCGCGGCGTGACGCGCTGAGCCTGCTGCTGAGCGCGCTCCGCTCCGCCGAGAAGGACCTGCAGCGGCCGCTGTCGGAGGACGAGTCCCTCCAGGTGCTGCAGCGGGAGCGCAAGAAGCGCGTGGAGGCGCTCGAGGCCTACCGCGACGCGGGCCGCGACGAGCAGGCAGGCGTCGAGCAGCACGAGCTCGACGTGATCGAGGAGTTCATGCCCGACCAGCTCACCGAGGACGAGCTGGACGAGATCGTCGACGACGTGATCGCCGAGGTCGGCGCGACCTCGCTGCGCGACCTCGGTCGCGTGATGGCCGACGTGATGCCGCGGGTCTCGGGCCGGGCGGACGGCTCGACCGTCAGCCAGCTCGTCCGCGAGAAGCTCGCGTAGGCCGGGAGGCCTGCGTCCAGGGGATGCGGGTCGGCGGCCGCGCCGCTCCGGGATCGTACGCCTCGGCCCCTACACTGAGCACCGATGCAGGACGTCCTGACGGTGTCCAACGAGGTCGCCGCCGAGCTCGCGGGGATCGGCGACGGCGTGCTCGATGCGCTGCGCGAGCGGCTGGGGTGCACGATCGCGCTCCGCGGCAACCGGCTCACCCTCGAGGGAGAGCCGAGCGAGGTCGCCGGCGCGCGGGCGGTGCTCGACGGGCTCGTCGAGCTGGTCGAGGGCGGTCACGCGATCGGGGCGGACACCGTCGGCGCGGTGGTCGACGCGCTCGATCGCGAGGTGGACGTGCGGGGCGTGTTCGACGACGTCGTCTGGACGCACCGCGGCAAGAAGATCGCGCCGAAGACGGTCACGCAGAAGCGCTACGTGGACGCGATCCGGTCGCGGACGGTGACCTTCGGCATCGGCCCGGCCGGCACCGGCAAGACCTACCTCGCGATCGCGCTCGCGGTGAAGGCGCTGGCCGAGAAGGAGATCGGCCGCATCATCCTCACCCGGCCTGCCGTGGAGGCCGGTGAGCGGCTCGGCTTCCTGCCGGGCGACCTGGCGGCCAAGGTCGACCCGTACATGCGGCCGCTGTTCGACGCGCTGTACGACACGATGGACGC
>CAZUVW010000248.1:0-2462 GCA_964623875.1 uncultured Gaiellales bacterium
CCGTAGCGGCCGCGATGGGCGAGCTCCACGGCTGGACGATCTGCCCCCGCTGCGGCGGCGCGCTCGACGGCGACGCGGTGCGGGTCGTGTGTGCGGCGTGTGGATCCCAGTACTACGCCAACTCTGCGCCGACCGTGAGCGGGCTCGTGGAGGACGACGAGGGGAGGCTCCTGCTCGGGCGCCGCGCGATCGAGCCCTACCGCGGCAGGTGGGACACGCTGGGCGGGTTCCTCCACGAGGGCGAGGACGTCGTGGAAGGGCTCCGCCGCGAGCTCCGCGAGGAGATCGGCCTCGAGGTCGAGCCGGTCTCCTTCCTCGGCGCGTGGATCGACCGCTACGGCGACGGCCCGGCGGCGGTGCACACGCTGAACCTGTTCTGGGTCGTGCGAGCAGGGCCAGGAGAGCCGGTCGCCGCCGACGACGTCGCCGAGCTCGCGTGGTTCGCGCCGGACGAGCTCCCGCCGCCGGAGGAGCTCGCGTTCACCTCGATCGCCGACGTCGTCGAGACGTGGCGCCGCGCTCGGCACGGCTGAACACGCGCCGAACGGCGCCCGCGAGCACCCAAGTGACAACTTGTCACTTGGGGCGCCGAGGCCCGCCTGACGGAGCCGCGTCGACACCGAGCCGGCCTCTCGCGAGCGCCCGGCGAACTGCGGTCGCACGCGCCCCCCACGCACCTGGGGCTTGAGACCCGAGGCCGGCGCAGTCGGCCGAGCGTCGATCGGCGCTCCGTTGACGCGCGAGACTTCAGGGATCTGCCCTCGGGTTCGGCGCAGCCGAACACGAGGGATCCCGCGCGGGGAAGCCGCTTCCGCGGATTCCCCGCCTGCGGGCGACTGGCTACAGCCCGAGCGCGCGCTCGATCGAGCTCTTCGGCTGGGCGCCGATCACGGCGGCCGAAGGCTCTCCGTCCTTGAAGAGGATCATCGTCGGGATGGAGGCGACGCCGAAGCGCTGGGCGAGCTCGCCCTCGTCGTCGATGTTCACCTTCACCAGCTTCAGGGCGCCGGCCTGCTCCTCCGCGATGCGGTCGAGCACGGGTGCCACGGCGTGGCAGGGGCCGCACCACTCGGCCCAGAAGTCCACGAGCACCGGGGTCTCGCTCTGCAGGACCTCCTGCTCGAAGCTCTGGGTCGTCACGTTGAGTGCCATGGAGTCCTTTCCTGGTTCGTCTTCACGTCAGCGCGGCGCAGCGCGCGCCACAGCAGTATCAACGAGGCTCCGGCGGGGCCTGTTCCCGGGTCTGTCCGGAGCGGCCGGAGCCCGTCACTAGAATCGTCGCGGTGTTCGCTCCCCTGCCGGCCAAGCCCGACCACGACGCGCTCGAGCGGGCGATCCTCGAGCTCTGGGAGCGCGAGCGGACCTTCGATCGGCTGCGCGCGCTGAACGCCGAGGGGCCGCGGTTCAGCTTCTTCGACGGCCCGGTGACGGCGAACAAGGCGCTCGCGGTTCACACCGCGTGGGGCCGGACGCTCAAGGACGTCTTCCAGCGCTACAAGGCGCTCCGCGGCTTCCACCAGCGCTACCAGAACGGGTTCGACTGCCAAGGTCTCTGGATCGAGGTGGGGGTCGAGCGCGAGCTCGGGCTCAACTCGAAGCAGGAGATCGAGGAGTACGGGCTCGAGCGCTTCGCGCGCAAGTGCCGCGAGGTGGTCGTCTGGTCGTCGCGCGAGCTGACCGAGGGGTCGATCCGGCTCGGCCAGTGGATGGACTGGGGGAACGACTACTACACCTTCTCCGACACGAACATCGAGTACATCTGGCGCTTCCTGAAGCTCGTCCACGAGAAGGGATGGATCTACATGGGCCACCGCTCGACGGAGTGGTGCCCGCGCTGCGGGACCTCGATCTCGGCGCACGAGCTGCACGGGCACTACGAGGACCGCAGCGACCCGTCGCTCGAGGTGCGCTTCCCGCTGCTCGACCGGCCGGGCGAGGCCGTGGTCGTCTGGACGACGACGCCGTGGACGCTGCCGGCCAACGTCGCCGCCGCAGTGCACCCGGAGGCGGAGTACGGCCGTCTCGAGAGCGGCGACTGGGTCGCGGTGGCGCTCCACCCCGACGAGCGGTTCGTCGAGCGGCGCCCCGGCGCCGACCTCGTCGGCTGGCGCTACGAAGGGCCGTTCGACGGCCTCGGGCCGGGCGGCGCGGTCGAGCATCGCGTGATCGCCTGGGACGAGGTCGCGCTCGACACGGGCACCGGCATCGTCCACATCGCGCCGGGCTGCGGCGCCGAGGACTTCGAGCTGTCGCGGGAGCTCGGCCTCGACGTGCTCACCCCCGTCGACGAGAGCGGCCGCTTCTACCCCGAGTACGGCTGGCTCCACGGCACCTCCACGGTCGAGTCCGCCGAGCAGATCGTCGGTGACCTCGAGGAGCGCGGGCTGCTGGTGGAGGCCGGCACGATCGAGCACAGCTACCCCTTCTGCTGGCGCTGCCACACGCCGCTCATCTTCCGGCTC
>CAZUVW010000249.1:0-2418 GCA_964623875.1 uncultured Gaiellales bacterium
GTCTCGGTCTCGGTCGTCTCGGTCTCGGTCGTCTCGGTCTCGGTCGTCTCGGGCGCGACGTACGTCGGGTCGTAGCTCAGAGCGAGCGGTCCGCGCTCCCAGGGCTCGTACGTGAGCGGCTCGCGTGGCGCGGGGAAGTCGAGCGTCGGACGGGACGCCAGCGCGGGCTCCATGAACCGCCGCCAGATCTCTGCCGGGAAGCTGCCGCCCGAGACCGCGATCCCGTGGACGCTCTCCATCGGGATCTCACCCTTCGTGTATCCCATCCACACCGCAGTGGAGAGGTCGGGCGTATAGCCGACGAACCAGGCGTCTGCGTGCTCGTCGGTCGTCCCCGTCTTGCCCGCGGCCGGCCGACCGATCGCCGCGCGGGTGCCCGTTCCGTAGAGCATGTTGTCGCTGAGGATCTCCGTCACGACCGCCGCGACGCCCTCCGGGACGACGCGCTTGCGGTCGGGCCGCCCCCACCCGGACTCGGTGTCCGTCTTGCCGTTCGGCAGCACCACCTTGCGGATCGCGGTCGGCCGCGAGTAGACCCCGCCCGCCGCGAGCGTCGCGTAGGCAGACGCCATGTCGAGCGGTGAGACCGCGACCGAGCCGAGCCCCATCGCCGGGACGTACGAGCCCCCGACCCCGAGTGGCGTGCGCACGCCCAGCCGCCGGGCGATCGAGGCGACCGCCTCCGGCGTGACGTCGAGGGTGAGCTGCGCGTAGACGGCGTTGTCCGACCGCAGCGTGGCCCGGCTGATCGACGTCCAGCCCGCATAGCTCGAGTCGTACGTCTTGACGCACCACCACGAGCCGTCCTCACAGCTCCCGGTCTCGGTCGGCCGGTAGGTGAAGGGCGCAGAGACGTAGTAGGTCGAGTCCGGGTCGATCCTCTTCTCGAGGGCCGCTGCGAGCACGAAGGTCTTGAACGTCGACCCGGGCTGGCGCCGCGCCTGCGAGAGGAGGTTGAACTGGTTGTTCGCACGCCCGGGGACGACGGCCGCCATCGCCCTGATGGCGCCGTTGGCCGGATTGATCGAGATCAGCGCGGCAGCGGGGTCGCCGGGCTCGGTGAGCGTGTCCGCGATCGCCCGCTGCGCGAGACGCTGCCACGAGGGGTTGATCGTCGTGTACACCTTCAGACCGCCCGACCTGACGGTCTCGACGCCGTACGCGCGGATCAGCTCGTCGCGGACGTAGCCGAAGAAGTACGGCTCGCGGATCTCCGTGAAGAGCCGCCCGGGCCTGAGCTCCAGCGACCGCGAGGCGACTGCGCGCCCATGCTGCTCGGCGGTGATCAGGCCCTGGCGTGCCATCGCCGCGAGCACCTGGTCACGGCGGGCCAGCGCCTTGGCGGGGTCGACGAGCGGGTCGTAGGCCGACGGCGCCTGGGTCAGCCCGGCGAGCAGCGCCGCCTCGGTGAGCGTCAGCCGGCTCGCCGGCTTGGAGAAGTACGTCTGCGCTGCCGCCTCGACGCCGTAGGCGAGGTTGCCGTAGAACACCGAGTTGAGGTAGTTCGCGAGGATCCGCCGCTTGGGCCACTCCCGCTCGAGCTTGACCGCCAGGCAGGCCTCCTTCAGCTTCCGCTCGACGGTCTGCTCACGCGAGATGTAGAGGTTCCGGACGAGCTGCTGGGTGATCGTCGAGCCCCCCTCCACGATCGCGCCCTCCTGCAGGTCGCGCCACAGCGCTCGCGCGACGCCCTCCGCATCGACCCCGCGGTGCTCGTAGAAGCGCTGGTCCTCGATGGCGACCGTCGCCTTCGCCATCCACGGAGAGACCTCTGCCAGCGGCACGATCCGGCGGTTGCGCTCCGCAGGGATGGCGCCGAGCAGCGAGCCGTCGGAGGCGTACACGAACGTGTTCTGCCCGATCCGGGCGGGGCGGAGCGCGTCGAGATCGCAGGACGAGCCGAGCGCGAAGACGGCGCCCGCGGTTCCCATCGCCGCCACGGCGACGACGACGCCGATCCCCACGAGGATGGCCAGGCCCGAGCGACGGCGCTGCGCGCGCCTGCGGCGGGCGGGCAGGGGAGGTGGAGTCCGAGGCCGACGGTGGTGGGGCCTCTTCGGCGGCACGCGCTCAGGGTACCGGCGCCGGGGGCCGTGACCGTCGGGCGCGCCGCGAGCGGTCACGGCGTCGTCTGCGCGTCCCAGGGTGCTGGACCGCGTACCTTCTACGCCGTGAGCCGTCCCTCCCAGCCCGCTACCGCGGCCTCACCGCGCAGCGCCGTGCCATGACGGCGGTCGAGCTCGCGCCGACCGACCGCGACCGCCTGCGAGCGAGGCTTCCCGGCTGGATCGCGCTCGCCGCCGCCCTCGCCGCGCTCAACTACGCGGGAAACCTGCTCAGCGAGGAGGAGCCGCGGGACGACCTCCTCTACCTCTGGTCGAGCGCCGTCGCAGGACTCGTCCAGTACGCGATCATCGG
>CAZUVW010000250.1:0-2308 GCA_964623875.1 uncultured Gaiellales bacterium
GCGCAGGATCGGCACCCCCTCGCGAACGTGATCCGCGAGGGCGCGAGCGACGGCGGCGTGAGGCGCGTCCGGCTCGGCCATGGTCACGAGGACGAGGTCGGCCAGGCGGGCGCGGTAGCCGTTGAGATACCCCGCCGCGAGCTCCGGGCCCTGGTGGGCGGCGACGACGAGCAGCCGGCGATTCGCCGCGACGGGCGGCAGCGCGGCGCCGCTGCCGTCGAGCAGGAGCAGCTCGGGCTCGAGCCGTGCGGCCACCTCGAGGCCCTCCTCGACGTTCGAGACGCCGACGGCCCCTGCCAGCCCGCCGCCACAGCGACGGCAGCCCACGGTCTCGACGCCGGCGACGACCGCCGTCTCGAGATGGTCGGAGGCAGCGTGGCGACCGGCCCGCGACAGGGCGATGAGATCGTCGACGGTCGGCGCGACGCGGACGACCTCGGGGTGAGCCGGGCCACCCCGCCCCATCGCCAGCACGACGAGCCGGCGGCGACGGGCGAGGAGCCGCGCGACGTGCCCGGTGACCGCGGTCTTCCCCACCCGCTTGCCCGTGCCGACGACCGCGAGCGTTGGCATGCTCGTCGCCACGAGCGCCGGGGGGTCGAACCGGAAGTCGGCGCCCTCGTAGGGGACGCCGAGCGCGAGCGCCCGGCCCGCGAGGGCGAGTCGAGCGGCGGGGCCGAGCACGGGCTCGTCCGACAGGTCGATCACGACGTCCGGCTCGTGCTCCGCGATCGCCGCCTCGAGCGCCGCCGCCAGCGGGACGCCGTAGTCCTCCCGCCCTCGCAGCTTCTCCGTGCCACCGACGAGCACGGCGGCGAGCACGAGCTCCGGCAGCGCACGCAGGGCGTCCCGCACGACGGGGCCGTAGTGCTCGCCGTCGATCACCGCGACGGCCGTGCGGATGCCCGATCCGGCCCTCACCGTCGGCTCGTCACCTCGCTGTCGATCCGCCCCGTGTACTTCTCGTACGCGTACGTCTCGGTCGAGAACTGGATGATCCGCTCCTGCCCGTGGAACGGATGGCGGCGCCAGATGTCGACGTGGGTGCCGTTGATCTCGACGACGTTGTAGCAGGGGCGCGTGTTCCCCCTCAGCCGCAGCGACGAGACCGTGCCGGTGTTGACCACGAACAGGTTCTCGAGCCGCCAGGCGTACGGGACGTGCTTGTGCCCCGACAGCACGAGATGGACGCCGGCGCGCAGCAGGCACTCGATCGCGTCGCCCGCGTCGTAGACGACGTTCCGCTCGCGCCCCGTGCCGGGCACCGGGAGCAGGTGGTGGTGCAGCACGAAGATCCGCAGGTCGGCGGGCTCGCGCGCGAACTCCTCCTCGATCCACGGGTAGCGGCCGCGACCGATCTGCCCGTGGTCGAGGTCGGGCTCGGTCGAGTCGACGGCGACGACCGTCACGCCGCTCTTGCGCAGCACCGAGTTGCGCTGGCCGAAGAGCTGCTCGAAGTGCACGTACCCGACGTTGCGCGAGTCGTGGTTGCCCGGCACGACGACGAGCGCCTCGCACTCGATCCGGTCGAGGTACTCGCGCGCGAGCTGGTACTCGTGCCGGAAGCCCAGCGTCGTCAGGTCGCCGGAGCAGATCACGATGTCCGGGGCGAGGTCGTTGATCTCGACGATCGCCCGCTCGAGCAGGTTGGGCTCGAAGTACTGGCCGCCGCAGTGCAGGTCGGAGAGGTGCGCGATGCAGATGGGACGGTCCGCGGTGGCCACGTCCAAGGAGCATACGGCCCACCAGGCCCCCCGAGAAGGGCTGTCCGGGCCTCTCGCTACCCTGAGGTCGGTGCAGGAGCCCTCCCCGGAAACCCATCGTTTCCAGGCATATCGTGGTTCGGCGCCGCCGCGGTTCGCGAACCCGGTGGAGCTCGAGTGCGCGCGGATCCTCGACTGGTACGGCATCCCGTGGGACTACGAGCCGACGTCGTTCGTGCTCGAGCGCGACGCCGAGGGGCGCGTGACCCGTGCGTTCACGCCGGACTTCTACCTCCCGGAGCAGGAGCTCTACGTCGAGGTGACGGTGATGAAGCAGTCGCTCGTCACCCGGAAGAACCGGAAGCTGCGCGAGCTCCGCGAGCTGTACCCCGACGTGAAGGTCAAGCTGTTCTACCGACGCGACATCGAGCATCTCGCCCAGCGCTATCGGCTCCGGATCGCGACGTGACCGACCTCACGGCGGCCGACCGACTGCGCGAGCACGGCCACCCGATCGGCGAGGTGTTCCTCTCGCGAGCGGCGATCGCGACGCGCGTCGCCGAGCTCGGCGCCGCGCTGTCGACCGAGCTCGGCGACCGTGAGCC
>CAZUVW010000251.1:0-2260 GCA_964623875.1 uncultured Gaiellales bacterium
GGTCGTGTCCGTGCTCACGTGCCTTCGCCACCGCGATGCGCACCGCGTCGACCCGGCTCATCTGGCCGGCGCCGATCCCGAGCGTCCGGCCCGCGCGCGCGAGCACGATCGCGTTCGACGTGACGTGCTTCACGACGGTCCAGGCGAAGAGGAGGTCCTCCCAGGTCTCGGCGTCCGCGGCGCCGCACGCGACCGTCATCGCATCCAGCGGGTCCGGACCGTCGTCGGGGCTCTGGACGAGCACGCCTCCGGGGACGCGCCTGAGCTCGCGCTCGCCGAGCACGGGCGCGCGTCGCTCCCGATCGACCAGCACCCGCGTCCCTTCCTTCCGGGCGAGCGCCTCCAGCGCGGCGGCGTCGAGGCCCGGCACGTGCAGCACCTCGACGAACTGCTCGGCGAGCGCTGCGCCGAGCGCTGCGCCGACCGGCTGGTTCAGCACGACCACGCCCCCGTACGCCGAGACCGGGTCGCAGGCGAGGGCCCCGGCGTAGGCCTCGTCGATCGTGTCCGCGACGGCGACCCCACAGGGGTTCGCGTGCTTCACGATCACGCACGCGGGTCGGGCGAGATCGAGCGCGAGCCGACGCGCGGCAGCGAGGTCGTTGAGGTTGTTGTACGACAGGGGCCTGCCGTGCACCTGGTCGACCCGGGCGAGCAGGTGCGTGCGGGCGCCGCGCTGGGCGTAGTACGCCGCCTCCTGGTGCGGGTTCTCGCCGTAGGTGAGCCCGCGGACGCGATCGAACGCGAGCACGAGCGTCTCGGGCGCCAGCCGGTCGCCGGCGAGCCAGGCGGCGACGGCGGCATCGTAGGCGGCGGTGGTCGCGAACGCCCGCTCCGCCAGCTCGCGGCGCAGGTCCTCGCCGACGTCGCCGGTCTCTCGCAGCTCCTCGAGCACGACGTCGTAGTCGTCAGGTCGGCAGATCGGCACAACGAACGCGTGGTTCTTCGCCGCGGCGCGCAGGAGCGCCGGCCCACCGACGTCGATCTGCTCGACCGCCTCGTCCCAGGTGACGTCGAGCCGGCCGACGGTCTGCTCGAAGGGGTAGAGGTTCACGCACACGAGGTCGATCGGCTCGATCCCGTGGCGCTCGAGGTCGTCGCCGTCGTCGGGGACGTCTCGACGGGCGAGGATCCCGCCGTGCACCGCCGGGTGGAGCGTGACCACGCGGTGCCCGAGCATGGGCGGATAGCCGGTGAGGTCCTCGACGTCGGTCACCGGGAGGCCGTCGTCCGCCAGCAGACGCGCGGTGCCGCCGCTGGCCACCAGGGCGACGTCGAGCTCGTGCAGACCCTTGGCGAAGGCGAGCAGACCCGACTTGTCGTACGCGGAGAGCAGGGCGCGCCGGATCACGCCGCCGTCAGCTCCCGGACGACCTCGGGCAGGAGGCGGTGCTCGACCGCCCGGATCCGCGCGTGGAGGGTCTCCTCCGTGTCGTCGGCGAGCACGGGGACGACCTCCTGCGCGAGCACGGGCCCGGTGTCGACGCCCTCGTCGACGAGATGCACGGTGGCACCGGTCTGCGTGACGCCGGCTGCCAGCGCGTCCGCGACGGCGTGCGCGCCGGGAAACGCCGGCAGCAGCGCCGGATGGACGTTGACCACGCGCTGGGGGAACCGAGCGAGGAACGCGGGCGTGAGCAGGTGCATGTACCCGGCGCAGACCACGAGCTGCACACGGTGCTCCTCGAGCCAGTCCGCGAGGGCTTCGTCCCGCTCGGCGCGGTCCGCGAAGCGCTCCAGCGGGAAGGCCGCCGTGGCGATCCCGGCTGCCGCCGCTCGCTCGAGCGCGCCCGCGCCCTCCACGTTCGAGGCGACCGCCACCACCGGGAGCCCGGCGTCCAGCAGCGCCTGGAGGTTCGAGCCGGCCCCGGAAGCGAGCACGCCGATCACCGGTCGGCCCACTCCACGCCGTGCACTCCGGCTTCGATCCTGCCGATCACCACATCTGCATCGGTCGCGTGGGCCGCAGGCATGACCGCGCAGTAGCCCACGCCGAGGTTGAACACCCGGCGCAGCTCGTCCTCGGCGACGCCGTGCTCGGCCAGCCACGCGAACACGGGCGGCCGCTCCCAGGCAGCCGTGTCGACGACCGCCCCGATGCCGTCGGGCAGGATCCGCACGAGGTTGCCCGCGATGCCCCCGCCGGTCACGTGGGCGAGCCCCCGCACGTCGGCGCGCGATCGGAGCGCACGCACGGCGTCGAGGTAGCAGACCGTCGGCGGCAGCAGGAGGTCGGCGTCGAACGGCCCGTCGCCGACGA
>CAZUVW010000252.1:0-2252 GCA_964623875.1 uncultured Gaiellales bacterium
CATCGTCATGGGCAGCTACGGGATCGGGCCCGGGAGGGTGGTGGCCGCAGCGGTGGAGCAGTCCCACGACGAGCACGGCATCGTCTGGCCGGCCGCCCTGGCGCCCTACGACGTGCACGTGCTCGCGCTCGCCGGCGGCGCGCTCGAGGTCGCGACCAGAGCCGAGGAGCTCGCAGCCGCGCTCGCCGGGAGCGGACGGTCGGTGCTGCTCGACGACCGGGACGCCCGCCCCGGGGAGAAGTTCGCCGACGCCGACCTGCTCGGCGCTCCGGTGCGCGTCACGGTCGGCAAGAAGACGCTCGAGGACGGCGCCGTCGACGTGCGGCGCCGGGCCGACGGGGTGGACGCGCGCGTTGCGCGCGACGCCGTCAACGACTGGATCGAGGAGGCCTGATGGCAGCCAAGCGACGTCTCTACTCGCGCGACCCGCTCGGCCCGACGGTCGAGCGGCTGATGACGGAGACGGGGATGACGTACAGGACGCTCGCGGAGAAGACGGGCCTGTCGGCCGGCTACCTCAACCACATCGTCCACGGCAACCGGCCCGTCCCGTCGAACGAGGTGCTCGCGCGCATCGCGCGAGCGCTCGGCGTCAAGGCGGACCACTTCCGCGAGGTGCGGGTGCGGATCATCACACAGCGCCTCGAGGAGACGCCTGAGCTCGTCGAGCGGCTCTACAAGCGGCTCGCGTAGGTCCCGTCCGGGACGCTGAGCGGGAGTCGGGCTACCAGCCGTTCCAGCCCGGCCCGAGCTCGACCGGGAGCAGGTCCGTGTCGAGCGGGAGCCGGTACTTGTCCGGGCTGGTGTGGTCGTACTGGATCGTCGGGAAGTTGACGACCATCACGTCCTCCTGACCGACGTTGCGCTCGGCGTGCCAGACGCCCGTGGGGATCGTGACGAGGGCACGGTGCCGGCCGGAGAGGAAGAGCCGGGTGACGAGCCCCGACGTCTCGACGTCCGGGCGCTCGTCGTAGAGGACGAGCTCCAGCTCTCCGCTCAGGAACGCGTAGCGGTCGTCGTGGCGGCGATGGATCCCCCAGCCCTTGGCTGCTCCCGGACGGATCGTGAAGACATAGGCGAACACGAGCGGGGCGGGATGCACGCCCCAGCGGGGGTCGTACAGCTCGCAGACCGTGCCTCGCTCGTCGGTGTGCGTGACGAGCTCTCTCACCACCATCCCGACGGGCAGCGGATCGAGCCGACGCCCGTCGGCGGTGACGGTCTGCACGTCTTGCACGCCCTGCTCGCCGGCCATCACCACAGGCTATCGCGTCTGGGAGACTTGTCACCGTGGCCGTCGGCTTCACCGTCGCGATCCCGACCCACGACCGTCGCGAGACGGCCGTCCTGGCTGCTCTGAGCGCGTTGCGGCAGACCCGCCCGCCCGAGCAGGTGCTCGTCCTGTGCGACGGGTGCACCGACGGCACGGCGGACGCCATCCGCGCGATCGGGGACGAACGAGCGCTCGCGGTCGAGCTCCCGAAAGGGCCTGGCTACGCCTACTCCCACCGCAACGTCGCGCTCGAGCTCGCCACCGCCACCGTCGTCCTGTGGCTCGGCGACGACGACCTGCTGCTGCCGGACCACCTCGAGCAGCTCGGCCGATACTGGGACCTCGGAGCGCTCGACGTCGTCACGACCCCTGCGGTGCAGGTCGAGCCGGACGACGCGCTCCACTGGGTCGGTGCCGACTGGAGCGTGCCGTGGCATCGGGCCTGGATGGAGCGTGGCAACACGAACGTGATGGCGAGCGTCAGCGTGCGCGCCGAGCTGGCGCGCGCCGTGGGAGGCTGGAGCGACGCGGTCGACCGCCGAGGTGACTGGGATCTGTGGAAGCGCGTCCTCGCCGCCGGTGCGCGTGCCGCCGACACCGCAGCTCCGACGGTGCTCCACTTTCGCGGCACCGAGCGGGTGCAAGCCTGGTCCGACCGCGTTGCGCAGAACACCCGGTGGCTCGAGCGCATCTCGGACCCGGACCAGCTGGCGGTGGTGCAGCGCGACCTGCTGCGAGCTCGGGCCGAGCGAGAGGCACGGATCATGGAGCGCCTCGAGCGCGTCGAGAGCGAGCGCGACGGCATCGTCAACGGCCGTTGGTGGCGGCTGCGCGGTCACCTGCTGCCGCTGCGCGACGCCGTCCGCGCCGTTGCGACGCGTGGCCGCTAGCATACGCCGCTCGCGGGGCGTGGCGCAGCCTGGTTAGCGCGCTAGTCTGGGGGACTAGAGGTCCCGAGTTCGAATCTCGGCGCCCCGAT
>CAZUVW010000253.1:0-2235 GCA_964623875.1 uncultured Gaiellales bacterium
GGCCGGCAGTGCCCCGGAACCGCACCGCACGATCGGCGGTGCTGGGCCAGAGCGTCCAGCGTCCCGCGTCCGGCCAGGCCCCCTCTCGCAGCACCGCCACGCTTCGGCGGCGGCTCGTCGTCGGGGGCCTTGTCCTCGTCTCCCTCGTCCTCGTGACGCTGACCTTCCAGCGGACGAGCGGACCGGTCGTGCGCGCGCAGGACGCGGCCGCGAGCGCGCTCCGGCCGCTCCAGCTGGCCGCCGACCGCGTCGCCGAGCCGTTCCGTGACGCCTGGGGCTGGTTCGACGGCATGCTCGGCGCCCGCTCGGACGCGGAGCGGCTCGAGCGCGAGAACGTCGCGCTGCGCCAGCAGCTCGTGCGCAACGAGCTCGCCGCGGCGGAGAACGTGCGCCTGCGGGCGCTGTTGCGGTTCCGCTCGCGCCCGGCCTTCCCGGACGGCTACGAGGGCGTCGCCGCCGCGGTCATCTCCCGCCCGACAGGGGCGTACGCGCAGTCGATCGTCGTCGCGGCGGGCAGCCGGGACGGTGTGCGCGAGGACGACCCGGTCGTGACGGAGGACGGCCTCGTCGGGCGGGTGACGCGGGTGGGCAGCCGCCAGGCGCGCGTGATGCTGCTCACCGACGACCAGAGCGCGGTGTCGGCGCTCGACCCGTCCACCTCGGCCACGGGCATCGTCCGCCGTGGTCAGAGCCCGCGAGCGACGCTGCGGCTCGATCGCGTGCCGAAGGAGCAGCGCATCCGTCCCGGCGACACGATCGTGACGGCGGGGTGGCGCTCACCGCGCCTCTCCTCGCTCTACCCACGGGGCATCCCCATCGGCTCCGTCACGAGCGTCGGCCAGACCGACACGTACCCGTACAAGCAGGTACAGGTGCAGCCCTTCGCCGACTTCGCGTCGCTCGACGCCGTGCTGGTCCTGGTCGAGAAGGATCGGACGCCATGACGGTCGCGCTCCGGGTGGCGCCGCTGGTCCTGGTCGCGGCCGTCGTCCAGGTCTCGGTCGTCTCGGGGGCCAGGGTGCTCGCGGCCGAGCCCGACCTGCTGCTGCTGACCGTGATCTCGATCGGCCTGCTGCGCGGCTCGGTCGTCGGCTCGAGCGCCGGCTTCGTCGCGGGGCTGCTCGTCGACGTGATGACGCTCGGGACGCTCGGCGTGACGTCGATCCTGCTCACGGTCGCCGGGTATCTCGCGGGCCGCTACGGCGAGACGACCGGCCGAGGACGCGCGTACGCGCCTTCGCTGACCGCCTTCGTCGTCACGGTGCTCGTCGCGCTCGGCGGAGCCGTGCTCAACTTCATGCTGGGCGTGTCGGTCGCCTCGGGCGAGGTGCTGCGCAGCGTCGTCCCCTCGGCCGTGCTGGCCGCGCTCCTGATCCTGCCGGTGCACTGGGCGTGCCGATTCGTGCTCGGCAGCGCCGCTCCGGCAGGCCCGCGCCTCCGGGAGGTCGAGGTTGTCTAGCCCTCCGTACGGCGAGCGTCGCTCCAGCTCGAGCCGCTTCCTGCCGCCGGAGCCCGGCGTCGAGGCCCCGTATCGGCTGACGCCGGGGCTCGCGCTGCGCGTGGGCGTGCTCGGCGCGGTCGCGATCGCGGTGTTCGCCGTGCTCTTCGTGCGCCTCTGGTCGCTGCAGGTGCTCTCCGGCGACGAGTACCTCGCTGCCGCGCAGGACAACCAGCTGCGGACGATCCAGGTCGAGGCGCCGCGCGGCACGATCGTCGATCGCAACGGCAAGGTGATCGTGGAGAACGTGCCGGGCACCGCGGTGAAGCTGTGGGTCGGTGACCTGCCCCGAGAGGGCCGCTACGACGTCATCCAGCGGCTGGCCGGCGTGCTGAACGTCCCCGCCGGGCGGCTCGCGAAGGAGGTCGACGAGCGCCGGTTCGACCCGCTCAACCCGATCACGGTGAAGACGGCGGTCGGCGACGAGCAGGTCGCCTACCTCTACGAGCACCAGGACGAGTTCCCCGGGGTGCAGATCCAGCAGACCTTCCTGCGCCACTACCCCTACGGGTCGAACGCGGCGCAGATCCTCGGGTACGTCGGTGAGATCTCGCCCGAGGAGCTGAAGCTGCTCCGCAAGGAGGGGTACCGCGCCGGCGACAAGGTGGGCAAGGTCGGGATCGAGGCGAAGCTCGACCCGTTCCTGCGCGGCGTGCCCGGGGAGGCGCAGATCCGGGTCGACTCGCTCGGACGACCGCAGAGCGCGCTCGAGCTGCGCCGGGAGTCCCGGCCCGGCA
>CAZUVW010000254.1:0-2189 GCA_964623875.1 uncultured Gaiellales bacterium
GCCGCCGGCGACGAGGGCCGCCGGCGCCGCCTCGCGCACGTCGCGCACGAGCTGCTGCGTCGCGGGATCGAGGGAGGGCTCCCGCGGGTAGACGTCGACGCGCCACAGACCCTGCGCGACCTCGGTCGCAGGAGCCACGCCGGCAGCCCCTGGCAGCCGCGCGAGCCGCGCGAGCGTCGCGGCGTCCGGCTCCTGCTCGAGGACGAGGTTGAGCGGTGTGGCGGACGCGCGCAGCCCCCGTTCCTCGAGCGCCACCGCCACCCGGTACGCGCTGGCATCGGACGGCAGCGACTTCGCGTCGATCCCGGTGAAGGAGACGCCGAGCGCCGGCAGCGCGAGGAGGACGAGGACGCCGCCGCTGGCGAGCGCGACCCGCCCGGGGCGACGCATCACCCAGCGAGCGAGCGCCGCCCAGCGACCCCGCGAGGGGGGCTGCCGCCAGCGCTCGGGCGCGAGCGCGTTGACCCTGGGCCCGAGCACGTGGAGCAGGGCGGGCAGCGCGACGAGGGCGATCGCGCCGGACGAGAGGGCGACGAGCGTCCCGCCGATCGCCATCGACCGCAGGAACTGCTGCGGGAACACGAAGAGCGACGCCATCGCGGCGGCGACCGTGAGCGCGCTGAAGACGACCGTGCGGCCGGCCGTCGCGAGCGTCCGGGCGATCGCCTCGACGGTGTGCCCGTGGGTCGCGAGCTCCTCCCGGTAGCGCGAGACGACGAACAGCGAGTAGTCGATCGCGAGCCCGAGCCCGAGCCCCGTCACGAGGTTCACGGCGAAGACCGACAGGTCGGTCAGCTCGACGAGCGCCCGGAGCCCGAGCAGCGTCGTCGCGATCGACGCGAGGCCCACGAGCGGCGGCAGGAGGGCTGCCACGAGACCGCGGAAGACCCACAGCGAGAGCGCGAAGACGAGCGGGAAGGCGAGCAGCTCGGCGCGGGTGAGGTCGGACTCGACGGTCTCGGCGACCTGCCGACCGGCCACCGCGGGGCCGCCGAGCACGATGCCGGGCTCGTCCTCGAACGCGTCGAGCAGGCGACGCGTGCCGCCCTCGCTCCGCTCCTCCTCCATGCGGAACCACGCAAGCACGACGTCGCCGCTGACCTCCGCACGGGAGACCGCCGGGTCGGCGGCGATGCGCGCGCGCACGGCAGCCGGCGACCCCTCCTCGACGACCGCGACGATCCCCGGATCGGGGAGCTCGCCGGTCGCCAGGGCGAGCCGGTCCCAGGCGCGCGCGCTCGCGGAGTCTGGGTCCTCGAACTGGTTCGAGCCACCCTGCATCAGCCCGATCGCCGTCGAGCCGACCACCAGCGCGACGAGCGTGAACGCGGCCGACGCGGCGACGACGGCCCGGGCGTGACGAATGACGAGCGCGCTCACCCGGTCAGGAAAGCAGCAGCGCCAGGGGCTGGGGGCGGGCATCCGTCCGCGCGATGCCCGCCCTGGTCCCCCGGTCGGCCCTGTCGGCCCGGCCGGCGCTCAGGTCGCCTCGGCGAGGCCGAGCCGAGCGTGCAGCCGGGCGAGCGGTCGAGGGGCCCACCAGTTCCACCGGCCGAGCAGGCCCATGAGGCTCGGCACGAGCAGCGCGCGCACGATGGTGGCATCGAGCAGCACCGCGATCGCCGTCCCGACCCCGACCTCCTGGATGAACGAGATCGACGACGTCGCGAAGGCGCCGACCGCGACGCAGAAGAGCAGCGCTGCGGCGGTGATGATCCGACCTGTTCGCTCGAGGCCCTGCGCCACGGCGTCACGGTCGGAGAGCCCGCTGTCGCGTGCCTCCTTGATGCGCGAGAGGAGGAACACCGCGTAGTCGGTCGAGAGCCCGAACGCGATCGCGCAGAGCAGGATCGGCTGCGTCGACTCGAGCCCATCGCGACCGAGCCCCCACTGGAACAACAGCACCATCGCTCCGAACGTCGCCGCGATCGTCAGCGCGTTCATCACGAGCGCCTTGAGCGGCAGGACGACGGAGCCGGTGAAGAGGAAGAGCAGGACGAGCGTCGTCAGAGCCAGGACGAGCGCGGCCCACGGCAGGGCGTCGCCGAGGCTCTCCTGGAGGTCGAGGAACGACGCCGTCTCGCCGGTCACGAGCGCGCCGGGAGCCGCCGCCCGCACGTCCCGCACGAGCTGCTTCGACGACTGTTCGAGCGCTGCGGCGCCGGAGAGGACGTCGGTCGCCCAGACGT
>CAZUVW010000255.1:0-2170 GCA_964623875.1 uncultured Gaiellales bacterium
GAGTGGTGTGGCTCTCGACGGCGCTCGTGCAGGTGCCGCTCCACGGTCGCCTGGAGCGGGGCTTCGACGCCGGCGCGCATCGTCGGCTGGTTCGCTCGAACGCGGTCCGCACGAGCGCCTGGACGGGCCGCGCGGCGATCGCGCTTGCGCTGCTCGCCTGAGATCGGCATCGTTCGGAGGGTCCCCGACGGAAGGAGGTCGACCGATGTCCGAGCTCGACGCCTCCGCCCCGCGCGCCACGCGGGCCGTCGGCTGACCCGCCGGTCGGGCCCCGTGGCCGGCGCGCTAGCGAGCGCGCCTCGTCCATGATCCCCGAGGGAATGGGAGACACCCACGTGCCTGACCTGACAACGCTCGGCTGGGACGACGTCCGCGCCGAGCAGTTCGCACCGCACGCCGCCGAGGGCCTGATCCCCGGTCGCGTCTCGGTGCAGCACCGCGGCGCCTACGACGTCGCGACGGAGCTGGGCGAGCTCCGCTGCGACGTGCGCGGGCGCCTGTACGACGAGTCCTCCTCCGCCGCCGACCTGCCCGCGGTGGGCGACTGGGTCGCCGTGTCGCCACGCCCCGACGAGCAGGCGGGAACGATCGAGGCGCTCCTGCCACGCCGCACGCGGTTCTCGCGCAAGACCGCCTGGCAGGCCGCCGAGGAGCAGGTGCTCGCCGCGAACGTCGACGTCGTCTTCCTCGTCACGTCGCTCAACGAGGACTTCGACCTGCGGCGGCTCGAGCGGTACCTCACTCTCGCACGCGAGAGCGGCGCGCTGCCCGTCGTCCTGCTGACGAAGTCCGATCTGCACCCCGATCCCGCGAGCGCGCTCGAGGCAGCCGAGTCCGTCGCCATGGGAGTGCCCGTGATCGCCGTCTCGAACGTCACCGGCGAGGGGCTCGACGTCGTTCGCTCCTACCTGCGGCCTGGCGTGACGGCAGCGCTGCTCGGCTCCTCCGGGGTCGGCAAGTCGACGCTCGTGAACACCCTCGCAGGCGCGGAGGTGCTCGCGACCCAGACGATCCGCGACGACGGCAAGGGGCGCCACACGACCGTGCGCCGCGAGCTGGTCCCCCTCCCGGGCGGCGCCCTCGTGATCGACACGCCCGGGATGCGCGAGCTCCAGCTGTGGGTCGCGGACGAGGGGCTCGAGGAGACGTTCGAGGACGTGACCTCGCTGTTCGAGCGGTGCCGCTTCTCGGACTGCGCGCACGACCGGGAGCCGGGGTGTGCGGTCAAGGAAGCGCTCGCCGACGGCTCGCTCGATCCGGAGCGGTGGGCGAGCTACCTCAAGCTGGAGGCCGAGCTCGCACACCTCGAACGACGGCTCGACCGGCGAGCAGAGGCCGAGGAGCGCCGCCGCTGGAAGGCGATGAGCCTCGATGCGCGCGCGGCGGCGCGGTTGAAGGGGAGACGCGACTAGCGACGTCGCGTCTCCCCTCCCGCTCATCCGCTCGCGACGTTCGCCGCACCCGGCGTGACGGTCGTCGTGAACGCCCAGTCGGTCGCGGCGTTCCCCGTGTCGGCTCCGTCGGGCAGCCGTGCCAACGACCCCTCGACGGTGTTCGAGTCTGCGACTGCGACCGGCAGGGGCGTGCCCTCGACGAGATCGAAAATGGTGCCGCCGATCGACGCGGCACGGATCTCTCCCTCGTAGGAGAGCGCGTCGAGCAGCGTGCCGCCGGCGAGATCGACGAGCGCCACACCGTCGGGAGCGCCGTTCTGCGGCTCGGCGTCGACGCGCAGGTAGGCCCCGGCGGCGAGCGCGCCGCTGAGCGCGAGCCTGCCGTACTCGGCGCCGTCGCCGTTGACGAGCACGACGGCGACGTCCGTCAGGTCGGCAGCGGCGCTGCCGACGTTCGCGAGCTCCACGAAGCCGTTCCCGTCGGCGCCGACCTGGTCGTAGTCCACCTCGTTCAGGATCAGCCGCGCGCCCTCGCCGGGTGGAGGCGGTGGAGGTGGCGGAGGTGGTGATCCGGCGTCGCAGGTGAGCCGGACGAGGCCCGCTCCGTCGACGCTCACGACGACGACGCCCGAGGCCCCGGTCGCGGTCGTGCACCGCAGCCCCGTGAGGCCCTCGAGGCTCGTGAGCCCCGCCCCGGACTGGCCCGCGGGCCCCGGCGGCCCTGCAGGCCCGGCCGGCCCGGCCGGGCCAGGTGCTCCGGTCGCTCCGGGCGGCCC
>CAZUVW010000256.1:0-2155 GCA_964623875.1 uncultured Gaiellales bacterium
CTGCTCCCCGACCGCGAGAAGGTCCGTCGGGCCGACTACCACTTCGTGAACACCGGCGACTTCGAGGAGATCGACCAGTTCGCGATCGAGCTGCTCGCGTTGTTGACGGCGGAGCAGGCGACCGGCTGAGATGCGGCTGCTCGCGCTCGGCGGCGTGCTGCTCGCGCTCGGCGGCCTCGCAGCGCTGTGGGTTCTGCGCACCGAGCCGGACTGGTACCTGCGAGCGCGGTACCCGCTGCGCTACGAGGCGATCGTGCAGGGGCACGCGGCCAACTACGACCTCGAGCCGACGCTGCTCGCCGCTGTGATCTACACGGAGAGCCAGTTCGACCCGTCCGCGCGCTCCCCGGCCGGTGCGGTCGGGTTGATGCAGCTGCTGCCCGACACGGCGCGTGGGATCGCGCTCCGCACGGGCGGCGATCGGTTCGTCGTCTCCGATCTGCTCGATCCGGAGATCAACGTCCGCTACGGCTCCTGGTACCTGCGCAACCTCCTGAACCGGTACGGCGACCTGCCCACGGCGCTCGCGGCCTACCACGCGGGCCCGGGGAACGTCGATCGCTGGCGGGCGGCCGGGAGCGGGATCGAGTTCCCCGAGACGCGGCACTACGTCGACAAGGTGCTGCGGCTCCAGCGCGCCTACGCGGCCGCGTACCCCGAGGAGCTCGGCTCCTGACGCAGCGGCCGTCGCTGACGGCGTAGAGTCGCGAGCGATGACCGATCCGCGCGACCGCGCCTACGCCGAGCTGATCGTCGACGGCTGCCTGGGCGTGCAGCCCGGCTGGGAGGTCTGGGTGGGCGGCAACCCGGACGCGCGCCCCCTGCTCGAGGAGCTCTGCGGCCTGCTGGGCGAACGCGGGGCGTACGCGCACCTCCGCGTGTCGTTCGGGACGACGCTCGTCGGCTCCCACCGCTGGCTCGAGCGCGTACCGCTCGACGTCGTCGCGCGGCCCGCGTCGATCGTGGTCAGGGAGCTCGCCGAGATCGACGCGCTCGTGTTCGTGAGCTCGCCGGAGAACACCCGGGCCAGCTCGTCGGTCTCCTCCGAGCGGCTCACGACCATCGGCGCTGCGTACCGTCCGGCGACGGCGCGCATCACCGCGCACGAGGTGCCGTGGGTCGTCTGCCAGTACCCCAACCATGCGCTGGCCCAGGAGGCGGGGCTCGCGAGCGAGGCGTTCGCCGAGCTTCTCTACGGCTCCGTCCTGCAGGACTGGGACGCGCTCGGCGAGCAGATGCGGCGCATCGCAGCGCACTTCGACACCGCGCGCGAGGTGCGCATCGTCGGCGACGGCACCGACCTCACCCTGTCGCTCGAGGGGCGCGCGATGAAGGTCGACGCGCTCGGCGCGAACCTGCCGGGCGGGGAGTTCTTCGGCTGCCCGGTGGAGGACTCGGCCGAGGGCGTGATCGCGTTCTCCGAGTTCCCCGCCGTCTACGGCGGGCGCGAGGTCAGCGGGGTGCGGCTCCGCTTCGAGGCGGGGGTCGTCGTGGACGCGTCGGCCGACGCCAACGAGGCGTTCCTGCTGGAGACGCTCGACACCGACCCGGGGGCACGCCGCCTGGGCGAGCTGGGGATCGGCTGCAACCCCGGGATCACCCAGTTCATGCGCAACACGCTGTTCGACGAGAAGATCGACGGCACCGTGCATCTCGCGCTGGGGCAGAGCTACACCGACCTCGGCGGCGTGAACGAGTCCGCGATCCACTGGGACATCGTCAAGGACCTCCGCCTGCCCGGCTCGCGGATCGAGCTCGACGGCGAGGTCGTGCAACGAGACGGGGTCTGGCTGGTCTGAGTCACGCGCCACCGTCCGCTTGGACGGCCCTCGGGCACGAACAGGTGTTCGCTCGGATACGATGCCCGGGTGCGCGAGCTCCGCGTGACCGCCGACTACCGACCGCTGGGCGACCAGCCGCGTGCGATCGCGCAGCTCGCGGAGTCGATCCGCGCGGGCAACCGCTGCCAGACGCTCCTCGGTGCGACCGGGACCGGCAAGACGGCGACGATGGCGTGGGTGATGGAGGAGATCCAGCGCCCGGCGCTCGTGATCGCGCACAACAAGACGCTCGCCGCGCAGCTCTGCAACGAGTTCCGCGAGTTCTTCCCCGACAACGCGGTCGAGTACTTCGTCTCGTACTACGACTACTACCA
>CAZUVW010000257.1:0-2107 GCA_964623875.1 uncultured Gaiellales bacterium
AGCGTCTCGCCGTGCAGGGGCAGCGGCTGCAGGCGAGCGACGTCGTGTGGCGCGACCTCTTCCAGGCCGGCTCGGACGCCGTCGCGGCCGAGGAGGGCGTGGACGGCGCGGCTCCGGCGTCGGTGTTCGTCCAGAACGCGGAGCTCTACTCCGCCCGCTCGATGAGCGCGATCTGGAATCGGATCCACGGCGCGTCGACCGGCGGCACCCCGACCGGGCTGCACGGCTCGCAGCTGGCCTACACGAAGGCGCTGCCGAGCGGGACCCAGCTCTCGACGCAGACGGAGACGACGATCACCGTCTCGACGGATCTCGGCTTCGAGGTCGGCGTGACCAACTCGGGCGAGGAGCAGGAAGTGCAGGTCCAGGTCACGCTCACGATCCCCAAGCAGCCGAGCCCGATCGTGAAGACGGGCACGATCGACCTGATCGACCCGGGTGAGACCAAGACGGTCCTCTTCACCGACTTCCCCGACGTCCCGTTCGGCGAGGGCACGACCATCCAGGTCAGCGTCAAGCCCGTACCGGGCGAGAAGAACACCGCGAACAACTCGGCCGAGTACCCGGTCGTGTTCACGCTGACCCCGACGTCGTGACCGTCGAGCTGGGGGTGGCGATCGCCGCATGCGCGGTGGCGATCGCGGCGCTGGTCGCCGTCGCCGTCGTCGCGCGGCGGCTGCGCGAGCTGAGGGCGGCGCAGCGAACCATCCTCGGGGGATCCACCACCGACATCGTCGAGTTCGCGATCTCCCTGCAGGAGCGGATCGACGACCTCCTCGGTGCCGTCGACGAGGTCGCCGGCGGCCTGACCCGTGTCGACCGGCGCATCGACTCCGCCGTCACGAACACCTCGGTCGTCCGCTACGACGCGTACGAGGACGCAGGCGGTCAGCAGTCGGCGTCGTTCGCGTTCCTCGACGCGACGCGGACGGGCACGGTCGTCACAGCGATCCAGGGACGCGACTACGCGCGTGTCTACGTCAAGGAGCTCGACCGTGGCACGCCGTCGGCCGCGCTCTCGCCGGAGGAGCAGGAGGCCGTCGAGCGCGCCATGGCCCGCTGACGGCACCGGGCGCGCGCCGCTCCCGGCCGGCGGAGCCGGCCTCCGCGTCGCGCTCGCACGCCGGAGCCGTCAGCGGAGCGTCTCGCAGGTTCGGGCGCGCGCCGCCGCACCTCTCACGCTTGCGGACACGGAGCTCGTCGCGCCTCTCTTCATGGAGCAGCTCGACGTAGCAAGCGATCACCTACGCGGGAGAGCCTTCGGGCACCGCGCCGAGCTGCTGCATCATCGCCAGCGCGTCGAAGACACCCCAGTGCTCGACCACGCGACCGTCGTCGCCGAACCGCATGATGTCGATCAGCTGGACGTCGACGGCCTTGCCGGTCGCCGGCATGCCCATGAACTCACCCTGGTGCGTCCCGGTCGCCCGCACGCGCGCGACGGCCTTGTCGCCGCTGACGATGACGTCCTGCGGCGCCATGCGCAGGTCGGGGAAGGCCATGAGGTACATCCGGAAGAACGCCATGACCCCGTCCTTCGTCGGCTCCAGTCCCGGCGTCTCCTCGTGCTCGACGAAGTCGTCGGCCAGCAGGTCGCCGAACCCGTCGACGTCCCCGGCGCTGACGAGCTCGTAGCAGCGCCGCATGGTGGACGCGTGATCCATGGTGCTCCTCCCGTGTCGTTCGCACGAGTATAGGAGGCCTGCTTGCAGCCGACGTCGTCCTCGACGGCGCGTCCGTCCAGGGCGGCGTCGCAGCGGCGCTCGGCAGCTGCCGCCCGCGCCTGCGTGCCACCAGGCAGAGCGGGGAGCGTCACTGGCGATGACGACGGCGGAGTCTCGGAGGTGTCGGGGGACAGGCTCTTCGCTCCCGCGCGGTTCGACGATCGCTCCGTCCCGGGAGCACAGCCGGGGAGCCGCCTAGCATGGGTGGTCTGAACGCGCAACGCCACGACGCTCCCTGGGCCCGGACGACGAGCACCGTCGAAGCGCGGCCTCCTGCGCGACCGAGCGACGACTGGCTCGGGGAGATCTCGGACGACGACTGGGACGAGCCGGTCGGGAGACGTTCCGAGCAGCGACACGACGTCGGTCACGACCTCATGAGG
>CAZUVW010000258.1:0-2049 GCA_964623875.1 uncultured Gaiellales bacterium
GTCGCCAGGTCCATCGCTACCGCGCACATGACCGCGTCGGCACGACCGCGGGCGTGCACGACGCCGTCCGCGACGCCGTGGCGGAGCTCGGCGTCGGCCTCCGACGGCTGGGTCCCGAGCGCCAGACGCTCGAGGACGTCTACATGGAGGTCAGCGGCTCGTGAGCGAGGGGCAGGGCGCCCGGATCTACGACGTCGGCTATCGCTCGTACGACGGCCCGCGCAGCGCGCCGGTGTGGGCGATGGCGACCGTCTGGCGCCACACGGTGCAGCGCGTGCTCGGCCTGCGACGCAGCTTCCGGCACAAGGTCCTCCCGGGGATCGCGCTCGTGATCGCGTTCCTGCCGGCGCTGATCTTCGCGGGGATCTCCGCGTTCCTCCCCGTCGACCCGATCCTCGAGGACATCCTGCCCTCGTACGGCGAGTACGTCGGCGTGATCGCGACCGCCCTCGCGCTGTTCGCGTCGTTCGTCGCGCCCGAGGCCCTCTGCACCGACCGCCGCTCGGGCATGCTCGACCTCTACCTCGCCGGCCCGCTCGACGTGACGCGCTACCTCGGCGCGAAGTGGATGGCGGTGTGGTCGGTGATGCTGACGATGACGGTCGGCCCCCAGCTGTTCCTCGTGGCCGCCTACACGGTCGAGAGCGCCGGGCCCCCACTGCGCGACGCGCCGCTCCTCCTCGGCCGGATCGTCCTGTCGGGGATCGGCGTGGCGCTCTTCTACACGGCTGTCGCGATGGGCGTGTCGAGCCTGACCACGCGCAAGGCGGTCGCGGCGGTCGCCACGGTGCTGCTGCTGTTCGTCCCGTCGATCGGGGTCGCCGCCGCGGTCGAGAGCGCGGACGCGCCCGACGAGCTCGCCCTGCTGACGCCCGCCGTCACCGAGGAGTTCGCCTGGCGCGTGTTCGACGACGTCCGGGGCCCGCTCGACGCCGACCAGCCGATCCACCACGTGTCGACCCAGCTCGTGCTGGCCGGGCTGGTCGGCTGGATCCTCGTCGGCGTCGCCGTCTGCTGGGCGAGCTACCGGCGCCAGGGAGCGACGCGATGAGCGCGACCGAGACGGTCGTGATCGAGGTGACGGAGGTGTCGAAGTGGTTCGGCAGCCTCGTCGCGGTCTCCGACGTGAGCTTCGCCGTCGGCCCGGGGGTGACGGCGCTGCTCGGTCCGAACGGGGCCGGCAAGTCGACCATGCTCCGGATGCTCTGCGGGCTCGCGCGTCCGTCGAAGGGCACCGTCCGGGTGCTCGGGCGCGACCCGCGCAGCGACGTCGCCGTGACGCGCGAGATCGGGCTCGTGCCGCAGCAGGAGACGGTCTTCGAGCCGCTCACCGCGCAGGCGTTCGTCCGGCTGTCCGCGGTGCTCCACCGGCTCGAGGACCCCGACGGGGCCGCGCGGTCAGCGCTCGCAGCGGTCGAGCTCGACCCCGACGACCGGCGACGGCTGCCGACCTACTCCAAGGGGATGCGCCAGCGGGTGAAGCTCGCGCAGGCGATCGTCCACGGGCCACGGGTGATCGTCCTCGACGAGCCGCTCACCGGGCTCGACCCTCGCCAGCGCGCGCACATGATCGCGCTCTTCCACCGGCTCGGCGACGAGGGCCGATGCGTCGTCGTGGCGAGCCACGTGCTCGAGGAGGTCGAGCGGTTCGGCTCGGACGTGCTCGTGATGGCGAAGGGCCGGCTCGCCGCGTCGGGGGACTTCCGCGAGATCCGCGCGCTGATGGACGATCGCCCACGACGTGTGCACGTGCGCACCTCTGCGCCGCGCGAGCTCGCCGGGGATCTCCTGCACGCCGGCGTCGTCGTCGGCGCACGGGTGGACGGCGACGACGCGCTCGTGCTCGACACCGAGGACGCGAGGGCGCTCGCACGCGCGCTCGCGCCAGTGGCACGCGCCCGTGGCGCGAGCGTGCTCGAGGTCAGGGCGGTCGACGAGACCCTCGAGGACGTGTTCCGCTTCCTGGTGGAGCGATGAGCGACCTGACCGCCGTCGACGACGGGCGGGAGGGGCGGGCGCCGGGCGGTCTGGCGACCTTCGTGGCGCTCT
>CAZUVW010000259.1:0-2049 GCA_964623875.1 uncultured Gaiellales bacterium
AGCGCAGCTTCGAGATCATCAAGCAGGTGAACGACTCGGGGGTCGCGATGCTCGTGGTCGAGCAGAACGCGAACGTCTCCCTGTCGATCGCCGACCGCGGCTACGTCCTCTCGACGGGCCGGGTCGTGCTCGAGGGCAAGGCGGAGGATCTCCTGCAGGACGAGGATCTCCGCAAGGCGTACCTGGGGCGGTAGCCTCGCCCGAGGGCGGGGCATCGCGCCTGCGGCCAGGCATCGCGCCTGCGGCGCGATGCCTAGGGGTACGATCGTGCGATGAGCACGGTGCACGCGGGACGTGTCGGCGCCGCGATCCGCGGGGAGTTCCCGATCCTCGCCGACACGGCCTATCTCAACGCCTGTTCGCAGGGTGCGCTCTCGCTCCGCGTGCGCGCGGCCTACGAGGAGTACCTGGCGGGCTGGGACGCGAACGGCGCGGAGTGGGAGCACTGGGTCGAGCGCGCCGAGGCGGCACGCGCGTCGTTCGCCCGCCTGCTCCACGCCACGCCGGGGGAGATCGCGGTCACGACCTCGGTCTCGCAGGGCGTGAGCGGGATCGTCAGCGCCCTCGACCTCCGCCGGCGCCCGCGGATCGTGATCTCGGACTACGAGTTCCCGACGGTCGGGCAGATCGCGCATGCGCAGGAGCTCCGCGGAGCAGAGGTCGTGCACGTGCGACCGGGGCCCGACGGAGCGATCCCGCTCGAGGCGTTCGACGCCGCGATCGACGAGCGCACGGCGCTCGTCTGCTGCACGACGATCTCGTATCGCTCGGGCCACCGGCACGACGTGGCGGCGGTCGCCCGCATCGCGCACGAGCGCGGCGCCCTCGTGCTCGCCGACAGCTACCAGGCGGTGGGCGCGATCGAGCTCGACGCGCCTGCGCTCGGCGTCGACTTCGTCACCGGTGGCACGGTGAAGTACCTGCTCGCCTCGGCCGGCCTCGGGTTCCTCTACGTCCGCTCGGGGCTGCTGCCGGAGCTGCTGCCGACCCAGACCGGCTGGTTCGCCGACGAGGACATCTTCGAGATGGACATCTCCGACTACTCGCCGGCCACGGACGCACGCCGCTTCGAGGCCGGCTCGCCGCCGGTGCCGAACATCTACGCGGGGGTGGCGGGGATGGCCATCGTCGAGGAAGCGGGCGTGGGGGCGATCGAGGATCACGTGCGTCACCTCAACACGCGGCTCATCGCCGGGCTCGAGGAGCTCGGCGCGACCGTCGTCACCCCGTCCGATCCGGCCCGGCGCGGCCCGCTGGTGTGCGTGCGGTCGACCGACGTGGGCGCGCTCGTGCGGCTCCTCGCGGCGGAGAAGGTCGTCGTCTCGTCCCGCGACGGGAACCTCAGGATCGCTGCGCACCTGTACAACGTCGAGGACGACGTCGACCGCCTGCTCGACGTGCTCGCCGCGCAGCGGCAGCTCCTCGGGTGAGCCGTCACACGGCCGGGTGGAGGCAGCCCCCGCCAGCCGGGGCTGTCCCCTACGGGCCCCATCCGCTCCAGGTCGCGAATCTCCATCTCCCGGCGGAGGAGGGCGGCCCGTGGCCGTGCGTCGTCCTGCTCCACGGCGGCTTCTGGCGGAGCGGGTGGGACCGGACGCTGATGACGCCGCTCGCGCTCGACCTCGCACGACGCGGGATCGCCGCGTGGAACGTCGAGTACCGGGGCACGGGGCGGGACGGAGGCGGATGGCCGACGACCCTGCTCGACGTCGCCGCGGCCGTCGACCACCTGACCGACATGGAGGAGATCGACTCGGGCCGGATCGTCGCGTGCGGGCACTCGGCCGGCGGACACCTCGCCCTGTGGCTCGCCGCCCGTCCCCGACTCGGCCCGGGGGCGCCGGGCGCCGTGCCACGCGCCCGGCCGATCGCGACGATCTCGCAGGCGGGCGTGACCGACCTCGTGCAGGCGGCGCGGGACGAGCTCGGCGACGGGGCGTGCGCCGCGCTCCTGGGCGGATCGCCCGACGATGTCCCCGAGCGGAACGCTGCCGCGTCCCCGATCGCGCTGCTGCCCCTCGGGCTGCCCGTGCTGCTCGTCCACGGCAT
>CAZUVW010000260.1:0-1981 GCA_964623875.1 uncultured Gaiellales bacterium
CACTATCCTCCACCTCCGGTGAAGGATAGTGCCTAGAAAACCTCAAGATCAGGCCCGATCCAGCCGTACTTGCGGACCACCTGGTGTAGAAAACCTCCATCTCCGGGGTCTACTAGGCACAGCGCGCAGCGCTGTGCCCGCGCAGCGCGTTGACCCTCAGAACCGCGTGAGGTACTCGCGGATCTCCCACGGCGTGACCTGCTCGTGGTAGCGGAACCACTCGTCCCGCTTCACCCGTGCGTAGTAGTCGACGTAGTCCTCGTCGCGCCCCCGGCCGAGCGCCGCCCGGAGCACGTCGTCGCGCTCGAGCTCGCCGATCGCGTCGAGGAGGTTCGCCGGGAGCGAGCGCAGGCCCTTGGCGACGTTCTGCTCGTAGCTGAAGTCGTAGAGGTTCTCGCCGTTCGGCTCGCCGGCGTCGAGGCCGTTCGCGATCCCGTCGAGGCCGGCTGCGAGCACGGCCGCCGCCGCGAGGTACGGGTTGCAGGACCCGTCGATGGTGCGATCCTCGATCCGACCCGGGTTGATCCGCAGCATCTGGGTGCGGTTGTTGTAGCCGTACGAGATCCACACCGGCGACCACGTGGCACCGCTCGAGGTCGACCCTGGCTTGAGCCGCTTGTACGAGTTCACGGTCGGCGCGGTGAGCGCGCTGCTCGCGCGCGCGTGCGCCTTGAGTCCGCCGACGAAGCTGTACGCGAGCGCCGACAGTCCCAGCCCACGGGGGTCGGAGTCGTCGTGGAAGACGTTCTCGTCGCCCTTCCACAGCGACATGTGGAGGTGCGCGCCGTTGCCCGTGAGGTGCGTGAACGGCTTCGGCATGAAGGTCGCGATCATCCCGTGCTGCTCCGCCAGGGTGTGGACCATGTAGCGGAAGAAGATGGCGCGATCGCAGGTCGTGAGCGCGTCGTCGTACTCGAAGTTCTGCTCGAACTGGCCGTTGGCGTCCTCGTGGTCGTTGGCGTAGTTCCCCCAGCCGAGCTCGTTGCAGTACCGCGAGACCGTGGTGAGGAAGTCGTAGCGGCGGGTCAGGCCCGCCATGTCGTAGCAGGGCTTGTCGAGCGTGTCGTACGGATCCGCGATCTCGATCGACCCGTCCTCACGCTGCCGGACGAGGAAGTACTCGAGCTCGATCCCGATCTTGAACGCGTAGCCCTGCTCCTGCGCCCGGGCGAGGACGCGCTTCAGGATCGTGCGCGGGCAGTAGGGCCACGGCTCGCCCTCGACCGTGACATCGCACGCGAACCGGGCGAGGTTCGGCTGCCAGGGAACCGGCGTGAAGCTGTCCAGATCGGGGATCGCGGCGATGTCCGGATCCGCCGGCACCTGACCGATCTCGCCTGCCGCGAAGCCGGCGAACCCCGCGCCCTCCTGGACGAGGTCGTCGAGCCTGTCAGCGGGCACGAGCTTCGCGCTCGGCCTCCCGTACATGTCGACGAACTGAGCGAAGATGAACTCGATCCCTCGCTCCGCTATCTGGGCGCGGATGCCGTCGAGCGCCGTCGTGTCTGCTGTCATGGGGTCCCCTCCCTCCGTCGGAGGGCCGTTTGTATCACCACGGCACCCGCCTTCGCGATGGCGGGATCCTCCAGCCTCTAGGCGCGGGGTGTGTCCGGGTTCGCCGGCCCGAGCGCGTGCCGCAGGCGCACGAGGCGCACCGCGATCTCGACCATCAGCCAGTCGTCGCGGCGAAGGTCGATCCCCGAGATCTCCTGGATCCGCCGTAGTCGTTGACGCAGCGTGTTCTGGTGGACGTGGAGCGTGTCGGCCGTGGTGCTGATCGAGCCGTGCCGGCGCAGGAACTCCTCGAGGGTGGGCAGCAGCGAGGCCCCGCGCTCCTGGTCGTAGCGGGCCAGGAGCTCGATCGCCGCGATCGTCGCGTCGCTGGAGGAGCGGTCGAGCGCGATGCCGAGGAGGTACTTGTAGGCACCGAGCTCTTCGAACGCGACGACGGTCGGCTCGCGATGCAGGACCGCCGCGCCGA
>CAZUVW010000261.1:0-1957 GCA_964623875.1 uncultured Gaiellales bacterium
GAGGTCGAGATCATCTCGAGGTTGATGCCGAGGTCGGCGAGCGTGCGGAACATCGTCGCGGCCACACCCGGGTGCGAGCGCATCCCGGCACCGATCAGCGAGACCTTGCCGAGCGAGTGGTTCTCCTCGACGGTGAACGCGCCGAGATCGGAGCGCGTCCCGTCGATCGCGGCGAGCGTCGCCGGCACGTCGTCGGCCGGCACGGAGAACGAGAGCTCCGCGCCCACGTGGACGACGTTCTGGATGATCGTGTCGACGCTGACGTTCGCTGCGGCGACCGCGTCGAAGATGGCGGCCGCCACCCCCGGCCGGTCGGGCAGACCCGAGAGCGTGAGCACGACGTCGCTCTCGGAGTGGGTGACGGCGGTGACGATCGGCTGCTCCATGCCTTCTCCTTCCTGGACCCAGGTGCCCTCTTCGTCCGAGAACGTCGAGCGGGCGTGGATGCGGACTCCGTGGTTGCGCCCCAGCTCGACCGAGCGGAGCATCAGCACCTTCGCGCCCGAGGCGGCCATCTCGAGCATCTCCTCGTACGAGATCACCGGGATCTTGCGGGCCTGCGGGACGATGCGCGGGTCGGCCGTGAACACTCCCGGCACGTCCGAGTAGATCTCACAGGCGCCGCCGAGCGCCGCCGCGAGAGCCACCGCGGTGGCGTCGGTGCCGCCCCGGCCGAGCGTCGTCACGTCCTTGGTCACCGGCGAGAAGCCCTGGAAGCCGGCGACGAGGACGATCTTCCCCTCGTCGAGCGCCTCCTGCACCCGGATCGGCCTGATCGCGGCGATCTTCGCCTTCGTGTGGGCCTCGTCGGTCAGGATCCCGGCCTGCGAGCCGGTGAACGACACCGCCTCCTCGCCCAGATCCTGGATCGCCATCGCGACGAGGGCGCACGCGATCCGCTCCCCGGTCGAGAGGAGCATGTCCAGCTCGCGCGGGTGCGGGGTGGGCGAGACGTCCTTGGCCAGCGCGATCAGCGAGTCGGTCGTCTTGCCCATCGCGGACACGGTGCCGACCACCTTCAGCCCGCGGCGCTTCGCGTCGACGAAGCGCTGCGCGACGAGGCGGATCTTGTCCGGGTCGGCCACGGACGAGCCGCCGAACTTCATCACCACCGTGTCGAAGCCGGGGGTCGTCGCCATGCGGAGATGGTGCCTACGCCGTCAGGCCGAGGCGCCGGTAGCGGCGCGCGTAGCGCGGGACGGGGATCCCCTCCCGCAGGGAGGGCGAGGGCACGGGCGGCAGCGCGCGCACGACCAGAGGGATGTGCCCTGCCCACACGTCCAGCTCGGCGTCCTCGGTGTCGTCGTCGTCGGGCCCGCCGTCGCGCACCTTCGCCGAGGCCTCGTCCAGCGGCAGCCACAGCACGGAGGTCGCCTTCAGCTCGCCGGACGTCGGCGGCCTCGCGTCGGCCCAGCGACCCGGGAGCAGACGCTCGGTGAGCGCTTCGAGCGCGGCGCGCTTCTCGTCGGCGCCCCGGACGGGCGTCGCGGTGCCGAGCACGACCACCGAGCGGTAGTTCATCGAGTGCTCGAACACCGACCGCGCGAGCACGACGCCGTCGAGCAGCGTCACCGTCAGGCACGCGGGAATCCCGCCCTGCAGCGCGCGCAGCGACCGGGCGGCGGCGGAGCCGTGGACGTAGACGCGGTCGCCGACGCGCGCGTGGAGGGTCGGGATCACGAACGGCTGCCCGTCGTGCACGAACCCGAGGTGGGCGACGAGCGCGGCGTCCAGCACCGCGTCGATCGTCTCCCGGTCGTAGCGCGCCCGGTCGTGCACACGCCGTACGCGTGCGCGATCGGACGGCGCGCGGAGGGCTCGCTCGCGTGCGGTCGCCATGGGCGTCAGCGTAGACGGCGGGCGGGCCGGCGATCCTGGAGCGGTGGGGGGGGGGGGCGGGGCCCCCCGGGGGGGGCCCCCCCGGCCCCCCCCGACCCCCCGGGGGGGGCGGCCCCCC
>CAZUVW010000262.1:0-1952 GCA_964623875.1 uncultured Gaiellales bacterium
CGTCCTGTTCATCGGACTGGGTATCGCCAATTTCATTGTTGCAGTGCTGATCGGCTACACCATGCCGACGCGGTTCTTCGCCGATGCGCTGTCGATCATCTACCGCGCCTTCTTCCGCGCCGAGGTGCATGGCCTGGAGAACCTGCAAAAGATCCAGCAGCCGAATGTCATCCTCGCGCTCAACCATGTGAGCTTCCTCGACGCTGGCATTGCGCTGTCGCTGCTCGGCCGCGACCCGCTGTTCGCGATCGATACCACCATCGCTCAGAAATGGTGGGTGAAGCCGTTCGCGCGGGAGACGAGGCCGGACGTCGCGCTCCTGGACGTGAAGATGCCGCGCCTGGACGGGATCGAGGCCGCCCGGCGGATCCTCGACGAGCGGCCGATCCCGATCGTGATGGTGACCGCCTATGGCGAGCAGGAGCTCGTCGCGCGCGCGGTCGAGGCGGGGGTGTTCGGCTACCTCGTGAAGCCGTTCCGCGAGTCCGACCTGCTGCCGGCGATCGAGACCGCCCGGGCGCGCCACGAGGAGCTCGTCGCCCTGCGCGAGGAGGCGGACTCGCTCGCCGAGGCGCTCGCGGCGCGCAAGGCGATCGAGCGCGCCAAGGGGCTCCTGATGGAGCGCGAGTCGCTCACCGAGCGGGAGGCGTTCGCCCGGCTGCGCAAGGCGAGCCAGATCTCGGGGCGGCCGCTGCGCGTCGTGGCCGAGGCGCTGATCGCGACCCTGGACGCCTGACGGCCGCACGCGTCAGGCTGCGACGCACGGCAGCGCCCAGAGCAGCGAGGTGAGCGAGAAGCCGTCGAGCACCTCGCCGCGGGCGATGGCGGCCCGCACCTCGGCGAGGGGCACCCACTCGACCCGGGCGGCCTCGTTCGGATCGGGCTCGCCGACGCGCTCGGCCCTGTCCGCGGCGAACACGTGGAACAGCTGGTCGCTGAGGCCGTTGGTCGGGTGAAAGCTCCCGACGGGGCTCGCGCCCTCGGGCAGCCAGCCGGTCTCCTCGACCGTCTCGCGGAGGGCCGCCTCCGCGGGTGTCTCGCCCGGGTCGACCCGGCCCGCCGGCACCTCCCAGCCCCAGGTGTCCGTCACGAACCGGTGCCGCCACAGCAGCAGGACGCCGCGACCCCGGTCGTGGACGACGAGCGACGCCGCGTCTGCGGTGCTGCGCACGACGTGGTGCTCGAAGCGCTGCCCGTCGGGCAGCTCCACGTCGACGAGGGTCAGCCGGATCCAGTCGCTCTCGTAGAGCGGCCGCTCGCCGTGTGTCCGCCAGCGCACGGGAGCGAGCGTAGCGGTGGCGCGGCCGCTCGCCGCCTCAGGCCGCGCCGAGCAGCCGCTCGTCCTCGCGCCGACGCGCGCCGCGCCGCAGCGTCCAGCCGGCGAGCGCGAGCAGGGCGAGCGGTGCGAGCACGATCGCGAGGGAGAGCAGGACGACGCCCTCCCAGGCGAGGACGTCGAGCGCGCGGTCGATCGTCCGGTCGAGCCGGCTGGGAACCGGGATCGCGCCGGCGCTGCGGTCGGTGCGCAGCTCGAGCTGGACGGTGGCCTCGGCGGCCTCGCGCGTGGTCGCGTCGCGCTGGGCGCGGAGGGCCGCGAGGGTCGCGACGAGCTCGTCGCGGCGCACCTGGAGACGAGCGCGCTCCTCCGACGACAGCTCGTCGTCCGCCAGTCGCGCGCGCACGGTCGCCAGCGCCGCTCGGGTCTGGCGCAGCTGGAGCTCGACGCCGTCGAGCGAGCCCTGCAGGTCGTCCACCTGGACGCGCTGGTCGACGATCGTGCCGAGCGCCGAGAGCTGCTGGATCGCGTCCTGCGCGGCGGCCGCCGGGACGCGCAGCGAGAGCGACGCAGAGCCGTCCTCGCCGGAGACGACGTTCGAGGTGACGACGTAGCCGCCGAGCGCGCGGGTGATCCGGAGCGCCTCGCCCGCCGCGGTCGCCAGGGCGTCGCCGTC
>CAZUVW010000263.1:0-1928 GCA_964623875.1 uncultured Gaiellales bacterium
TGCTTCCCCCTGAATCAGCAGCGCCGCGCCGATGACGCCGGCAGAGTCGCCGAGCATGTTCTTGACGATCGGCGTCGCGAGCTCGTCGTTGAAGACGCGTCGCGCGACCTCGTCGCGGCCGCGCGAGTAGAGCGCGTCGAGGTTCGAGAGCCCGCCGCCGAGGACGACGACGGAGGGATCGAGGATCGAGATCACGTTGGCCAGCGCGCGACCGAAATGCGTCAGATAGGCGGCGAAGACGCGCGCCGCCGCGGCCTCGCCGGCGTCGGCCCGCGCGGCGACCTCGCCCGCCGCCACGCCGTTCGCGCCACCGGCGGCACGGTACGCCGCCTCGAGGGCCGGTCCGGAGAGCAGCGTTTCGACGCAGCCGCGCTGCCCGCAGTAGCAGTCGAGGACCGGGTCCGCGCCGTCCTAGAGCCGCTCGGGCTGTGGGAGACGGTGCTCTCCGTCGACCCCCGCAAGCTCTCCGACCTCATCGAGTCCCGCACCCTGCCCCCCGACGTGGAGGACGCACTCATGGCCTCGCGCGAGGAGGTCCGCACGCAGCACGCCCTCGTCCTGAGGGAGCCCGCGAGGAGCCGGCGGTAGCCTCGGCGGGTCAGACCTCCCTCCTGACCCGCCGCAGCGCCGCCTCCAGATCCTCGGGCAAGGGGTCCTCGAGCTCGATCCGCTCCCCCGTCACCGGGTGCTCGAGCCCCAGGCGCCACGAGTGCAGGAAGGGACGGGTGAGCCCCAGACGCTTCGCGTCGTCGCCGCCCCCGCCGTAGCGCCCGTCCCCGAGGATCGGGTGCCCGACACCCGACAGGTGGACGCGGATCTGGTGGGTGCGACCGGTCCTCGGCGCGGCCTCCAGGAGCGTCGCGCGCTCGAACCGCTCGCGGACCTCGAAGGCGGTCTCCGCCTCGCGACCGGTCGCCGCGTCGAGGCGGATCCGAGCCCCCCGCCGTCCGAGCGGCGCAGCCACGACGAACCGCTCGTGAGCGACCGCACCCCGGACGAGCGCGAGGTAGCGCCGGTCGGCCTCGTGCCTGCGGAACGTGCGTGCAAGGCCCGCGCGAGCGATCTCGTCGAGGGCCACGACCAGCAGCCCGGAGGTCCCGGCGTCCAGCCGGTGCACGATCCCCGGCCGCAGCGCGTCGCCCACGTCCGCGAGCGGAAGGCCCATGCCCAGGAGCCGGTTCACGAGCGTGCCCGAGCGGCGGCTCGCGGTCGGGTGCGTCGGCAGGCCCGGCGGCTTGCTGACGACCGCGAGGTGCTCGTCGCGGAACCGGACCGGGACCGGCGGGCCCTCCGGCGCGAGGGCGCCGGCGTCCGCGAGCTCCACCCGCAGCCGCTCCCCGCCCTCGAGCCGGAAGGACTTCGGACGTGGTCGCCCGTCGACGAGGACGGCGCCTGCCGCGATCGCGCGCTGCGCCTCGGCGCGGGGGATGCGGAGCAGCGTCGCGACGACCGCATCCAGGCGCCCGGCCGTCGCCGCCAGCTCCTTCGCCATCTAGGTCTCCGCCGCCCTGTGTGTGCCGTCGGCCCGCAGGCTCGACAGCGCGAGCAGCACCGCGCCCACCACGACCGCCGAGTCCGCGACGTTGAAGATCGGCCAGATCCGGACGTCGACGAAGTCCACGACGCGCCCGGTGAGACCGGGTCCGTTCACGGCGCGGTCCGTGAGGTTGCCGAGCGCCCCGCCGAGCACCAGCCCGAGCCCGACCGCGGGCAGCACGTGGGTCAGGTGGCGCGACACCACGACGATCACGCCGACGACGAGGATCGTGGCCCCGGCGAACAGCCACGGCGCGCTCTTGCCGAGCCCGAACGCGCCGCCGGAGTTCGTCGTGTACGTGAGGTGAAGGACGCCGGGGATCACCTCGATCGGGGAGCGCTCCGACAGGACCTCGGTGGCCCAGGCCTTCGTCAGGCGGTCGATGCAGATG
>CAZUVW010000264.1:0-1827 GCA_964623875.1 uncultured Gaiellales bacterium
GCCCCTGGAAGGCGCCGTTCAGGGCAGCGGCCGTGAGGAGCCGGATGTCGTACCCGGACAGAGGCCCGTAGGCAGCGACGACGATGTGCCGTGGAAACCCGCCTGCGAGCTCGACGGCGAGCTGGCCCAGCCGCGACGCGAGCGGGATGAACGGGCCGAGCACCTCGAGGTCGGCCTTGTCCACGACCGGGATGTTGACGGCGTTGGGCACGACTCCGCCGTCGAGCGCAGCGACGACCTGCTCCGCGATGATCAGGCCCGCTCGATCCTGCGCCTCGTCGGTCGACGCCGCGAGGTGCGGCGTGACCACGACCTCGTCGAGCTCGAGCAGCGGTCCGCTGTACGGCTCGGAGGAGAACACGTCGAGCGCCGCGCCCGCGAGCCGCCCGGAGCGGATCGCCTCGACGAGCGCCTCCTCGTCCACGAGGGCCCCCCGCGCGGCGTTGACCAGTCGCGCGCCGGGCTTCATCTTCGCGATCGCCTCACGACCGATCAGCCCGCGCGTCTCCTCCGTCAGCGGCGAGTGCAGCGTGAGGATGTCCGCGACCGCGAGCACCGCGTCGACGCTCTCCCCCGGCTCGACGCCGAGCTCACGGAAGCGGTCCTCGCCGACGAACGGGTCGTACGCGACGACCTGCATGCCGAGACCGAGCGCGCGCCGTGCGACCTGCTGGCCGATGCGTCCGAACCCCAGGATCCCGAGGGTCTTCCCGTCGAGCTCCACCCCGCTCCAGCGCGAGCGCTCCCAGCGCCCCTGCTTCAGCGCCGCGTGCGCCTGCGGGATGTTCCGCACCAGCGCCACCATCAGCCCGATCGTCTGCTCCGCAGCAGAGGTCACGGTCGACTCCGGTGCGTTCGCGACGACGATCCCCCGGCGCGTGGCCGCCTCCACGTCCACGTTGTCGATCCCGACGCCCGCGCGCCCGATCACCTTCAGCCGGCTCGCTCGCTCGATCACCTCCGCGGTGAGGCGCGTCGCCGACCGCACGACGATCCCGTCGTACTCGGCGATGATCTCCTCGAGCGGGGTCTCGGCGTCGACGGTCACGTCGAAGCGGGAGCGGAGCAGGTCGATCCCTGCCTCGGCGATCGGCTCGCGGACGAGGACGCGCACGTCAGCCTCCGACCGCGGCGGCGTACGCCTCCCGCGCCGCGGCGGCTGCGCTCCCCGGGTCGACCGGGACGCCCGCCGTCCCGAGCTCCTCCTCGATCGCCCCGACGACGATCTCGACCTCGTCGATGCCCACGTGCCCGATGTGGCCGAGCCGGAAGAGCCGGCCGACGATATCGCCGTGGCCGCCCGCGATCGTGATCCCGTGACGGTCGCGCAGCGCAAGGCGCAGCGCGACCGCGTCCACGCCGGGCGGCGTCAGCGCCGCCGTCAGCACCGCCGCGCGGTCGTCGTCGGGCGAGTAGAGCTCGAGCCCGAGCGTGCGCACCGCGGCGCGACAGGCCCGCCCGAGCGCCACGTGCCGGGCGAACGCGTGCTCCAGGCCCTCCTCCAGCAGCAGGCCGAGCGCGACGTCGAGCGCCACGATCGTCGAGACGGCCGGGGTGAAGGGCGTGTTGTCCTTCTCGGCCTGCGCGAGCGCCCGCTCCCAGTCCCAGTAGAACCTCGGCAGGTCGGCGCTGCGCGCGCGCTCCCGCGCTCGCTCGGAGATCGAGACGAACCCGAGCCCGGGCGGGCACATCAGCGCCTTCTGCGACCCGGTGACGACGACGTCGATCCCCCAGGCGTCGGTCTCGAGCGGGACGGCGCCGAGGCTGGAGATCGCGTCGACGACGCACACCGCCCCCGCTTCCCGGCAGGCGGCGGCGAGCGACTCG
>CAZUVW010000265.1:0-1790 GCA_964623875.1 uncultured Gaiellales bacterium
GGGCGCCCCTCGAGGGTGTCGAGGAACTCGGCATGCGCGGTCGCCATCGCGGATCCGAAGGGCGCGGGGTGGAGCGGCCCGACATCGGCGAGCGCTGCCGCGAAGCGCGTCCCCGAGGCGACGATCCCGAGGGTCGGCTGGTAGACCCGCCCGAGCTCCTCGGGCGCCGGATGGACGTGGATGAGCGCGCGGCCGACGCCGGGAGGCGCGATCGTCGTGTACCCGGCGGTCTCGACGTCCCCGAGCCGAGCGCCGACGACGAGCACGACGTCGGCATCGCGGAGCCGTGCGACGAGCCGCGGATCCGCGCCCAGCCCGAGGTGCCCGGCGTAGCAGGGGGCGTGGTTGTCGACGTGATCCTGGCAGCGCCAGGCCGACGCGACCGGCACGCCGCTCGCGGTGCACCAACGGCCGAGCGCGTCGTGCGCGTCGGACGACCACGGCAGCCCGCCGACAACCGCGAGCGGTCGCCGAGCGCTGACGAGCAGGTCGTGCAGTCGATCGAGCTCCGCCCGTCCCGGCTCCGCCTCTGCGGCGACGAACGGCATCGCATCCGGCACGTCGACGACGTCGACGAGCATGTCCTCCGGGAGCGCCAGCACCACCGGCCCGGGCCGACCCGAGGTCGCGACCCGATAGGCGCGGGCGAGCAGCTCGGGGATTCGCGCCGCGTCGTCCACCTGCGCGACCCACTTCGCGAGCGGACCGAACATCCGGCGGTAGTCGACCTCCTGGAAGGCCTCGCGCTCGGACTGCCCACGGGCGATCTGGCCGATCAGCAGCAGCATGGGCGTGCCGTCCTGGAACGCCGTGTGGACGCCCACCGAAGCATGGGTCGCCCCGGGGCCGCGTGTGACCATGCACACTCCCGGTCGCCCGGTCAGCTTTCCGTACGCCTCGGCCATGTTCGCCGCGCCGGCCTCGTGCCGGCAGGTCACGTATCGGAGCGGGCTGTCGAGCAGCGCGTCGAGCACGGCGATGTAGCTCTCCCCGGGAACGCCGAACACGAGCTCGGTGCCGTGCAGGCCGAGCTGGTCGACGAGGATGCGCCCGCCGGCGCGGCTCATCGCGGCAGGGAGATCGGATGCTCCAGGAGCACCGTCGCGCGCTGGGAGGCAGGCAGCTCGGCGTCCTCAGACCGGACGTACCTGATCGTTCGCTTGCCGGCCCACTCGGCCGGCAGGACGAGCGCGCGCACGAACGCGGTCTCGAGATGCGCCGACGCGAGCGCCTCGACCGGCTCCGGCCCGCTCTCGAACCACGCGCCCCCCGGCCCGTAGAAGGCGGAGCGCCCCTCCGTCCGAATCTCGAGCTCGCCCGTCAGGAGGTACCGGATCCCGGGTCCCGGGTGGGTGTGGAGGCGCGCCACGCCGCCCTTGGGGAAGTCGACGCGGTCGCAGCGGATCACCCATTCGGCGAAGGGGTCGAGCTGGACGCGCGCCGAGACGAGCGCGCCCTCGGCCTCGTCCTCGTCGTGGTCGAGCTGCCAGACGAGCGCGTGCCCGTCCACCTGCGCGGCGCCGAACGCCGCCGTCTGCGTCTCGAGGTCGAGCACGATCCGGTTCCCGCCGATCGTCTCGACGCCGTTCGCGAACTCGTAGAGCGACAGCCTCATCTGCGCGAGCCTACCGCGTTGCACGACTCCGCTCCGCGGACTCGTGCCTAGAAGACCCGTGTCCCGCCGAGGGCGGCGCAGCCGCGCGAGCGCCAACCAGCGCACCCCCGACCCACGAAGCTTCAGGGGTGTGCCCCGCGTCCGGCGCAGCCGGACCCGGGGATCAAGCCGCGGG
>CAZUVW010000266.1:0-1680 GCA_964623875.1 uncultured Gaiellales bacterium
GCTTGCCGAGCAGGTTCTGGCGGAAGCGGCCCTGCTTGCCCTTCAGCATGTCCGAGAGCGACTTGAGGGGCCGGTTGCCCGGGCCCGTCACCGCACGGCCGCGCCGACCGTTGTCGAACAGCGCGTCGACGGCCTCCTGGAGCATGCGCTTCTCGTTGTTGACGATGATCTCCGGCGCCCCCAGGTCGAGCAGCCGCTTCAGGCGGTTGTTCCGGTTGATCACGCGGCGGTAGAGGTCGTTGAGGTCGCTCGTCGCGAAGCGGCCGCCGTCGAGCTGCACCATCGGGCGCAGCTCCGGCGGGATCACCGGCACGGCCTCGAGCACCATCCACTCGGGCTTGTTCTCGGACTGCTTGAAGGCCTCGACGACCTTCAGGCGCTTGATCGCGCGCTGCTGCTTCTGGCCCTTCGACGTCTTGATCGTGTCGCGCAGCACCCGGGACTCGTCGTCGAGGTCGAGGTCGCGGAGCAGCTCGCGGATCGCCTCCGCGCCCATCCCGCCGCGGAAGTAGACGCCGAAGCCGTACGGCGAGCCGAAGCGGTCCTTGAGCTCGCGGAACAGCTGCTCGTCGTTGACGACCAGCTTGGGCTCGAGGTCGCGGAACAGCTTCCAGGTCTCCTCCAGCCGGCGCACGCCGTCGACGGCGGCCTCCCGGGCGTCGTCGCGGCGGGAGTCCATGTCCTGCACCATCTCGCGGACCTTCGTCGCCCACTGGCCGACCACGTCGAGGTCGTCCTTGCGGGCGCCCTCCACGAGGCACAGGTCGGAGGCGAGCTCACGGAGCTGGTCGACGCCGTCGCCGGGCTGGGCTCCGGCGAGCACGTCGGCGAGCAGGCCGGCGCCGAGCTGACGCGCGCGCTCGAGGTTCTTGGCGTCAACCGACGCGAGCAGCTCCGCGTCGGGCCCGGCGAGCTCCTCGCCGGCCAGCAGCTGGTCGAGCACCTTGTGCAGGTGCTTCGTGATCGCACCCTTCTTCGACCCGGACGCCGCCTCGAGGTCGGACCGCAGCGGCTCGAGCGCCGCGCGGATCTCGAACGCGGCCGTCGCGACCGACTCCAGCTCCCGCGGAGCGAGCCGACGGTCGTCACGGGTCGCCGTCTGACGCACCAGCTCGCGCAGGCGCTTCGGATCCTCGTGCGCGATCGTCTTCGCGAGACCGGGGAAGATGCCGCCCGCGAGCGAGCGCACCTCCTCGAGCGACGGGAGGGCCTGGTCCTCGGCCCAGTTCGACAGGCCCCGGGCCCAGAACTCGTCGTCCTCGTCGAAGCCCTTGTCCTTGCCTGCCACGAGGTAGTCGCGCCGACGGGCCATGCGCTCGTCCACGGCGACGACCTGCTCGTCCCGATCGACGTAGATCTGCTCCGACTCGGCGCGCACCTTGTCCTCGAGGTCGGCGAGGTCGGCGGCGCGCTTCTCCCGGTCGACGGCCGTCACGATCGAGGCGGCGAAGTAGAGGACCTTCTCCAGCTCCCGGGGCGCGATGTCGAGCAGGTAGCCGATCCGGCTGGGGACGCCCTTGAAGAACCAGATGTGCGAGACGGGAGCCGCGAGGTCGATGTGGCCCATGCGCTCGCGTCGGACCTTCTGCCGCGTCACCTCGACGCCGCAGCGCTCGCAGATGATTCCCTTGTAGCGGACGCGCTTGTACTTGCCGCAGTAGCACTCCCAGTCCTTGGTGG
>CAZUVW010000267.1:0-1590 GCA_964623875.1 uncultured Gaiellales bacterium
GTCACGCACGCGGAGAGGGTCCGACGTAAGACCGGCCCGCCTGCGGCCGGACAACGGGGTATGGAGGAACGACAGATGACCGATCTGCACACCGCGGCGGTGACCACGGCCTACCTCAGCGGCAACGAGCTCGTGCTCGAGGACTTCCACGAGACCGACCCCGACGTCGTCGCCTACGTGCGCGAGAGCGACAGCGCCGAGGACGCAGCCCACCGCTGCCTCGCGATGGGCGCTCGCGCGCTCCGCCTCGCCGGCGCGACGCTCGACGCCCAGCTGGTCGAGCACCGCTTCGAGACGATGACCAGCGAGCTCGGCCACACGATCACCACGTTCGCGCACGACATCGACGAGACCGCCGAGAAGCTGCTCGGCGAGGAGAGCGGCACCTTGATGACCGCGCTCGAGAGCTGGCTCGAGGACGTCACCACCGCGCTCGGCGCGACCTTCGACGAGAAGAGCAAGACGAGCGCGATCGCGAAGCTCGAGACCGTGCTCGAGACCGCGCGCAAGGAGCAGGTCAAGTCCGTGCGCGCCCTGCTCGACCCCGAGAACGACGAGAGCCCCCTCGCCGGCTGGCGCCGCGAGATCGTCAAGGCGGTCGAGCGGACGGGCAGCGACCTCGAGGAGGCGATCGTCGCGCTGCGCGAGCAGCTCGCGATCGACGACGCCGTCGCCGCCGAGGCCGCGCGCGGCACCCAGAAGGGCCGCGACTTCGAGGCCGAGGTCGTGGACTGCGTGACCGAGATCGTCCGCCACCTCGAGGACGTGCCCGAGCACACGGGCGACGTCGTCGGCTCGACCGGCGGGAAGGTCGGCGACGTGGTGGTCACCGTCAACCCCGCCAGCACGCCGGGCCGCACCGTCCGCTACGTGCTGGAGGCGAAGGACAAGCGCATGACGCTCAAGGCGACCCTCGAGGAGCTCGACCAGGCGCTCGCCAACCGCGACGCCGACGCCGCCGTGATGGTCTTCGCGAGCGCCTCCTGCTGCCCCGTGACCGAGCCGTTCCAGTGGTTCGACCACAAGGCGCTCGTCGTGCTCGACCGCGAGACGCTCGACCCGCACGCGCTCCGACTCGCGTGCCTGTGGGCCCGCTGGACCGCGTGCCGCGAGAGTGCCGAGGCGACCGACACGATCGACATCGCCCGGATCAACGGCCTGATCGACCAGGCACGGCGCACGCTCAGAACCGCGACCACGATCCGCGGCAGCCACACGAAGGCGAAGAAGGCGATCGACGACGCCGGACGGCAGCTGGGCGAGATGACCGCCGAGATCGAGGCGAGCCTGGACGAGGTCGAGCGCGAGCTTCGGGACTGAAAGCGTCAGCGGGCGTCCGGCTACCAGAGCGCACGGTGCCTGGCTTCAGCCAGGCTCCCGCCTGCTCTTCAGCCTCGGTTGCGCCGTCGCGCCTTGCGCTGCGCCTTCCGCGCCGCCCGCTTCTTCGAGGCGCCACGCGCCCGCCCGGGAGCCTCGATCCCGGGCGCCACAGGGTCGAGGGCCGGCCCGAGGACGGCGTCGCGCTCCTCCCAGCTGCGCTCGTTGAACGCCGTGATCCACGACTCGACCGCGGCCGCGTCGCCGACGTCG
>CAZUVW010000268.1:0-1525 GCA_964623875.1 uncultured Gaiellales bacterium
CGGCTCGGCGCCCGGCGGAGCGGTTCCCGGCTGCGCGATCGAGGTGATCGCGCCGCGTCGGGCGCCGAGCGCCTCCGCATACGCCGCGGCCCGTGCGCGGGCGTCCAGCGCCGCGAGGCGTCGAGCCTCGACCTGCGCGGGGTTGTCCGGCGCGATCCGCCAGGTCGGCCCGTCGATGCGCGCTCCGACCCGAGCCGCGGCGTCCGACAGGAGCCTGCTCGCCAGCCCGGCGTCCGCGAGCCGCACGGCGATCCTGGTCGACCCGCGGTACCCCCGATGCTGCCAGCCCGCGTCGGTGTGCTCGCCGTGCTCGGCCAGCGACACGCCCGCGGTCGTGCGGGCGCCGTCCGGAACCTCCAGCTCGTCGCAGAGCGCGACCACGTCGGCGGCCAGGCGCGTCGCCTCGGCGAACGCCTCGGGCGCCGTCGGTCGGAGCGCCTCGACCGTGAGCCCGACGACGACGACGTCCGGCTGCGCCGTGGTCGCGCCCTGTCCGCGCACGGTGACGGTGGCCATCAGTCGCGGAAGTGTGGCAGGACCTTCTCGCCGAAGAGCCGGATCTGCTCGTGCCGGTCCTCGCCCCAGAGCTCGAGCATGACATGCGTGCAGCCGGCGTCGCGGTACTCCTCGATCGCCGCGATGCAGTCGCTCGGCGTGCCCGCGATCGGCTTGCACTTGTCGAGCAGCGCGTCGGTGACCTTCGCCTTGGCGGCGAGGCGACCGCCGTGCTCCATCGCCTCGGCGACCGGGCGGATCTCGTCCTGCTCGATCTCCGCCAGGTCGAGCAGCACGTCCGCCGAGCCCTGGATGTTCTGCACCTTGTTCGCGAGGTACATGCCCGCGATCTCCCGCGCGCCGTCCCTGCCGGCGTCGCGGTCGTCGGCGTGGATCGAGGCGACGACCGTGCAGCCGAGATCGACGTCGTCCGGGTCACGACCCGCCTTGGCCGCACCTGTCTCGATGTTGCCGCGCGTGTAGCGCACGTACGCCGGCGTCGTGATCGACGGCGTGAGCAGCCCGTCGCCGATCTCGCCGCCGAGCTGCTGCATGAGCGGCGCCGTGCCGGCGACGTAGACGGGCACGTCCCAGCCGGGCGCGTGGGCCTCGTCCGAGAGCTCCGGGATGTCGGCGGAGAACACCTTCCCGTCGTAGTCGAAGCGCTTCCCGCCCAGGATCCCGCGCACGATCTCGACCGAGTCGCGCATGTGCCCGAGCGGCTTCGTCACCTTCGGCGGCCCGCCCTGCTTCGTGTTGTTGAGGAAGATCTTCGAGGTCCCGAAGCCGACGATGAACCGTCCGGGTCCGGCCGCCTCCTGGACGACGCGTGCGTCCATCGCGACCTGCACCGGGTGCCGCGTGTACGGGGAGATGATCCCCCAGCCGATCGTGAGCCGCTTCGTCTCGCGGGCCATGAGCGCCGACACGACCGTCGAGCCGCGCGCCTCCATCTGGTGCTTGCGCCACCACGGGTACGCCTCGGCGAGCCAGATCGTGTCCATCCCCGCCTCGTCCATCACCCGCGCCG
>CAZUVW010000269.1:0-1502 GCA_964623875.1 uncultured Gaiellales bacterium
CAGGAGGAGGCCGATGTCGCTCACGAGCGACTCGCCCTCCTCCCTCGCGGAGAAGGTCGCCTCGTCGATGATGCCGGTCGCGATCGCCAGCGCGACGAACACGCACCAGAGCCCCCACGCGAGCCACCACGTCCAGGGTCGCCTCACGACCGAGCCTCCGTCCGCAGCCAGCCCAGCGTCTCCAGATCGACCTGTTCCCGCAGGCGCGCCCTGACGTCCTCGGTCGCGCGCTGCGCGTCGTAGCGACGGCGGCAGCGGCGCCCGTCGACGGGACGCTGCACTCGCCAGGGCAACGGAGGTGCCCCGTTCGGAGCGTGGCGGCTCACGCTGGCGCTGGACGATACACGGCTGCAGGAGGGGCGCACGGCCGGAGTCTCCACGACCGCCGTTCCGGCAGCGTTACGGGGACATTGCCTGCTGCCACATGGTTAACTAGACTAAGCTCATGAGTCTTGTGAACGTTCACGAGGCGAAGACGCATCTGTCGCGCCTTCTCGAGCGGGTCGAGGCGGGCGAGGAGATCGTCATCGCGCGGGCAGGGACCCCCGTGGCTCGGCTCGTGCCGGTCGAGAAGAAGCCGAAGCGCGTTCCGGGCTTCTGGGAGGGTCGAATCTCCTTTGCTCCCGATTGGGACAGCCCGGAGCTGAACGACGAGATCGCCGACCTCTTCGAGCGTAGCCCGGTGTTCCCCACGGCGGCCGAGGAGCCGTGAGGCTCCTGCTCGACACGCACGCCCTCCTGTGGTTCGCCGGCGCGCCGGACATGCTCGCACCAGATGCGAGGCGGACGATCGTCGCCGCCGAGGAGGTCAACGTGAGCGCCGCAACGCTCTGGGAGGTCTCGACGAAGCTGACGCTCGGAAAGCTCGGGACGGAGGTCGAGGACATCCCCGGCGAGCTCGACGAGTGGGGCTTCGGGACGGTGCCCGTGACAGCCGCGCACGCCTGGGCAGCGGGGTCACTCCCCTTCTACCATCGCGACCCGTTCGACCGGATGCTCGTCGCTCAGGCTCAGCTCGAGGGCATGACGATCGTGACGCGCGACCCGGCGATCGCCCGCTATCAGGTGGCCGTCCTGCCGGCGTGACGAGCTGGGCCGGACGTCGAGGCGAGTCGACGGCAGGCCCCGACTCACTCGTCCTGCAGTGCCTTGAGCACGTCGAGCCGTGCCGCTTGATGCGCCGGGACCTCGCAGCCAGCACACCTGCGCGCGCGCGCGCGGCGACCGCGACGTCGCGCCGAGCAGCTCGTTCCGGGATCGTTACGAACACGCTCCGGGACGCTCGTCCGTTGCGTCTACGATCCCCGCGTGCCCGACGTGTCACGTCTGTCGATCGCGCTCGTCGGACCGCCCACCGTCGAGGTCGACGGTCGGCCGCTCGAGGTCGACACGCGCAAGGCGACCGCGCTGCTCGCGTACCTCGCCGTGACCGGCCGCGGCGTCAGCCGCGATGCGCTCGCCGGCCTGCTCTGGCCGAACACGGCGCCCGATCGCGCCCGCTC